>CAZTUT010000068.1:0-15357 GCA_964616395.1 uncultured Burkholderiaceae bacterium
TCGCTGAAGATGTCCTTCGCCGGCCAGGTCGACTGGAAGCGGAAGCTGACGGTCTGCGCACGCGACACCATCGGCACGCCCAGCGCTGCGGCGCCGGCCGTGGCAGCGGCGGCCCGGCTGATGAACTTGCGGCGCGTGCCGGCGGACCCGGTGGCCGCCGTCTCGGCCACAGCCGAGTCCTTGCGCTTGAGGAATTGCATCAATGTCTCCTTCGAGGTTTCTGGGCGATCCTGCGAAAACGCGGAGGGGGCGGCCACGGATCGCTCTGAGTCAGCCGCTGCTTGCATAAAGCCGGCCGATTCTAGGCCCAGATCGCGGCCGCCGTCACCCCGGCCGTTTGCGCGCCCACGATCAGAAAAACCCTAGCCCGACCTGGAACAGCTTCTCGATCCGGGGCAGCAGCCGCTTGTTGGCAACGAACAGGATCAGGTGGTCCTCGGCTTCGATCTCGGTGTCGTGGTGGGCAATGATCACGCGCGCGGTCGGGCCGGCGCCACGCACCAGTGCGCCGATGGTGACGCCGCGCGGCAGGTCGACCTGCTCGACCCGCCGGCCCACGACGCGCGAGCTGCGGGCGTCGCCATGGGCGATGATCTCCAGCGCCTCGGCCGCGCCGCGGCGCAGGCTGTGCGCCGCCACCACATCGCCACGACGCACGTGCCGCAGCAGGCTCGACAGCGTGGCGTGCGACGGCGAGATCGCGATATCGATCTGCCCGCCCTGCATCAGTTCGCCGTAGCTCTTGCGGTTGATCAGCGCGATCGTGCGGCGCGCACCCAGCCGCTTGGCCAGCAGCGCGCTCATGATGTTGTTCTCGTCGTCGTTGGTGAGCGCGCAGAACAGGTCGCACTCGCCCACGCCCTCCTCAGTCAGCAGGTCTTCGTCGGTCGCATCGCCGTGAAGCACCAGCACGCGCGACGACAGCTGGCTGGCCAGCGCCTCGCAGCGCCGCTTGTCGTACTCGATCAGTTTGACGTTGAACGCATTGCCCCAGTTGTCCAGGCCCTCGCCCGTATCGAGCGCCCGCGCCAGCCGCAGGCCGATGTTGCCGCCACCAGCCAGCATCACGCGGCGCACCGGCTTGTCCATCCGTCGCAGCTCGCCCATCACACTGCGGATGTGCTCGCTGGCGGCGAGGAAGAACACCTCGTCGCCCGGCTGGATCATGGTCGTGCCTTCGCAGGCGATGCTGCGGTCGTTGCGGAAGATGGCGACGATCCGGGTGTCGATGTTCGGGATGTGCTTGCGCAGGTCCTGGATCGGGTGCGACACCAGCGGGCCGCCGGCGAACGCGCGCACCGCGATCAGGCTGGCCGCACCGCCGGCGAACTCCAGCACCTGAAGCGCTTCCGGAAACTCCACCAGCTTCAGCAGGTAGTCGGTGACGCTCTGCTCGGGCCAGATGATGTGGGTCGCGCGGAAGCCCTGCTCGCCAGTCAGCTCTGGATGGGCCTGCAATTCGGTGTTGCGCACGCGCGCGATGCGCGTCGGCACGTTGAACAGGTCGGCGGCGATCTTGCAGGCGACCAGGTTGGTCTCGTCGGTGCTGGTGACCGCGATCAGCATGTCGCAGTCCTCCGCACCCGCCTCCTTCATCACCGAGGGCAGCGTGGCATTGCCCACCAGGCCACGCAGGTCGTAGCGGTCCTGCAGATCGGCCACGCGCGGCCCGTCGGTGTCGACGACCGTGATGTCGTTGGCTTCAGACACCAGGCTTTCGGCCACCGAGGTGCCGACCCGGCCGGCGCCGAGGATGATGATCTTCACGAAGCGTCAGGCGCGCGGATACTCAGTTGCGACCACCCGGCTCACCCTGCGGGTCGGTACCCTCGGGCTCGACACCGGCGGCGCGGCGGCCGCCGCGCGACAGCTCGACGCCGAGCTGCTTGAGCTTGCGGTACAGGTGGGTGCGCTCGAGCCCGGCGCGATCGGCAACGCGCGTCATGCTGTAGTTCTCGCGCGCCAGGTGGTACTCGAAGTAGACGCGCTCGAAGTGGTCTCGCGCATCGCGCAGCGGCTGGTCGAGGCTGACGCCCGCGGCATTGGTCTGCACCGGCGGCGCGGCCGGCCGGCGGGTCTCCTCGGCCGCAGCCTCGGCAACACGCGTCGCCGGCGTCACCTGCGCCAGTTGCGCAGCGCCCACGCGCAGGCTGCGCATCAGACGGCCGCGCTCCAGACCGCTCTTGACCGCACCCAGCAGACGCGCCAGCGCGATGGGTTTCTCCAGGAAGTCGAGCGCGCCGAAGCGGGTGGCTTCGACCGCGGTATCGATGGTGGCGTGACCCGACATCATGATCACCGGCATCGACAGCGCACCCGACGCCGCCCACTCCTTGAGCAGCGTGACGCCGTCGGTATCGGGCATCCAGATGTCGAGCAGCACGAGGTCGGGCGACTCCTGCTGGCGAAGCCGGCGCGCGGCTGCCGCGTTCTCAGCGGTGTGAACCACGTGCCCCTCGTCGGACAGGATCTCCGACAGAAGTTCACGGATGCCGACTTCGTCGTCGACCACCAGGATCGTCGACATGGTCAGCGCGCGATCGGCAGCCGGCCGCGATGCGGACGACTGCGCTCGTGATCGAAAAGGACAGGCACTTGCAACAGCTCTCCTCGACTGCTCAGGCCGCACGCTGCGGCAGATCGGCGGCGACGGCCGCCTCGGCCGGCGCCAGCCGGCGGAACACGATGGTCACGACCGCACCCTCGGCAGGCGTCGAACGGCGATTACCCAGTTCGATGCGCGCTCCATGCTCCTCGACGATCTTCCTGACCACGGCCAGGCCAAGGCCGGTACCGCTCGGCTTGGTCGTCACATATGGCTCGAACGCCCGGCTAAGTATATTCGCCGCGAAGCCCGGGCCGTTGTCCTCGACCGTGAAGCGCACCCCGGCCACGCCGGCGGCACCCTCCTCCGAGCGCACCGTCTCCGAGCGGGCGACGATGCGGGCCGGCGCTGCCTCGCGCCGGGCGGACGCGGCGGCCTCCTGCGCGTTGGCGAACAGGTTGTGGATCACCTGGCGCAACTGGCCGGCATCGCCCAGGATGCGCGGCAGGTCGGGCGCCAGACGCAGGTCGATCTCGGTGCCTGCCGTGCCGTACAGCGTTGCCACCTCGGTCACCAGCAGGTTGAGGTCGAGCGGCAGCAGGCGCGCCGGTGGCACCCGCGCATAGTCGCGGAAGTCGTCGACCATCCGCTTCATCGCCGAGACCTGGTTGACGATGGTGGCCGCGCCGCGCATCAGCACGTCGGCCTGCTCGGGCGGCAGCCGTGGCGACAGCTTCATCTGCAGCCGCTCGGCCGCAAGCTGGATCGGCGTCAGCGGATTCTTGATCTCGTGCGCCAGACGCCGCGCGACCTCACCCCAGGCCAGCGCGCGTTGGGCCGAGATCACCTGCGAGATGTCGTCAAACACGACCACGTAGCCGCTGCCATCGTCCAGCGGCAGCCGCGAGCCGCGCGCCAGCAGCGCCAGCGGCTCGCTGCCGGCCGCCGCACCCGCGCGCGGCAGCTCGAGCTGGCGCTGCCAGGAGTCCTGCGGGCCCGCCGTGAGCGCATGATCGTCGAACGCAGCGACCAGCCGCTGCGCCAGTTCGGGCGCAACCTGCTCCAGCTGCTGGCCCGCCAGCTCGGTCAGCGGCACCCCGAGAATCCGGCTGGCGCCATAGTTGGCGGTGACCAGCCGCCAGTTCGGGTCGGCCACCAGCACGCCCGCGGACAGGTTGGCCAGCACCCGCTCCAGATACGCCTTGGCGTTTTCCAGCTCGCGCTGCTTGATCTCGACCGCGTCGCGCGCCTGGCCGAGCTGCTCGGTCATCGCGTTGAACGAGCGGGCCAGCAGGTTCAGCTCGTCGTTGCCGCGGAACTCGCGCACGCGGCGCCGGTAGTCGCCCTCGGCGACCGCGCGCGTGCCCTCGGCCACGTGCAGCAGCGGCGCGGTCATCGAGCCGGCCAGCAGGACCGCCCCGGCCATCGCGGCGAACACCGCCAGCAGCAGCGTCAGCGTGAGCGTGAGCGCGTGGATCTTGCGCAGCCCGGAGCGAGCCAGCGACAGCTCCTGATACTCGCGATAACCATCCTGCAGCGCCTGCGCGCTGGCGGCAATCGATGGCGGCACACGCTGCACCAGTTGCAGCAGCCGGCGCTCGCTGCGCGGCACCAGGTCCAGCGGTGGCTCGCGCAACAGCGCGCGCGCGGCGGGATCGACGCTGCTGCCGGCCGACGGCTCCGGGATCGGCACGATCACCCGCGTGCGCAGGCCCAGGCGCGCATCGGTGGACAGCGGATCGCCTTCGATCACGGCCACGCTGCGCTGTGCTCGCGCCTGACGCAGCGTGGCCGGCGTCGGCAGGTCGGGCGCCAGCGACACAGGACGTGCGCTGCTGGCGCCCACCAGCGCGCCGCTGGCGGTGATCAGCAGCGCATCCTGGACGCCGGCACGATCGCGCGCCCGGTCGAGGGCCGCCAGCTGTGCGTTGTCGGGCACATCGGCCAGCTCCAGCGCGATCGCACGCGCCTTGTCGCCCAGATCCGACAACTGCGCTTCGAGCGCGGCGCGCCCCAGCGTGAGCCCCGACTCGAGCGCACGATCGACGCGCACGTCGAACCAGCTGTCGATCGAGCGCGACAGGAACTGCACCGACACCACGTAAATCAGCAGCCCGGGAAGCACGCCGATCAGAGCGAAGGCGACCGCGAAACGCGCCATCAGGCGCGCGCCGAACCGGCGCTGCCGCAGGCGTCGCACCATCCGCGCGACCAGCAGGCCGACCAGCACCGCAAGGACCAGCGCAACCGCGCCATTGAGCGCCAGCAGCATCGGGTAGTGCTGGGCGAATGTGGCGGTATTGCCGCTGGCCACCGCCAGCAGATAGAGCAGTACGCCACCGAGCCCGAGAGCAACCAGTACAACGTACCGGAGCGCGCGCGACATGACCCAGGGCTGCGATCGCATGGCGCCGCCTAGCGCGTCAACTCGACCGGCACCGGCACCGCGCGCCAGTCCGAACTCAGTGTCCAGTCGCGGTTGGTCAGCGCGTTGATCTGGAATGGCCGCGGCAACTGGCTGGTATCGAGCCGCATCCGCACCTGGGCGCGGTAGCTGTCGCCCGGCTGCAGCACGCCGCGCTCCAGCACGTTCCAGCCACGCACGCGGCGCATCGCCGCCATCGCCTCGGCCAGCGACTCGAACGGCAGCGCCAGGCTGCCGCGCGCCAGCCGGTACTGGCGGGTCAGCGCGCTGTAGGTCAGCCGGTAGGTGACCACGCGCTGCACCAGTTGCCGATCCCACCAGTACCAGCGCTGGCGGTAGGCCTCGAACTCGACCACGAAGTAAAGCGCGATGCCGCGGTTGACCGCGTCTTCGAGCACATAAGGCAATTCAACATCGAAGTCGGCGTCGAGCAGCACGCCGGGCTCGGCGCCCTCGCCAGCGAGCGACAGCTGGGCCCGCGTCACCGCGATGCGCTCGGCGGCATCGATCGGCCCGGGCAGCGCGATGGCCGACAACAGCAGGAGCAGACTGCACACGACGGCTGGCAGCCGCGCGGACAGGACGGCGGCTGCGGCAGTGAGCGGTCGGGCGCTGCGCATGTGCGGACGTTTCAGCCGTTCTTTTCGATCAGCGCGTAAAAGAAGCCATCGTGGACCGCGGGCAGCGCGGGCTCGGGCGCGACTGCGACCTCCGGCGCATCTGCATCCGCGGGCAGCAGTTGCAGCGTCGGCACGCTGCGGCCGTCGCGGCCGGTCAGCGGTCGCAGCCGCGCGTCGGGCCGGCGCGCGACGAAGTCCGCGACCTGCGCAGCGCCTTCATCGGCGAACACCGAGCAGACCGCGTAAAGCAATCTACCAGCGGGCGCCAGCAGCGGCCACAGGGCGTCCAGCAAGCGACGCTGCTGCGTTGCTAATTGCGCAATGTCCTCGGGCCGTCGCAACCACGGGATATCCGGATGCCGGCGCACGATGCCGCTGGCCGTGCACGGCGCATCCAGGAGGATGCGGTCGTAGCGCTGATGCGGGAGGCGGCCGGCCGCCGCCGCTGTGGCCACATCGTCGATGCAGACCTGCACGCGCGTGCCGGCATGGGTGCCAAGCCGCGCCAGGTTGTCCTCGATACGGCGCGCGCGCTGCGCGTCGCTGTCGACCGCCACCAGGTCGATCGCGGCCAGCGCCGCCAGATGCGCGGTCTTGCCGCCGGGCGCGGCACAGGCGTCGAGCACGCGCATGCCGTCGGCCACGTCGAGCAGCGGCGCGGCCAGTTGCGCGCCGGCGTCCTGCACCGCGAACCACCCCTCGGCAAAGCCGGGAATCTCATCGACCGCGCGCGGCACCTCCAGCCGCACGCCGGATGCCCCGACCGCCGCCGCCGCAACACCCGCCGCGCGCAGCCGCGCCAGCGCCTCGTCACGTGTGCCGCGCAGCGGGTTGACGCGCAACACCAGCGGCGGGGGCAGGCGCTGCACCTCGACGATGCGGCGCCAGTGATCGGGATGGTCGTGGCGCAGGCGATCGAGCCACCAGCGCGGCAGGTTGAAGCGCACGCAGTCGTCGCGCCGGGCTTCGTCGAGCAGCGGATCGAACTGACGCAGCGCATTGCGCAGCACCGCGTTGACGAAGCCGCTTGCGCCCGCGGTCGCGTCGTCCTGGCGCGCCGCGCGCACCGCCTGGTCGACCACCGCATAGGCGGCGTGACGCTGCACGACCAGCTGGGCCAGCGCCACGCCGAGCAGCGCATGCAACGGCGCTGGCGGAGGACGCGATGCCAGCCGCGCGATCAGCGCATCGGTCAGCGCGCGCTGGCGCGCGGCCGTGAAAGCCACATCCTTGGCTGCGGCGGCGGCGCGCGGGTGCAGCGTCGAACCGAGCAGCGCGCCGATCTGCGCGCCGGCCTGCGACAGACCGCGCTCCAGCGACACGCCGTCGCGCAGCCTGAGGCTGGCAACCGCCGCGATCCACAGCGCCTGCCACAACGGCGGCGCGCCGGGCGCATCGCCACCCGCTGCGTCGGATCGGCTCACCTGACGTGCCTCCGCCCCGCGGGCGACGGAACCAGTGCCACAAAACGGCCCGGCGCACTCATGCAGCCTCAACCGGCGGCGGTGGATCGACCCGCGCGCCCGCAGCGATCGCGCCGCCGGCGAAGAACTCGCGCGCCGGCAACCGCTTGCCACCCGCGCGCTGCAACTGCGTGACGCGCAGCCGGCCGCGGCCGGCGCGCAGCAGCAGGCCATCGCCGTCGGCCGCCAGCACGGTACCGGCCGGGGTTGCGCTGTCGCCGATCTGCTCCGGTTCGGCCTGCGCCTGCCACAGCCGGATCACCTCGCCGCCGATGCGCAGCGCGGCCACCGGAAACGGATCGAAGGCACGCACCTGCCGCGCCAGCGTGTCGGCATCGCGGGCGGGGTCGAGCCAGCCTTCGTGCTTGGCGAGCTTGTGTGCGTAGGTGACGCCTTCGTCGGGCTGACGGCGGGCGCGCAGCGTGCCCGCCGCGGCCGCGTCGAGCGCGCGCACGATCAGATCGGCGCCAAGGTCGGCCAGCGCGGCCGTGAGCGTGGCTGCGGTGTGGGTGGGTGCGATCGGCAGGGGTGCATCGAGCAGCATGGGCCCGGTATCCAGCCCGGCCTCCATCTGCATGATCGTGATGCCGGTGACTGCATCGCCGGCTTCGATCGCGCGCGCCACCGGTGCCGCGCCGCGCCAGCGCGGCAGCAACGACCCGTGAATGTTGAGCGCGGTCAGGCGGGTTCCATCGCGCTGCGGCAGCCCCGCGGGCAGGTCGAGCACGGCCTGCGGCAGGATCAGGCCATAGGCGGCCACCACCAGCACGTCGGGCGCGGCCGCTCGCAGCCTTGCCTGCGCCGCCTCGGCCTCGGCGCCGCCTTTCTTCACGCTCAGCGTGACGGGTGTGAAGGTTTCCAGCCCGTGCGACAGCGCCAGTTGCCGGACCGGCGACGGCGTCAGCCGCAGGCCGCGGCCGGCCGGCCGGTCGGGTTGCGACAGCACCAGCGGCACAGTCCAGCCGCGCACCGGCGCCGCCTCGATCAGGCGGGCCAGTGCGGTGGCGGCGAATTCGGGCGTTCCGGCAAAGCAGATGCGCATCGACCGGATTGTATGGGCGGGGTCTGTACCGCCCGCCGTCAGCCGGCGACTACATCTGGCGGAACAGATGAACGTACTGACGCGACACCGGCAACTCGCGCGACTGGTCGCGCATCCGCACGTGCAGCTTGCCGGCGGCATCGCGGCGCGTGCCGGCGACTTCGCGCAGGTTGACGATCACTGAACGGTGGATCTGCGCGAAATCGGCCGGGTCGAGGTCATTGGCCAGCTCGGTCAGCGGCACGCGGATCAGGCACTCGCGCAACGCGGCGCCATCGCGCACATGCACGCAGGTGTACTTGTCGTCGGCCTGGATGTAGACGATGTCCTCGACCGCGATCTGCTCGGTCAGCTCGCCATCGGCGCCGCGCCGTCCGGCGCGGATCCAGCGCAGGTAGCGCGGTGCGGCCGCGGGCAGTCGCGCGGCGAGAGCGGTCAGCAGGTCGTCGAGCGGCGGCGCCGGCTGTCGCGCCGCCAGCGCGGCCTTGAGCTTGTCGGCGGTGCGCTGCAGCCGCTCGTCGACCACCGGTTTGAGCAGGTAGTCGGCGGCGTCGTTTTCGAAGGCCTGCACCGCGTACTGGTCATAGGCGGTGACGAACACCACGCGCGGCCGGTGCTCGGCGCCCAGCAACTGCCGTGCGACGTCGAGCCCGGTGGCGCCCGGCATGCGAATGTCGAGGAACGCGATGTCGGGCCGGTGGCGCGCGATCAGCTCGGCGGCCTGCGGCCCGTTGGCCGCCACCGCGATCACGGCCAGCTCGGGCCACAGCGCCGCGAGCCGGCGGCGCAGATCCTCGGCCAGATGCGGCTCGTCGTCGGCGATCAGTGCGGTGGGCATGGCGTGGAGAGGTTGGACGTCAGGCGGACTGGACCGTCGGCCGCGCCGACACGGTTGCGCCCGCCGCAGCCGGCGAGGCCACGCTCGGCGGCAGCTCGATCCGCACCCGGGTGCCCGGCCGCGCGTCCTCGATCGACAGGCGCGCGCGTACGTCCAGCGTGCGCAGTCGCTCGCGCAGATTGGCCAGGCCCACGCCACCGCCGCGGGTGGCGGCGCCGAATCCAATGCCATCATCCTCCACGGTCAGATCGAGCGTGCCGTCGGCGCGCGCGCGCACCGCGATGCGCACCTGCCCGCCCTCGACCTTCGGCTCCAGACCATGCGCGATCGCGTTCTCGACCAGCGGCTGCAGCAGCAACGGCGGCACGGGCCGGGCGCGCACCGCCTCGTCGGCCTCGATCACGTAGCGCAGCCGGCCGGCCATGCGAATCGCCACGATCTCCAGATAGGCGCGGCACAGGTCGAGTTCCTGCGCCAGCGTCACCTGATCGGCGCGGCTGGCCGACAGCGACGCGCGCAGCAGTTCGATCAGCCGCTCCAGCATGCGACGCGCATCGGCCGGCTGGTGCTCGATCAGGCCGGTGACGTTGGCCAGCGTGTTGAACAGGAAGTGCGGCTCGATCTGCGCCTGCAGCGCACGCAGTTGCGCATCGAGCGCCTGGCGCTGCAAGACGGCAGCGCGCTCGCGCTCGGCGGCGGCCTGGCGCTCGGCCTCGGCCAGCGCCAGCTTCTGCGCCCAGAAGCGGTCAGTCACCAGCGTCAGCACGGCCCACACCAGCAGCACGGCGGCCAGGAACCAGCCGAGCCGCTTGGAAGCGAGCAGATCGGGCAGCCAGCCCAGCAGCGCCAGCGAGACCGCATAGCCGATGACCAACCCAGCCAGCGGCAGCAGCGCGAAGAAGACCTTGCGGCGCTTCAGGCTCCAGGCGTCGATCCGGGCTGCGCCCCACAAGGCTTGCGTCAGCAGGTGCAGACCGAAGATCGCGAAGCCGATGCATTGCGCGACCAGAAAGTTGACGCCGAACGCCTGCGCAAGATCCAGCCGGCCACTGCGGAACACCAGCGCGAAGAGCGTCAGGACCAGCGCGATCGCGGTGCTGAAGATCAGCGTGACCGCGACCATCGCCCACAGCGGCTGGCGCGCCGAGTCGGCATAGGAGGCCGACCACCACGACGCCCAGGCCGAACGAAGCGTCTGGACGGCGCTCATCGCGGTGCTCCCGCACCACGCGGCTGACGCGGCGCGTGGGGTGTATCTCGTGGATCGATCTTCATCGCGTACTCCCGTTCGTTCTGGATAACGGGAACGACTCTGCGCGCGACACGTGACCGGGGAAAGCGGGATGCGCCGGATCGCCGTCGCGCGGCGCGAATCGACGTCTGCGCGGCGCCGTCAGCCCGGGCCGAACCGGTCGAGGCGACCGGCGGCGGCGCCACCCGACCGCCCGGAACGGCCCTCGGGACGGCAGGCGCGCGCGCACCTCAGGCCGCTTCGCGCGACTTGCGCTTCTTCAGCTTGGTCTTGATCCGCTCCTGCTTCAGCCACGACAGGTACTCGACGAACACCTTGCCGGTCAGGTGGTCCATCTCATGCTGGATGCAGACCGCCAGCAGGCCTTCGCAATCCTTCTCGAAGCGAGTGCCGTCCGCGTCCTGGGCGCTGACCCGGACCCGGGCCGGCCGCTTGACCTGCTCGAAGATGCCGGGCACCGACAGGCAACCCTCCTCGCAGATCACCAGCTCATCCGAACTGGCGACGATTTCGGGATTGATGAAGGCGATCAGCTGGTCTTTCTCTTCGCTGGTGTCGATGACGATCACGCGCTCGTGCACGTCGACCTGGGTCGCTGCCAGGCCGACGCCAGGCGCGGCATACATGGTCTCGGCCATGTCGGCCACCAGCTGGCGCAGGCGCGGCCCGAACTCGGTGACGGGTTGCGCCACCTTCTTCAGGCGCGGGTCGGGGTATTCGAGGATGGGCAGCAGGGCCATGGCGGTCAGGCAGCGGGAATTGGTCGAAATCCGCGGCACGATAGCGCGAGACCGGCCGGCGATCGAGTCTTTGCGCCGGATCAGCCACTGAATCCGGTGTCGGATCGCCGTTTATTCGACGTTTTCGCTGTCATGCCGACGTACTATGGTCGACGGTGGGTCGGCGTTGGTGTCCGAAACGGCTGTCAGATCCGGTCGAAAGCGTGCCGACCGACCCGGCAACAGCCATGAGGACTAGCCCATGATTGTTGCTGAATCAATGCATTAGGGGCAGAATTTCAAGCCTTCCGTCAAGCTCGTCGTCGAGCTTGGCCCGTGCGTGATCGTGCGGGCAACCCGGGCGCCACCGCATTCCGGCGTCCGCAATCGGCGGCAGTCGTCATGGCGGATCGCCATCGCAGGGAGAGTCGATGTCATTCCACGCAGCACCTCAGCGCGTCATCGCTTCACGGATGAGCCTCGCTGTCGCCGCCCTGATGGCGGCCCTCGCCCTGCCCGCGGCAGCCCAGAACGCAGCCGAGAGCCGCCCGACGGTCACCGATGCGCAGCGTCAGACCGCCGACAAGGTGGCCACTGCCGGCGTGCCGCTGTCCGAGCTGGCGCCCAACGCGCCGGAGTCGTACACGGTCAAGAGCGGCGACACGCTGTGGGGCATCTCCAGCCTGTTCCTGACCTCGCCCTGGCGCTGGCCGGAACTTTGGGGCATGAACAAGGCGCAGGTCAGCAACCCGCACCTGATCTACCCGGGCCAGACGCTCAATCTGGTTCGTACCGCCGACGGCCGCGCGATGGTTCAGGTGGCAGGCGCCGCGGGACGCAGCACTGCCAGCGGCGCCGCCACGGCAAGCGCCGGCAGCGGCGACACGCTCCGGCTGACGCCGCGCGTGCGCGAACTCGGCCCGGATTCCGAGCGCGCGATCTCCAGCATTCCGCACCGGCTGATCGAGCCGTTCATCTCGCAACCGCTGATCGTCGAGGCCAGCGGGCTGGATCAGGCGCCGCGCATCGTCGCCTCGCCTGATTCGCGCGTGCTGATCGGCCGCGGCGACAACGCCTATGCGCGCGGCGTGACCGACACATCGGTCGAGCGGTACCACGTGTTCCGTCCCACGCGGCCCCTGTACGACCCCGATGACGCCGCCCGCAAGAACCCGATTGCCTACGAGGCGTTCTATCTGGGTACGGCCGGCGTGGTCCAGCGCGGCGAGGTCACGACGCTGACCGTGCTCGAAAGCAAGCAGGAGATCGGCGTGGGCGACCGCCTGGTCCCGGTGCCGCCGCAGGCTTACGTCACCTACATGCCACGCGTGCCGTCGACCGCGATCGAGGGCCGTATCGCCTCGGTCTACGAGGGCGTCAACCAGACCGGTGCCGGACGCGTGGTCACGATCAACCGCGGCAGCCGGCAGGGCCTGGAAGTGGGCCACGTGCTGGCGCTGCTCGACACCGGCGCAACGATCACCGACCGCACCAGCGCCACGCGCGAGAAGATCAAGCTGCCGGACGAGCGCATCGGCGAGGTGTTCGTGTTCCGCGTGTACGACAACGTGTCCTACGCGCTGATCATGCGCACCACACGGCCGGTCAAGGTGGGCGACCGTCTGACGCCGCCGGCCAGCGTCACGGTGCAGACGCAGCGACGCGGCTGATCGCTGACGGCTGCCGCGCGACCCGCGGCTTCGTGAATATCGGCGCGCCGCCCCGGCGCGCCGTTTTTCTTTGTACCCTGCCGCCATGGACTCTCCGGCTGGCGGTACCGCATCCACGCTCGATCCCGAGCGCAGCGCCTGGCTGCGCCTGACGCTCACAGCCGGGCTGGGGCCGGCCACTGCACGCCGGCTGCTGGCGGTCTTCGGCCTGCCCGATGCGATCTTCGCCGCCTCCACCGCCACGCTGGCGCCCCACGCGGGGGAGGCGCTGGCGCGCGAGCTGGCCGGCCCCGCCAGCCCCGCCCAGCGCGAGGCCATGCAGGCGACCGCACGCTGGTTGGCGAGTTCGCCGTCGAACCATCTGGTCACGCTGGCGGACACCCTCTACCCGGCCGGGCTGCTGGCCATGAGCGACCCGCCGCCGGTGCTGTACGCCACCGGCCGCATCGACCTGCTGGCGCAGCCCGGGCTGGCGATCGTCGGCAGCCGTAGCGCGACCCGCCAGGGCGAGGCCACGGCCGAGGCCTTCGCGGCCGGTCTGTCGCGCGCCGGACTGGCCATCGTCAGCGGGCTGGCACTCGGCATCGATGCAGCGGCCCACCGCGGCGCGCTCGACGCGACCGGCGGCACCATCGCCGTGGTGGGCACGGGTGTCGACGTGGTCTACCCCGCCGCCAATCGCGCGCTGACCGCGCGCATCCGCACGCAGGGGCTGGTGCTGTCCGAACTGCCGCTGGGCACGCCGGCCGTCGCGTTCAACTTCCCGCGCCGCAACCGGCTGATCGCCGGCCTGGCGCGCGGCGTGCTCGTGGTCGAGGCGGCGCTTCGCTCCGGCAGCCTGATCACCGCCCGCCTGGCCGCCGAGCAGGGGCGCGAGGTGTTCGCGATCCCGGGCTCGATTCACTCGCCGGTCGCCAAGGGGTGCCACCGGCTGATCCGCGAGGGCGCCAAGCTGGTTGAGTCGGTGCAGGACATTCTGGAAGAACTGCGCATCGCTCCGGCAGTTGCCGGAAGCACCCCGCACGACGCCGCAGGCGGCACCACTGCGGCAACCGATCCCGCGCGCGAATCGTCGCCGACCAAGCCGCGCGCCCCGGCGCAGCAGGCGCTGCTGGATGCGCTCGGCCACGACCCGGCCAGTCTCGACACCCTGGCCGAGCGCACCGGACGGCCGGCCGGCGAACTGTCGGCGCTGCTGCTGGAGCTCGAACTGACACAAGATGTTGAGCGTCTGCCGGGGGATCGCTACCAGCGCTTGCGGTAGCAGTCCACTTTCCGTTTGCGCGCGCGCCGCAGTCGCAGTACAGTGGCCGCAATGTTCGACGTCCTCGTCTACCTGTACGAAAACTTCCCGGCGCTCAGCGGCGCCGACGAGCCGGCTGACGCCGATTCGCTGGCCCGCCGGCTGACTGCGGCAGGGTTCGACAAGGAAGAGATCAGCGACGCGCTGGCCTGGCTGCAGGGGCTCGCGCATGTGACGCGCCAGTCGCTATCGGTGCGAGAGGCCAGCCACGGCGCCTCGCGCGTGTATTCCGGCTTCGAGGCCGAGCGCCTCGGCCCCGATGGCGTGGCGTTCATCGCCTTCCTGGAAGGCGCCGGCCAGTTGAGCGGCACACAACGCGAGATCGTGATCGAGCGCGCACTGGCGGTGGGCCAGCAGGACGGCGAGTGGCCGGTGGCCATCGACAAGCTCAAGCTGATCGTGCTGATCGTGCTGTGGAGTCAGCAGGCCGACATCGACATCCTGCTGCTCGAAGAGCTGCTCGACGACGGCGACGAGCGCCTTCTTCATTAGTGTTTCCTGATCTGGATCGCCTCCGCGCCGGGCCCTGCGGCCGGTGCGACTTGCGTTTCCCCCCCTATTCATTGTTATTCTGAAAAAAAGAGCCGCCAAGCTGGGCGGCTTTGCATTTGCGCCGGCCGCGCTCGCGCGTGCCGCCTGCCGCACCCTCTTCTTCCGGACTGTCGTTGATGAGCAAGGCTCTGATCATTGCCGAAAAGCCCTCGGTCGCCGCCGACATCGCGCGCGCGCTCGGCGGCTTCACCAAGCAGCAGGACTACTTCGAGAGCGATGAGTACGTGCTCAGCTCCGCGGTCGGCCACCTGCTCGAAATCAAGGCGCCGGAGGAATACGACGTCAAGCGCGGCAAGTGGAGCTTCGCGCACCTGCCGGTGATTCCGCCGCACTTCGACTTGCAGCCGATCGAGAAGGCCGAGGCGCGGCTGAAGCTGCTGACGCGGCTGATCAAGCGCAAGGACGTGACGCGGCTGATCAACGCCTGCGACGCCGGGCGCGAGGGCGAGCTGATCTTCCGTTACATCGCGCAGCACGCGAAGGCGCGTCAGCCGGTGGCGCGGCTGTGGCTGCAGTCGATGACGCCGGCCTCGATCCGCGAGGCCTTCGCCGGCCTGCGCAGCGACGAGGACATGCAGCCGCTGGCCGATGCCGCCCGCTGCCGCTCCGAGGCCGACTGGCTGGTCGGCATCAACGGCACGCGCGCGATGACCGCGTTCAACAGCAAGGACGGCGGCTTCTTCCTGACCACGGTCGGGCGCGTGCAGACGCCCACGCTGGCCATCGTGGTCGAGCGCGAGGACCGCATCCGCAAGTTCGTCTCGCGCGACTACTGGGAAGTGCGCGCCACCTTCGGCGCCCGCGCCGGCGACTACGAGGGCCGCTGGTTCGACCCGCAGTTCCGCAAGCCCGACGACGACGAGCACGCGCGCGCCGAGCGGCTGTGGGACAAGGCGAAGGCCGAGGCCATCGTCGCGGCCTGCGCCGG
>CAZTUT010000069.1:0-4025 GCA_964616395.1 uncultured Burkholderiaceae bacterium
CTGGCAGCCCAAGTACTCGGTGCCGAACCGTCGCATGGTCGAGGCGGTGCAGATGCTGGCGCGCACCGAAGGGCTGCTGCTCGACCCGGTGTACACGGGAAAGATCATGGCCGGCCTGATCGGCATGGCGCGCGAGGGTGCGCTGCGGGCCGGCGAGCGGGTGCTGTTCCTGCACACCGGCGGCCTGCCGTCGCTGCACGCGTACGAGCCAGCCGTGCTGGGCGAGATGGAGATGGCGCCCTGAACGTCGGGGCGTTTGGCGCGGGAATGACGGTGATGGACACCGGATCAGCCGACCACCTGCCGCCGCTGCAGACCGGCGCGGCTGCCTGGCTCGGACCGCAGATGGCGGCGCGGACCGACTGGATCGGCGAACTCGATGCCGCCGACATCGCCGAACTCGAAGCCGCTGCCGAGGCTTTACTTGCGCAGCCCGGCGATCCGGCGCAGCGCATCGGCGCGCTGACCGCAGCCGGCTTTCCGCTGCCGCGGCTGGCGCCGCGCCTGCGCGCGCTGCGCGAAGAACTGCTGCACGGGCGTGGCTTCGCGCTGATGCGCCGGCTGCCGGTGGAGCGCTATTCGATGCTCGAATGCGCGGCGCTGTTTGCCGGCATCGGCGCGCACCTGGGGCGGGCGCGTTCGCAGAATGCGCGCGGTCATGTGCTCGGCCATGTGTGCGATCTCGGCCTGAGCAGTGCCGATCCGAACGTGCGCATCTACCAGACGCGCGAGCGGCAGACCTTTCACACCGACTCGTCCGACATCGTCGGCCTGCTGTGCCTGCGCGAAGCGGCGCGTGGCGGTGACTCGCTGCTGGTCAGCGCGCTGTCGATCTTCAACGAACTTCGACACACCCGCCCCGACCTGCTGGCGCGCCTGCTCGTGCCGATGGCGCATGACCGCCGCGGCGAGGTGCCGGCCGGGCAGCACCCGTGGTTCATGATCCCGGTGTTCAGCTGGCACGCCGGCCTGCTGAGCGTCTTCTACCAGCGCCAGTACTTCGACAGCGCGCAGCGGTTCGCGGGCGCGCCGCGACTGACCGAGCTCGACATGGCTGCACTCGATGCCTTCGATGCGCTGGCCAATGATGCTCGCCTGAACTTCTCGATGCGGCTGGCGCCGGGCGACCTGCAGTTCGTCCACAACCACGTGCTGCTGCACGACCGCACCGGGTTCGAGGACCATGAGGATCCGGCGCGCCGCCGCCATCTGCTGCGGCTGTGGCTGGCTGCGCCGGGTGCGCGCGAACTGCCGCCAGCGTTCGCGGCGCGCTACGGCACGCTGACCGTGGGCGACCGCGGCGGCATCGTGGTGCCGGGCATGACGCTGACCGTGCCGCTGATGCCGGCCTGAAGCGCGACGGATCCGCTCCGGATTGCGTCTGCGTATCAGTGCATGCTGCCGGCGGGCGGAGCGCCCGTCTCGCCCGTGGCGAACAGGTGTGCAGCATCGATCGCATCGAACTGCTGGCGCGCGTTGCAGAAGTCGCAGGTGACTTCCACGTTGCCGCGCTCGGCAATGATGGCGTCGATCTCGTCTCGGCCGAGCGCGCGCAGCATCTGGCCGATACGGCTGCGCGAGCAGTTGCACGCGAAGTGCGGCCGGGCCGGCTCGCCCGGCACCAGTCGCTCCTGCCAGAACAGCCGCTGCAGCAGCGCATCGGCCGGCACCGAGACCAGTTCGTCGGTGGTCAGCGTGTCGGCCAGCATCTGCGCGCGCGGCCAGGCATCGGTGTCGCCGGCCTCGCCGGCACGACCGCCCTCGCGCGGCAGCTTCTGCAGCAGTACGCCGGCGGCGGCGTTGCCGTCGGCCGCCAGCCAAAGCCGGGTGTCGAGCTGCTCGGACTGCTGCATGTAGGTTTCCAGCACGGTGGCGATCGACGTGCCGTCAAGCGACACCACGCCCTGGTACGGCTGCTGTCCCGGCAACCGGTCGCGCGGGTCGAGCGTGATCGCGCAGCGGCCTTCGCCGCGGGTGTTGACCAGCGCCATCAGATCGGCGCCGTCATCGATCACTGCGGTCTCGTCGAGCTTTGCCGTGGCGCGCAGGCCGAATCCGGGCTGGCACTCGGCCACCAGCAGGCGCACCGGGCCGTCGCCATGGATCTGCAGGATCAGCGCGCCGTTGAACTTGATGCTGGCCGCCAGCAGCGCCACCGCCGCCGTCATCTGTCCGAGCAGCGCCAGCACCGGCGCCGGGTAGTCGTGATGCGCGATCATCCGGCGCCACGCATCGTCGAGGCGAACCACCTCGCCGCGCACCGGCGCCTCGGCGAACACGAACTTGAGCAGGCGATCATCCATGGTCGGGTCGCGGCCAGTGTCCGGGCGTCAGCGCCGCACCGCCGCCGCCGCGGCCTGCGCGCGCGCCAGCTCCTCGGCGTAGCCGCAGTAGGTGACGATCGTGCCCAGCACCAGTGCCTTCTTGCGTTCGTCCAGCGGCCCCAGCTTGCGCGCTGGATTGCCGCCCCACAGAAAGCCACTTTCCAGCACCTGGCCCGGCTGTGTGACCGCGCCGGCCGCCAGGAAGCAGTCATCCTGCGCGACGGTGCCGGGCGCTACCTCGCTGCCAATGCCGATCAGGCAGCGGTCGCCGATCGTGCAGTCGGCGATCTTCACGTTGTGGCCGATCGTGGTGTCGGTACCGATCACGATGCCGGTGCTGGCGGGGTGGAGCACCGAGTTGTCCTGCACGTTGCTGCGCTCGCCGACGCGGATCGGCGCGGCGCGCGCATCGAGCCGGCAGCCGTACCAGACGCTGGCAGCCGCCGCGACGGTCACGCGGCCCTGCATCAGCGCGGTGTTGGCGATGAACGCGGTGGGGTCGATGGTCGGCGCGGAATCGCTGCCGGCCCAGTCGCCGGCGGCGGCTGCGTTGCGCGTGCGCAGCGCGGCGCGACGGCTCGCCACCTCGTCGGCCGACAGCACGCGCACCGGTCGCGCCGGTCGACCGGCGTACAGCGTATTCGCAGTCAGCTCGCTGCGCGGGAACACCACGCTGCCGGCCTCCAGCACAACGGCCTCGGCCAGCACCGAGCCGTCGAGCACCACCGCGTCTTCCTCGATCACGCAGCCATCGCCGACCGTGCAGGCATGCACCATCGCATTCGCGCCCACGGTCACATGATTGCCGATGAGGGTCGGATAGACGTCGTGCGCGATATGCACGCTGGCCGCGCGGCCGAGATGCAGATCGTGGCCCGCCTCGACGTAATGACCATCGGCACGGATCACGGTGCCGGCGCCGAGCCAGGCATCGCGGCCGAGCCGCAAGCGGCCGATCAGCGCGTGACCGGAACCGGCATGCGTGACCTGCCCGAGCAGGGTCGGTGCGCTGTCACCGTAAGACAGCAGGTTCAAGATCGGGCTCATCGTCATCTTGGCAGCCTGAAATCCGCAAAAGGGGGTTTGTCTCGAGATCAACGCCGACGCATGGAAGCGCGGCTGCATCGCGGTGGCGTGGCTTGTTCTGGCGGTCGCGGAGCGTAGCGCAGTCGCGTGTCGCGCTGCGCGCGCTCACCGGCCGGCGCGCCACGCGCGCTCGGCGTCGTCCCACGCGGCCAGCGGCTGCAGGTCGGGCACCCAGGCCAGACCGCTGCGTGCATCGGACGACACCGCATCGGAGGTCACCAGCACATCAAGCAGCGCGGGTCGCCCGGCGCGCACTTCGGCCAGCGCGCGCTGCAGCGCGGCAGCCAGATCGGCGGCGCGCTCGACGCGCTCGCCGTGCAGGCCGAAGGCGCGCGCCATCGCCGCATGGTCGGCGTGCTGAAGGCGCGTGCCGACCACCTTGCCGTGGGTGACGGTCTGGTCGTGGACCTCGATCTGCCAGGCGCCGTTGTTGGCCACGACGATCAGCAGCGGCACCCGGTGACGCGCGGCGGTATCGATCTCCATCGCATTGAAGCCGAAGGCGCCGTCGCCGGTCAGCACGGCGACGGTGCGGCCGGGGCAGGCCAGCGCGGCACCGATGCCGAATCCGGTGCCGATACCGATGCAGCCCAACGAGCCCGGATCGAGATAGGC
>CAZTUT010000069.1:4125-15309 GCA_964616395.1 uncultured Burkholderiaceae bacterium
AGCAACTCGACCTCGCCGCGCCGGTTGTCGCGCAGTTCGCCCGGCGTATCGGCGATGCGCAGGAAGCGCGCCTGGCTGAACACCGCCGGCGAGCCGTAGGCGAGCTGGAAGTCGAGCCGGCGGCCGACCGTGACCACGAGGTCGGCCTCGCCCATCACACCGCCGCGCATCGCTGCGATCACCGACGGATGCGACTCCGGCACCAGCCCCTTGCTCTCGCCGGTATCCAGATACGGCGCGCCGGTTGCATCGAGCAGCGCGATCAACTCGGCGGCGGCGCCGCGCGCGCCGCGGCCGCTGATGACGAGCGGCCGGCGCGCCTCACAGAGGAGCTGCGCGGCCCGGTCGATCGCGGCCGGGTCGGGTAGCAGCCGCGGCCGCTCGCGCGCCGCGAAATGCTCGGGCAGCAGCATCGCGGCGGGCACGTCGGCGCGCAGCGTGTCGGTGGGAAAGTCCAGATAGGCCGGTCCGGGGTCGCCGCCGGTGCCTTCCGCGCGCGCATACGCCTCGCCCAGTTCCTGCAGCACCAGCGACGGCTCGCGCACCGTGCGCGCGTAGCGGGTGATCGAGCGCAGCAGGTCCGTGTGCACCACATCCTGCAGCGCGCCGCGATTTTCCTGCGGCCGCGGCGGCACGCCCGACAGCACCAGCAAAGGCGCGCGCGCCACATGGGCGTTGGCGATGCCGGTCATCGCGTTGGTCACGCCGGGGCCGCCGGTGACCAGCGCCACGCCGACACGCCCGCTCATCTCGCCGTAGGCGTGCGCCATGTAGACGGCAGCGCGCTCGTCGCGCACGTCGACGATCGCGATGCCCTCGGCATCGAGCCGCATCCAGATCGGCATGATGTGGCCGCCGCACAGTGCGAACACACGGTCCACGCCGCGCGCCTTCAGGAAGCGCGCGATCACGCCAGCGCTCGATCCGGCGGTCAGCGGCGGAGGGGTCGGACTCATCTCGGCCGGCCCGGGCTAGAACACCGGCGTCTCGCGGTAGGTGCCCCAGAGGGTCTTGAGCTTCTCGACGATGTCGCCCATCGTGGCGCCGTTTTTCACCAGCTCGACGGTGATCGGCATGATGTTCTGCGACTCGTCGCGCGCCACCGCGACCAGCTGATCGAGCAACCGCTCGATCAGCGCGTTGTCGCGCTCGGCGCGCACGCGGCGGGTGCGGGCGATCTGGCGGTCGGCGGTCGACTGGTCGTACGGATGGATCTCGATGTCGACGTGCTCTTCCTTCTCGACAAAGCGGTTGACGCCAATCACCGGCTTCTCGCCGGACTGCTTGCGCAGCGCGGTCTCGTACGCGAAGTCGGCGATGTGCTTCTGGAACCAGCCCTGCTCGATCAGCTTGATCGTGCCGCCCCGCTCCTCGACCTCGCGCAGGATCTCGAAAATCTTCTTCTCGTAGTCGGTGGTCAGCGCCTCGACGTAGTAGCTGCCGCCCAGCGGGTCGATCACGCTGGTGACGTTGGTCTCCTCGGCGAGGATCTGCTGAGTGCGCAGCGCCATCTTCATCGCGTCTTCGGTGGGGATCGCGAAGGCCTCGTCATAGCCGTTGGTGTGCAGCGACTGTGCGCCGCCGAGCACCGCCGACAGCGCCTGCAGCGCAGTGCGCACCACGTTGATCTTGTACTGCGGCTTGGTCAGCGTGGCGGCGGCGGTCTGGCAGTGGAAGCGCAGCCGCATCGAGTCCGGATTGCGGGCGCCGAAGCGCTCCTTCATGATCTTCGCGTAGCAGCGGCGCAGCGCGCGGAACTTGGCGACCTCCTCGAAGAAGTCGCCCTGGCTGACGAAGAAAAAGGCCAGTCGCGGCGCGAACTCGTCGACCGCCATGCCGGTCTTCATCACCTCCTCGACATAGACGATCAGGTTGGCCAGCGTGAATGCCGCCTCGTGCACCGGCGACGAACCCGCTTCGCTGATGTGATAACCGGAGATGTTGATCGGGTTGTAGCGCTTCAGGTTGCGCGCGCTGTAGGTGATGATGTCGCGGCAGATCCGTACGCTCGGCGCGATCGGATAGATGTACTCCTTCTGCGCCATGTACTCCTTGAGGATGTCGGCCTGCACGGTGCCTGACAGCCTGTTCAGGTCGTAGCCGCGCTTCTCGGCCAGCGCCACGTACATCGCCAGCAGGATCCACGCGGTCGGGTTGATCGTCAGCGATACCGAGATCTTCTCCAGGTCGATGTCGGCCAGCAGCGCCTCCATGTCGGCCATCGTGTCGATCGCCACGCCTTCGCGGCCGACCTCGCCGTCGCTCATCGGGTGGTCCGAGTCGTAGCCCATCAGCGTGGGCATGTCGAAGTCGGTCGAGATCCCGGTCTGGCCCTGCGCGATCAGGTACTTGAAGCGCTTGTTGGTGTCCTCGCCGGTGCCGAAGCCGGCGATCTGGCGCATGGTCCAGGTGCGGCTGCGGTACATGGTCGGGTAGGGCCCGCGCGTGAACGGGTAGCGGCCCGGCAGGCCGATGTCCTCGATCGGCGTCTCGGCCACGTCGGCTGGGGTGTAGACGCGCTTGACCGGAAAGTCGCCGATCGTGAAGAACTGCTCCTTGCGCTCGGCCTGCTTCTTCAGGAACGCAGCGACTTCGTTGTCTTCCCACTCCTGGGTCTCGCTGCGGATCCTGCCGGCCACGTCGGGGTCAAGCCAGGTCATCTGAAAACTCCTTGGTCAGTGTTTGTGCAATCAGCGTGCGGGCCGCGGCGTAGGGGTCGGTGGCGCGGCGGCCGAGTTGATGCGCCAGCGGTGGCGCGAGGTCGTGTGCGGCGCGGGTGAAGCGTTCAATCAACAGGTTTTCGGCCGTCTTGCCCAGCCGGAAGGCGGCCACCCGCTCGCGCCGCTGCGCGCCCAGGTCGGTGGCGGCCAGCACGTCGCGATGGGCGTCGAGCCGCGTGATCAGCGCATCGATGCCCTCGCCGGTGTAAGAGCTGACGCCGACCACCGGAATCTGCCACAGCGGCCGGGCCTGCGTGAGCGCGCCGAGCGTCAGCATCTGCTTGAGGTCGGTCAGCGTGCGATTGGCGTCGTCGCGGTCGCACTTGCTGACCACGTGGATGTCGGCGATCTCCAGAATGCCGGCCTTGATTGCCTGGATCTCGTCGCCCAGACCGGGTGCGGAGACCACGACCGTGGTGTCCGAGCACTTGGCGATCTCCACTTCGTCCTGGCCCACGCCCACGGTCTCGATGATGACCGTGTGAAAGCCGGCAATGTCGAGCACGTCCACTGCATCGAGCGCGGCCCGCGCCATGCCGCCGGTGGCGCCGCGCGTGGCCATGCTGCGGATGAAGACGCCGGGATCGTTGGCCAGCTCGGTCATGCGCACCCGGTCGCCAAGGATCGAGCCGCCCGAGTACGGGCTGGACGGATCGATGGCGACGATGCCCACGCGCTGGCCGCGCGCGCGCAGCGCCGCCGTCAGCCGGGCCACCAGCGTGGACTTGCCGCTGCCCGGCACGCCGGTCAGTCCGATCACGTGGGCGTTGCCAGCGCTGCGATAGATCTGTGCCAGCGCCGGCCGCGCTTCTTCCTGGCCCTGCTCGGCGCGCGAGATCAGCCGGCCGGCGGCGCGCACATTGCCGGCGCGGGCCTGCGCCAGCAGGTCGAGCGATGGAACATAGGCCATCGCTCAGCCTCGCTTGCTCAGCTCGGCGTTGAGGCTGCGGAACACCTCGCGGTCATCGATCACGCGGCGCGCCTTGAAGTCGGTGCGCGGGATGCTCCCCGGCGCGGCGATCTCGACCTTGGTGCGCAGGCCCAGCACCGTCTGCAGCTTGTGCGCGACCTCGGTGCGGTAGCGCTCGATCTCACCCGCGCCGCTGCCGTGGATTCCTTCGCTTGGCTCCACGCGCAGCAGCAGTTCGTCCATCGCCGCCTCGCGCGTGATGACGATCCGGTGCTCGCCGCCGTAGCCGGCGATCTGGTTGAGCGCGGCGTCGATCTCGCTCGGATAGATGTTTTCGCCGCGGATCGTGAACATGTCGTCGATGCGGCCGAAGATGCCCTGCGGCAGCCGCGGATACGTGCGTCCGCAGGGGTTCTCCTCGTTGACCCACAGCGTGAGATCGCCCGACAGCAGCCGGATCATCGGCTGGCTGGTGCGCTCCAGATGCGTGTAGACCGGGGTGCCGCGCTGGCCATACGGGACGCGGCGGCAGGTGTCGGGGTCGCAGACCTCGGTGTAGACCACGTCCTGCCAGCAGAGCATGCCCTGGTTGCTCTGTTCGCTGCCGGCCACGTTCATCCACGGCGACATTTCGGCCATCGAGCCGGAGTCGTACACCTTGGCGCCGTACAGATCCTCGATGCGGTCCTTCACGCCGGGCACCGAGGCGCCCGGTTCGCCCGAGAAAAACAGGCAGCGCAGCTTGAAGTCGCGCGGGTTGAGCTTCTCCTCGCGCGCGACCTCGGCCAGGTGGATCGCGTAGCTGGGCGTGCCGTAAAAGGCGGCCGGCTTCATCGTGTGCAGCCAGTGCGCCAGCCGCGCGCTCATGCCGGGCGCACCGGCACCGAACGGGAACGCCTTGGCGCCGAGCCGCTCCGCGCCGGACAGCGCACCCCAGCTGCCCAGGTACAGGCTGAACACCGCGGCGATACAGATCATGTCGCCCGGTCGCAGGCCCATGCCCCACATGATGCGGGCATGCGCGTTGGCGATCGTGTGCCAGTCGTTACGGCCCAGGCCGAACGCGGTGGGCCGGCCGGTCGTGCCGCTGGTGCCGTGCACGTGGAAAATCTCCGAGTCCGGCACGCAGACATAGTCGCCAAAGGGCGGGTGCGCGGCCTGCGAGGCGCGCAGGTCGGCCTTGCGCACCACCGGTACCTTGTCCTCGAAGTCTTCGAGCGACTTCAGCTGGCTCGGGTGAAAGCCGGCCTCGTCCCACTTGCGGCGATAGAACGGCGCATTGGCGTATGCATAGGCGCAGACCTCCTGCAGGCGTACGAGAATGGCTCGCTCGCGATCGGCCGCCGGCATGGTCTCCCGCACCGGGAACCAGTAACGGCTGTCGGCCGGTGGCAGGTAGCTCTCGTCGTAGACAGTGGGGAAGGCCCAGTTTTCCATCTGCATGCGAGCCTCCTCAGCGCGGGCCGCGGGCGGCGACCAGCGCGTTGATCGAATCGACGATCGCCTGCGGCGGCGTGTCCTGCAGCAGCACCTCGCGCACGCCCATCTTCTTGATCGCCACCACATCCTCATCGGGCATCACGCCGCCGGCGATGACGATCAGGTCATCGGCGCCGCGTTCGGCGAGCAGCTTGAAGATCTTCGGAAAGACCGTGAGTTGCACCCCGGACAGCAGGCTCACGCCCAGCACGTCGACGTCTTCCTGGATCGCGGTGTTGACGATCTCGTCGGCGGTGCGGTGCAGGCCGGAGTAGATGACGTCCATGCCGGCGTCGCGCAGCGTGCGGGCAACGACCTTGACGCCGCGGTCGTGACCGTCGAGGCCGACCTTGGCGAGCAGGACACGGATGGGAGTGGCGGGTTGGCTCATGAATGACTCGGTCGAGGTGCGTGGGGAGATCTTTACTTGATTTTGTATACGGTATACAGTATTCGAAGTGTCACAGGCGCACTCCGGCCTGTCAAACCGCACTGCAACATCGATCCACGCTCCGGAACCACCATGTCGTCCAGCGCGATCCAGTCGATCACTCCGCCGAAGACCCTGGTCGAGCAGGTCTACGACAACATCCTCGACGCCATCTGCAGCGGCGCGCTGGCGCCGGGCGAGCGCATCACGCAGGATGAGATCGCGGCACGGCTGCAGGTCTCGCGTCAGCCTGTGATGACCGCGCTCGGACAGTTGCGCGCCCAGGGCTTCCTGGTGGAACGTGGCCGGCGCGGACTGCAGGTGGCGGCGGTCGACCGCGCGCACTTCGATGCGATCTACGAGTTCCGCTCGGCGGTCGAGCCGCTGGCGGCCTCGCTGGCGGCGCAACGGATGACGCCCGAGCTGCTGTCGCGCGCGCGCGGGCTGGTGGCACGCGGGCGCGAGGTGGCGGCGGCCGGCGATGCCGCGGCCGCGTTGCAGGCGGACATCGACTTCCACAGCCTGATCTACGAAGCCAGCGGTAATCCGCTGATCGTGCAGTCGATGCAGGCGCACTGGCAGCACCTGCGCCGCTCGATGAGCGAGGTGCTCAAGCGGCCGCGCTTCACGCAGAAGGTCTGGCGCGAGCATGCGGCAATCGTCGATGCGCTTGGTCGGGGCGACTCGGTGGCCGCAAGCCAGTTGATTGCCGATCACGTCAATGAGGCGCATCGGCGCGTCGGTGGCGAACTGGGGGCGCCGACGCGGTCGGCGTGAGCGCGGCGAGCTGGGCCTGCCGTATCCGTCGTGTCTTTCTACAATGCGCAGATGGGTTCTGCCCCGTCCTCGCTCGTCATGAATTCCCCGGCCTTGCCTGCTGAGTTGCGTGCGGCTGCGCTCGCAGCGCTGCGCGAGCCCGATCCCGGCGCCAAGGTGGCGGCCGTCCAGCGTCTGGTGTCGCCCGCGCTGTCGATCGATGCCGCTGCCGTGCTGGTCGAGCCCCCGGGACTGCCCGGTCGCCCGTCACGCCCGCTGCTGGTCGAGCCGAAGCAGGTGCCGCAGCGCGCGCTGGGCGCGCCCGAGGGCCGTGCGCGACTGCTGCACGCGCTGGCGCATATCGAGTTCAACGCCATCAATCTGGCGCTCGATGCGCTGTGGCGCTTCGATGGTCTGCCCGAGGACTACTACCGCGACTGGCTGCGGGTCGCTGCCGAGGAGGCGCATCACTTCACGCTGCTGCGCGCTCACCTCGCAACGCTCGGCG
Source organism: uncultured Burkholderiaceae bacterium (assembly GCA_964616395.1). GTDB lineage: Bacteria > Pseudomonadota > Gammaproteobacteria > Burkholderiales > Burkholderiaceae_F > JALHMQ01. The sequence continues at coordinate 10,929 of CAZTUT010000069.1, forward strand.
CCGACTACGGCGACTTTCCCGCGCACGACGGCCTGTGGCAGATGGCCGAGCGGACCCGCGGCGATGTGCTGGCCCGCATGGCGCTGGTGCCGCGCACGCTGGAGGCGCGCGGACTCGATGCCTCGCCGCAGGTGCGTGCGCGGCTGGTCGGTGCTGGCGACCATGCGGCGGCGGCCATCGTCGACGTGATCCTGCGTGACGAGATCGGCCACGTTGCCATCGGCAATCGCTGGTACCGATACCTGTGCGCTCAGCGCAGCGTCGATCCGGTGGCCGGCTATGCGGCGCTGGCGGCGCGCTACGAGGCGCCGCGTCTGCGCCCGCCGTTCAATCTGCCGGCACGCATCGCGGCGGGCTTCGAGACGGCTGAGCTGCTCGCGCTCGAACGCGATGCGGCGAGCGTGCCGGGCGTCTGATCGATCCATGTCGGGCTGACGGCCGGGATGTTCCCGAGGTCGCGGGCGTCAAGGCGGCGTAGTCGGCTGAATTGCCGGGTTTCCGCGAGGCTGCTCGGCCGCACCGCCGGCCGGCGATGCGCCAAAATCCGCACTCCGCTGAATGGCTGCGCCATCGGCGTGCGTCGACATCGGCGGAATGGCTGACGGCGCTCGCCGGGTCACGTGATCGCGCAATTGCGTTGCGGCGCACCAAGGTTTGGGACAGGTAAAATCGCGCTGTGGAATCCCTCAAGAACCATTTCCGTACCATTTTCGGTGTGCGCAAGAAGCGCGCGCTGTTGCCGCGCACGCCGTTGCCCGCGCTCGGCGCGCGAATCATCTGTGACGACGTTCGAATGGTCGTACAGGCGGGCTTCCGTCCTGATCTGTGGGCCTGGCTGATGAAAAAGGGCTGGCGCGAAGTCACGTTTCGCCCAGACCGCCGCGCCTACCGCGACGTGCCCAGTAGCTGGGTCACGGCGCTGATCGACGCCCCGGTCGAAGAGCGCGAGCAGGCGCTGCAGGCGGCCCTCGCCAACGCGCGCCGTGCGCCGCCGGCCACGCGTCGCGGCTTCTCCTGACCTGCATGTCCCGGTCCGCGCGTCGGGCCCGGCGCGACACCACGCCACGCTGCTGACGCAATATCGCAAGCCGGCCCGACATGACGTCATCTGCCCGCCCCGTTGAAGGCATTCCCTTCGCGTCGATCCGCCTCGGCGACCGTTATCCGCGCGTGGTTGTGATCGAGACGCGCCATCTGGATGACGGCGCGCGCCTGATCGGCGACTTCAATCCGCTGCACGTCGACGAGGCGTTCGCGCAGGCCTCGCGTTTCGGCGCGCGCATCCTGCACGGGGTGATCACCTCGGCGCTGATGGGCGCGGAGCTGGGCATGGTCTACAGCGGCACCGCGATTGCCTATCTGGAGCACAGCGCGCGATTCATCGCACCGGTGTTCATCGGCGATCGGCTCGACATCGTCTGGACCGTGACCGGGCTTGAAGCCAAGCCGCATGCCGGTGGCGGCATCGTGCTGCTGGAGGGAACAGCGACCAATCAGCACGGCCGCGTGGTGTGCGACGCTTCCGGAAAGATGCTGGTCGGCGGCGTCTGAGGCCTGCGCGCGGTGGCGGCGCAACGCCACCGCGTCGCGCTCAGCGCCGACCGGCGCGCTCCGCTTCCAGTTCCCGCAGCACGCGCCGCTGCACCTTGCCGGTGGTGGTCATCGGCAACTGCGCAACGAACTCGATCTCCTTCGGGTACTCGTAGGGCGCGAGCTTGCCGCGCACATGCGCCTGCAACTCGGCCACCAGCGCGCTGTTATCGCGCTCGCGCCACGCGTCGCTCAGCACCACGAAGGCCTTGACCACGGCGCCGCGCTCGGCATCGGGCTTGGGGACCACCGCCGCGTTGACGACGGCCGGGTGGCCGAGCAGGCAGTTCTCGACCTCGCTCGGGCCGATCCGGTAGCCGGCCGCCTTGAAGACATCGTCGGCCCGGCCCTCGTACCAGAGGTAGCCGTCGGCATCGCGGCGGGCCAGGTCGCCGGTACGGCACCAGTCGCCGGTGTACTTGGCAGCAGTCGCCTCCGGGTTGTTCCAGTAGCCCAGGAACATCACCGGGTCCGGGTGGCCGTGGATGTCGCAGCGATGCATGGCGACCTCGCCGGTCTCGCCGGGCGGCAGTTCGCGGCCGGCATCGTCGATTACCGCGACCCGATGGCCCGGATACGGCCGCCCCATGGCGCCGGCGCGTGCTGGCCACTGCGCCTGCGAGTTGCCGACGATGTAGTTCATCTCGGTCTGGCCGAACATCTCGTTGACCGTGATGCCCAGCGCCTCGCGCGTCCACGCGAATACCGCGCTGCCGACCGGCTCGCCGGCGCTCATGATCGCGCGCAGCGGCACGCGGCCGCGGACATCACGCCAGGCGGCCGAGCGCATCATCATCTTCAGCGCGGTCGGAAACAGGAAGGTATTGGTGACCCGGTAACGCTGCACGATGTCGAGCGCGACCTCGGGCGTGAAGCGGCCGCGGTAGCCAACGATAGGAAAGCCGAAGTACAGCGTGGGCAGCAGCGCGTCCATCAGACCGCCGGTCCAGGCCCAGTCGGCCGGCGACCAGAACACGTCGCCGCCGCGCGGAAACCAGTCCTGCGAGGCCACGAAGCCCGGCAGGTTGCCGATCAGCGCCGAATGCGGGATCAGCGCGCCCTTGGGCGGGCCGGTGGTGCCGCTGGTGTAGATCAGCACCGCCGGGTCGGTGGCGAGCGTCTGCACCGGACTGAACTCGGTGGCGGCACGCGCCAGCAGCGCGCTCCACGGGTGTGCGCCCTTGGCATCAACGCCCACGGCGATCACGTGGCGCAGCGCTGGGCAGCGCGCACGCAGTTCGAGAACCGCGCCAACAGCAGCCTCGTCGCACAGCGCCACCACGGCGCCGCTGTCCTGCAGCCGGTACTCGAGCGCCTCAGGGCCGAACAGGATCGACAGCGGCATTGCCACCGCGCCCAACTGATAGATCGCCAGATGCGCAATCGCGGTCTCGGCCCGCTGCGGCAGCACGATCGCCACCCGGTCGCCGCGCTGCACGCCGAGCGCAGCCAGCGCGTGGCTCAGCCGGTTGGCATCGCTCATCAGCGCCGCATAGGTGTAGCTGACGCTGCCGCCATGGTCATCGTGCGCGAACACCGCCACGCGCGAGGTCTCGGCGGCCCAGCGCCGGCCGCAGACGTCGGCGATGTTGAAGTGCCGCGGCACCTGCCAGCGGAACTCGCGGTACAGCGCCGGGTAGTTATCGGTCATCGGGCAGGCTCGGCTATTGTTGACGGCAGCATGCGGTCGATGATGCTCCACCGCCGCAGTCACTGCAATCGGCCGCCGGGCCGACCTCCCGGCGCTCCAGTTTGAAACCATCCGATGTCCAGCGCCATCCTGCGTCCGTCCGAATCCCGATTCATCGCCGCCCGCGGCCTGCGCCACCATCTGCGCTGCTGGTCGGGCGACGGCCCGCTGCTGGTGATGCTGCACGGCTGGATGGATGTGTCGGCGTCGTTCCAGTTCATGGTCGATGCGTTCGCGCGGCCGCGCCACGCGGCAGCGCTCGACCTGCGGGGTTTCGGCCTCACCGCGCCGGTCGAGGCGACCCGTGCCGACTGCTACTGGTTTCCCGACTACCTGGCCGACCTCGATGCGGTGCTGGAACAGCTCGCCGGCGATCAGCCGGTGATCCTGGTCGGCCACAGCATGGGCGGCAACATCGCGATGCTGTATGCCGGCGTGCGGCCGCAGCGGGTACGCGCGGTGGTCAATCTGGAAGGCTTCGGCCTGCGCGATAACGCACCCGAGCAGGCGCCGCGCCGCTATGCGCAGTGGCTCGACGAACTGCGCGCGCCGCCGCCGCTGCGCGGCTATGCGTCGCTGGCCGAGGTAGCGGCGCGGCTGCGCAAGACCAACCCGCGGCTGACCGAAGACCGCGCTGCGTATCTGGCGCAGCACTGGTCGCAGCCGGCCGCTGCCGACGCGGCGCTGCCGTTGCAGCTGGCGGCCGACCCGGCGCACCGGATCGTCAACCCGGTGCTGTATCGATGGGCCGAAGTTGCGGCCTGCTGGCGCGCGATCGAGGCGCCGGTGCTGTGGATCGAGGGCGCGCAGACCGACGCCTACCGCTGGGCCGGCGATGCCGAGGAGACCGCGCGCCGCGTCGCGCTGCTGCGGCAGGTCGACCGCGAGGTGATCGACGATGCCGGCCACATGCTGCATCACGATCAGCCGCTTGAAGTGGCGCGGCGGATCGAGCGATTCATCGACGCGCTGCCGGATTAGGTGCGAGGCCCCTCGCCGTAGCTGCCGCAGGCCGGCCCGTACAATCGACGGCATGACAGATCGCCTGCGCCAACTGAATGCCGACCTGCACGCGCATTCGACCTTCTCCGACGGCACGAT
>CAZTUT010000070.1:0-15083 GCA_964616395.1 uncultured Burkholderiaceae bacterium
CGGCATCGGGCATCATCACGACTGATCCAGGTAGACCCAAATCGCTCATGAGCGCCAGCTTCTCGTCGTCGTACGGACCGACCCACTCGGCTGCGTCGATCGTGCCCTTTTCCAGAGCCTGGTAGATCTCGCCGCCCGGGATCATCTGGGGCACCAGACCGATGCGCTCCATGACGCGGCCGCCGAAGCCGCCAATCCGCATCTTCTGGCCCTTCAGGTCGGCCAGCGACTTGATCTCGCGGCGCCAGAAGCCACCCATCTGCGAACCCGTGTTGCCGCCGATGAAGTTGACGATGTTGTAGCCGGCGTAGAACTCGCGCAGCAGCTTGAGTCCATTGCCTTCCATGAACCATCCCGTCATCTGGCGCGAATTCAGGCCAAAGGGAATGGCGGTACCGAAGGCGAACGTCTCGTTCTTGCCAACGAAGTAGTAAGGCGCCGTATGGCACATCTCGACGGTGCCATTGCGAACGGCATCATCCACGCCGAAGGCGGGGACGATTTCGCCCGGGGGCGCCACCGTGATCTGGAACCGGCCCCCGGTCATCGCACGCACTTGCGTGGCAAACACCTCGGCCGCGCCGAAGATGGTATCGAGCGACTTGGGGAAGCTCGAGGCCAGACGCCAGCGAATCGCCTGTTGCGCCTGAACGACCGCTGGCGCGGCAACTGCAGCAGCGGCAGCTGCTCCGACCGCAGCACGGCTGATAAATGAACGACGTTGCATCGTGATCTCCTTGGAGGATTCTTGGATGCCCCGCGTTCCGGCATCACCGACGCGACACGGGGGCAGACCGCGCATGCTCGACCCAGTGACTGCCGTGCCTGCTGGCGCCGGATTGTAGGCATTTGGACGGCGCCGGCAACAACGGCGCGCGCGCCAGCACGGCGGAACGCATCGGGATTGGCCCTAGGTGGGCTTATCCCACCCCCTTCACCGCAACGACCTCAATGACCGCCGACCGTCATTCGACCGATCAGGACTGATCCGCTGACCTTGCTGCCGCGAACCGCGGTGTCGGCGCCCACCGCCTCGATCGCCCCGAACATGTCGCGAAGGTTGCCCGCAATGGTTATCTCCTCGACCGGATACTGGATCGAACCGTTCTCGACCCAGAAGCCGGCCGCGCCGCGCGAGTAGTCACCGGTCACGTAGTTGATACCCTGCCCGATCAGCTCGGTCACCAGCAGGCCGGTGCCGAGCGTGCGCAGCATGGCTTCGAAGTCATCGCCCGCCGCCGTGCGCGACGACAGCAGCGACAGGTTGTAGGACCCGCCCGCATTGCCGGTGCTCTTCATGCCGAGCTTGCGCGCCGAATACGTGGACAGGAAAAAGCCCTGCAGCACGCCGTTGGCGACGACGTCGCGCTCGAGCCCTCGCACGCCCTCCTCGTCGAACGGGCTGGAACCGGACGCACGGGGCACGTGCGGCGCCTCGTGCACGCTGACGTGCGCCGGGAACAGCGGCTTGCCGAGACCATCGACCAGGAAGGATGCCTTGCGATAGAGCGCGCCGCCGCTGGCTGCCTGCACCAGGCTGCCGAGCAGGCCGGTGGCCAGCGGCGCCTCGAACAGCACCGGACAGGTGCGGGTCGACAGGCGCCGCGCGGACAGCCGCGCCAGCGCCCGCCGCGCGGCGTAGCGCCCCACCGCCTCGGGCGCCGCGAGATCCTGGTGCCGGCGCGACGACGTGTACCAGTCGTCGCGCTGCATGCCGCTGCGGTCGCGCGCGATCGGCGACACGGACATCGAGTGCCGCGAGTATGCGTAGCCGGAATCGAATCCGAGCGTGTTGGCCAGCACGAAGTGCCCGGCCGATGCATACACGTTGGCACCGTCGCAGTTGACGATCTGCGGGCTGACATCGAATGCTGCTTGCTCGCCGCGCCGCGCCAGTTCGATCGCCTGCGCGGTGTCCAGGTGCCACGGGTGGTAGAGGTCGAGATCCTTCGGGTGCTGCTCCAGCGTGTCGGCGTCGGGCAGGCCGGCGGCGCTGTCCTCGGCAGTGAAACGGGCGATGTTGTAGGCGGCCTCGACCGCCTGACGCAGCGCCGCCGGCGAAAAGTCCGACGTCGACGCGTGGCCACGCCGCAGCCCCACGTAGACCGACACCGCAAGGCCCTTGTCGCGCGTGTGCTCGATCGTCTCGACCTGCATCTTGCGCGTGGTGACCGACAGGCCAGCCGACTCGCTGACCTCGGCCACCGCGTCGCTGGCGCCGAGCGCGCGCGCGTGGGTCAGCGCCGCCTGCGCAAGCTCGCGCAACTGGTCTTTCGTGAACGCGAAGGGAGTCTTCATCGGCGAGTGGGATCAACCGGCATGGGTTGGGGGTTCGAACAGGCAACACGATGCGTGCGGCCTGCGGCCAACGGGGCAAGACGACCTCAGATCAGCGCCTGCAACAATCTCGATGCCCCGCGCCGCTATGATAGCCAGCAATGATCGCTCATCCCGCTTCCGCAACCGATCCAATCGACGCGCCCGACGACCTTGCACCGAGCAAGACCCAGCGCAAGAAAGACATGGCTGCGCTGCAGGCGCTCGGCGTGCGGTTGACCCGGCTGAACGCTGCGCAACTGAACCAGGTCGAGTTGCCTGAACGGCTGCGCGAGGCCATCGATGCAGCGCGCCGGATCACCGCGCACGAGGCGCGACGCCGCCAGATGCAGTACATCGGCAAGCTGATGCGTGGCGTCGAGGCCGCGCCGATCGAGCAGGCGCTGGAGCGTCTGGGCGGCGAATCTCAGGCCGCCGTCACGCTGATGCATCGCTGCGAGCAGTGGCGTGACCGTTTGCTCGACGATGACGGCGCACTGACTCTGCTGCTGGACGAGTCGCCGGTCGACGATGTGCAGCCGCTGCGCTCGATGATCCGCGCTGCCCGGCGCGAGCGCGATGCCGGCCAGCCGCCGCGCCATGCGCGCGAGTTGTACCGCTGGCTGCATCAGCACCTGCAGTCAGCCGACGATCGAAGCACTGAAACATCATCGGCCACCGAAGCTTCCGACACCACGCAGGACGAGACGCGCCGCCGGCCGAACCGGTCTCGCTGACCGGGCTACCCGGGTCCGTCTGAGCCACTCCATCAACACTTCACTGATGCCTGCTGCCCGCACCCACCCCGATGAGCTGATCGTTGGCCTGGTCTCGATCTCCGACCGGGCATCGACCGGTGTGTATGCCGACCAGGGCCTTCCCGGGCTGCGCGCCTGGCTCGACCGCGCGCTTGCCTCGCCGTGGCAAGCGCACGAGCGGCTGATCGCCGACGAGCGGCCGCGGATCGAGGCCACGCTGATCGAACTGGTCGATGACGTGGGCTGCGACCTGGTGCTGACCACCGGCGGCACCGGTCCCGCACGCCGCGATGTGACGCCCGAAGCAACCCTGGCCGTGGCCACGCGCGAGATGCCCGGCTTCGGCGAACAGATGCGGCGCATCTCGCTCGAGTTCGTGCCGACCGCGATCCTTTCGCGGCAGGTCGGCGCGCTGCGCGAGATCGACGGTCACGCAGCGCTGATCCTCAATCTGCCGGGTCAGCCCAAGGCGATTGCCGAAACGCTCGAAGGCCTGAAGGATGCCGATGGCCGCAGCAAGGTTGCCGGCATCTTCGCCGCGGTGCCCTACTGCATCCAGCTGATCGGTGGACCCTATATCGACACCCATGCCGAGGTCGTCAGGGCCTTCCGGCCCAAGGCCGCAATGCGCGGCTGACCCCGCCATGACCGGGAATTCCCATGCTCGAATGCGTTGAACTCCAGACCACGGCTGCGCCAACGTGCAGCGTCATCTTCCTCCACGGGCTCGGCGCCGACGGCTACGACTTCGTGCCGATCGTCAAGGAACTCGAACAGCTCGGCGCACCCCCGGCCCGCTATGTTTTTCCGCACGCGCCGATGATGCCGGTGACGATCAACAACGGCTACGTAATGCGCGCCTGGTACGACATCCTGGGCACGGATCTCGTGCGGCGCGAGGACGAATCGGGACTCCGGGCATCGCAAGCCGAAGTCGAGGCGCTGATCGCGCGCGAGGAACAGCGGGGCGTAGCGCGGCATCGGATCGTGCTGGCCGGCTTTTCGCAGGGCGGCGCCATCACCCTGCAGACCGGGCTGCGCCAGTCGCAGCCGCTGGCCGGGCTGATCGCGCTGTCCTGCTACCTGCCGCTGGCGCCGCTGTTCTCGGCCGAGCGCCATGTCGGTAGCGCGGCGGTGCCGATCTTTCTGGCGCACGGGACCTCCGACCCGGTGGTAACGCTGGCTCGCGGCGCCGCGGCGCGCGACCAGCTCTCGCAGTTGGGCTACCGGGTCGAGTGGCACGAATACCCGATGCAGCACAGCGTGTGCCGCGAGGAGGTCGAGCAGATGGCCGCCTTTCTCGCTCGCGTACTGGCAAGCTGACGCCGCGCGGCGCGCGCCAGAGCGCGCCAGCGGCTCGGCGGCAGCACTCAGGTGATCTGCGCCGCGCGCTGCGCGCCTCCTGCGGCGCGCGGTGATCCGACCATGCGCGCCAGCGCATAGCGGTTCTTGCCCTTGAGCTTGGCCTCGTACATCGCCAGATCGGCCAGTTGCAACAGCCGATCGAGGTCGCGCCCGTGGTCGGGGGCGATCGCCACGCCGACGCTGGCCGACAGATGGCCTTCGACACCTCCATCGAGCTTGACCGGCTGCTCGACCGCCTGCAGCAGTCGCACCGCGATGCGCTCGATGTCGGCACGGTCCTGGACGTCGGCCACCAGCATCGCGAACTCGTCGCCGCCTCGACGCGCAACGATGTCCTGAGGCCGCAGCAGCCGGCCGAGCCGCTGCGCGACTTCGCGCAGCACATGGTCGCCCTGTTCGTGGCCGAAGCGGTCGTTGATTTCCTTGAAGCCATCCAGGTCGATCGCGAACACCGCACAGGCGGTATCGCGCAGCGCGCTGGCGGCGAGCGCCGCATTGCCACGCAGTGCCAGCAGGCGCCGGTTCGGCAGTCCGGTGAGGTCATCGTGATGCGCGTGATGCAGCGCCTCCTCCTCGCGGTGACGCAGGCTGTCGATATCGGCGAGGACCAGCACGTACTCGCGGTCGCCGATGGAGCGCGCAGTCAACTGGCACCACATCGACTCGACCGACTGCCCACCTGCGCCGCGCAACAGCTGCACTTCGCGCGTGGCCGCGTGATCGTCGTCGCGGCCGCCATCGGCAGACTCCACCACGGCCGTCCAGTCCGCCGCGTCAACGAAATAGCGGCTCATCGCGACGGCATTGACCTGTGCGGCATCGATGCCCAGCAGCTGCAGGAATGCCTGATTGCAGCGCGCCACCCGGTCGTCCTTGACCACCGCGATCGCCTGCCCAGCGGCCGCAAGCACCGCGCGCTCGACGCGTAGCGCCTCCACCAGGCGTCGCTCGCGCTGCTTGAGGGTTGTCAGGTTGGCGTTCATGCCGATCGCGCCGGCAAACGTTCCATCGTTGGCGATCAGCGGCGCGGCATCGACCGAGACGATCACGCGCCCGCCATCGCCGGCGCGGTGCACGACCTCCAGGCCACGAATTCGTCGCCCGTCGCGCAGCCCCGCCAGCGCGCCACGCGCCGCTTCGTTGTCCTGCGAATCCTCCATCAGCAGCAGCATCGACTGGCCAAGCAGCTCGTGCGGCTTGCGTCCGTACATCTCGCGCGCGGCGCGGCGGCTGACGAACGTGAAGTTGAAGTCCGCATCGCACGCCCAGATCAGGCTGGTCGAGGACTCAAGCAGCTTCTTGTACTGGACGATCATCCGCTGCAGCCGGTCGATGGCCGCCAGTTGCTGGGGCGCGGCGATCGTGTCGGTCACCAGCGCGCCGGGTGCCCCGTTGTCATCCATGAACGGCACCACATGGCTGCGGACAGCGAGCATCGCCCCCTTGACCGTCTTGCGCGTGTGCAGCACGTCGAAGCTGGGCGATCCGGACATCGCCCGCTGCAACGCAGTGAGCATCTGCGCGCGCCCTCTTGCATCGAAGCCGAAGGCTTCGAACCATCGCATGCCAGTTGCGTCAGCATCGGTCTGCAGGCCCCAGCGCCAGGGATTCGCGCCGTGCACGCGCTGCACGCAGCCATCGGCGTCGACCCACCAGGCCAGTAGCGGCAACGCATTGGCCCAGTCGCGATCACGGCCCGCGCGCGTGGCCGGCACGGCAGTCATCGTCGCAGCGCGCATGGCCGCTGCGGCCGGCGCCATCTCGACCGGTGCCGGCGGCATCCTTGCATCCGCGCGGCCGGTGTCGACGATCGGCAGCAGCGCCACAATGACCGGCGTGTCGTGGCGGCCCGGCTGGATCAGGTGGATGCGCGCGCGGCAGCGTATTGAATCCGCCGGACCGGGCGCGATCAAGGTCACCGCGGACTCACGCTCGCTGGCTTGTCCATACAGCGGATCGAACTCGCGCGGCGCTTCGGCATCGACCAGCGCATGCAGCGACTGGCCAATCCACTGCTGCAGTGTTCCACCGCCGAGTAGCGGCAGCGCAGCCGTATTCAGGTCAACGAGCACGCCTCGCCGTACCACCAGCACCGGCACAGGCATCGAGCGCACGGCGGCGCTCCATGCGCTGCGACTGGCCTTGTCGATCGCTGCGCTGATCCGCTGTCCGGGCATGCGGCCAAGCCACCAGATCGCGGCGATCCAGAGCGGAAACGCAATCATGTAGGGATCGAGTACGCCGCCCGCCACCGCGGCTGCCGTCGCCCAGGCCAGCAGCCAGCCTGCACACCAGTACCGCCAGAACGACGGCCAGCGCCCCAGCGTGAGCGCCGCCACCACCACCACGCCGGCGGCGCCGACCAGCGGCCCGGCGGGAATGCGCTGCGACGCACCTGCCAGCATCAGCAGCAAGACCGACCAGAGAACCAGGTCGAGGACCCAGGACGCTGCATAGGCTTGCCCCACGCCGTGCCTGAGCGATACGGGCTCGCCTGCAGACTCGTGGCGCGCGGCGAGCAGACCACGCGCCACGACGTTGAGCGTGACCACCGCAAGCCACGCGATCACCACCATGAAGCCAACACGCGCCGACGTCACGGCGGCGAGCGCGGCGACGACAAACAGGGCAGGCGTCAGACTGCGCTCCAGCATGAATGCAGTGCGCAGATCAACGGAAGACGCCGCAGGCGCGGCGGAGAACAGGTTCAGAATGCGCGCGATGGCGCGCGAGCCGGAGTTCAACGGTTGACTCCAACGATCGGCAGCCCGGCGACGCGCTTCTGACGCGCGCGGGCGGACCCGAAGGACTGGTCGGTTTTCCGAGAGCCTACGTTGCCAGAAGCACGCCAGCAACGCGGACTGGCCAGTAGACGAGATCGGATAGCGCATCTGTGGGACATCGGACTAGACCTTCTGCGGCCGAGGCACGCCTGCCGAAGCCATGACCAGAATGCCGACCAGCAGCTACCGCGGACGATTCGCGCCGTCGCCAACGGGCCCACTGCACGCCGGGTCGCTGGCCACGGCGCTGGCGAGCTGGCTCGATGCGCGCGCCCACGGCGGCCAATGGCTGGTGCGCATCGAGGACATCGACCCGCCGCGTGAGGTTGCCGGCGCCGGCGAAGAGATCATCCAGACGCTCGCGGCCTTGGGTCTCGAAAGCGACCTGCCGGTGGTGTGGCAGCACCGGCGCGGCGAAGCCTACGCCGAGGCACTGGACCGGCTGATCCGTGCGGGGCTCGCCTACCCGTGTGCGTGCTCGCGGCGAGAGGTCGAGCAGGCAGCGCAGCAGCGCGGACTGGCGGCAGGCGCCTACCCGGGCACCTGTCGGCCCGGACCCAGCCGGCCCGGCCCGCACGCGATCCGCCTGCGCGTTCCCGATCCGCCGGCCGATGCGATCGCGTTCGTCGACCGTGCCGCCGGGCCGCAGCGACAGGCGCTCGGCGAGGCGATCGGCGACTTCGTGCTGCGGCGGGCCGACGGCCTGTGGTCGTATCAGCTCGCGGTGGTGGTCGACGACGCGGCGGCAGGCATCACCGACATCGTGCGCGGCGCCGACCTGCTGGACAACACGCCGCGCCAGATCTGGCTGCAGCGCTGTCTCGGACTGCCTTCGCCGCGCACGCTGCACGTGCCGCTGGTACGCAATGCGGCCGGCGAAAAGCTGTCGAAGCAGACCGGTGCGCTCCCACTCGACCGGACCGACGTGCTGGGCGAGTTGCAGCGCGCCTGGGCACACCTGGGCTTCGCGCCGCTGCAGGCAGGCAACCGCGATGCCTTCCTGCGCGAGGCCACGGCGCGCTGGGCGGAGCGCTGGCTTGCCGGCTCGCCTGCCTACAATGGTGGGCATCGCGACGACCACCGCTGACTTCCATGGCCGACGACACCGACATCTCCACGCTGCGCCGCATCCTGCACGACCACCGCCGGATCGCGGTGGTCGGCATCTCCGCCGAGTGGCATCGGCCCAGCTACTTCGTGGGCAAGTACCTGCTCGAGCATGGCTACGCGATGATCCCCGTGAACCCGAAGTACACCGAGGTGCTAGGACAGCGTTGCTACCCCGATCTGGCCAGCGCGGCGCGCGAGGCCGGGCCGATCGACATGGTCGACTGCTTTCGCAAGAGCGACGATATCGCGCCGCTCGCCGAGCAGGCGATCGCCATCGGCGCGCGCTGCCTGTGGATGCAACTTGGCGTGCGCAATGACGCCGCGCGCGACCGTGCACGCGCCGCCGGACTCGATGTCGTGATGGACCGCTGCGTGAAGATCGAACATGGCCGCCTGTTTGGCGGCCTGAACTGGGCCGGCGTCAACACGCGCATCGTGTCGAGCAAGCGGCCACGTCAACTGCCTTACTGAGCCCATCATGAGCGACCGCGCCTTCGGCATCGAATCCCTCTGCCTGCACGCCGGCCAGCTGCCCGACCCGGTCACCGGCAGCCGCGCCCAGCCGATCTACCAGACCACCAGCTATATCTTCGACTCGGCCGACCACGCCGCCAGCCTGTTCAACCTGCAGACGTTCGGCAACGTTTACTCGCGAATCAGCAACCCGACGGTCGCGGTATTCGAGGAGCGCGTGGCCGCGCTGGAGAACGGCCGCGCCGCGCTGGCCACCGCCAGCGGCATGGCGGCCCAGCTCACCGCGATGCTGGCGATCCTGCAGCCGGGCGACCACGTCGTTGCCTCGTCGCTGCTGTATGGCGGCACCTACTCGCAGTTTGCGGTGACGCTGCCGAAGATGGGTATCACGACCAGCTTCGTCGACCCCGACGATCCGGAGAACTTCCGCCGCGCGCTGCGGCCGAACACCCGGCTCGTGTACGGCGAGACGCTCGGCAACCCCAAGATCAACGTGCTCGACATCGAGCGCGTGGCGGCGATCGCGCACGACGCCGGCATCCCGCTGATGATCGACAACACGATGGCCTCGCCCTACCTGTGCCGGCCGTTCGACTGGGGCGCGGACATCGTCGTGCACTCGGCCACCAAGTACATGGGTGGCCATGGCACCACGCTGGGCGGCGTGATCGTCGAGCGTGGCAAGTTCGACTGGGGCAACGGCAACTTCCCGGACATGGTGCAGCCGTCGAAGGGCTACCACGGGGTCAAGTTCTGGGAGACCTTCGGCGATTTCGCCTACACGATGAAGGCACGGATGGAAGTGCTGCGCGTGCACGGCGCCTCGCTGGCGCCGATGTCGGCCTGGATGCTGCTGCAGGGGCTGGAGACGCTGCATGTGCGGATGGACCGGCACGTGCACAACGCGCGCCGCGTCGCGCAGTTCCTGTCGGATCATCCGCGCGTGCAGTGGGTCAACTGGCCGGGCCTAGCGTCCAGTCCGTACTACGCGCTGGCGCAGAAGTACCTGCGCAGCATCGACGGCGAGCCGGGTGCATCGAGCGTGATGACCTTCGGCATCGAGGGCGGCAGCGCGGCGGGTGAGCGCTTCATCGACGCGCTGCAGATGCTGTCGCACCTGGCCAATATCGGCGACGCCAAGTCGCTGGTGATCCACCCGGCCTCCACGACCCACCGCCAGCTCAGCGAAGACGAGCAGCGCGCCGCCGGTGTGTTGCCGGAGATGGTGCGGCTGTCGATCGGCATCGAGTCGATCGACGACATCCTGTGGGATCTGGACCAGGCGCTGGCCCGCAGCGGGGCCGCCTGAGGCGGCGACAGCTCAGCGGGTAATCGCGGGCGCTTGCGCGCCCCGTCAGCGCTTGCCGCCGCCGAGCAGCGCGGCCACGCGCGGTCTGCCGCCCTTGGGCTCCGGTGCGCTCCCGGTCGGGGCCGCCGCTTCGGCGGACGCAGCGGCGGGCGCCGCCTCCTCGTAGGGCTTGAGGAAGAACTCGTCGACCGGCGCAGCGCGCGGCGCAGCGTAGCCGCCACCGCTGTCACGTTCGCTGCGATCACGTCGCGGCCCGCGCGATTCGCGCTCCGGACGCCCGGAACGCTCGGGGCGCTCGCCACGCTCAGGGCGCTCGCCGCGCTCGGGCCGGCTGCGCTCGATCTCGAGCGTCTTGGGCTCGAACTTCTGGCGCGTCAGTTTCTCGATCGCCTGCACGCCGCGCTCGTCGGCGCCGGTCATCAGCATGATCGCTACACCAGTGGCGCCGGCGCGGCCGGTGCGGCCGATCCGGTGCACGTAGTCCTCGGCGTTGAACGGCACGTCGTAGTTGATGACGAACGGCAGTTCGGCAATGTCGAGGCCGCGCGCTGCCACGTCGGTGGCCACCAGCACCTCGATCTCGCCCTTCTTGAAGCCGTCGAGCGCCTTCATCCGCTCGTCCTGGGTCTTGTCGCCGTGGATCGCGTCGGCATTGACGCCGGCCTTCTGCAGCTGGCGCGCCAGCCGACGGCACTCGATCTTGGCGTTGACGAAGACCAGCACCTGACGAATCGGCGCGCCGTCATGCCCGCCCGTTTTCAGCAACGTCAGCAGCGCATCGGTCTTTTCCGAATCGTGCAGCCGGATCACGTCCTGCCGGATGGTTTCGGCAGTCGCGTTACGGCGCGCCACCTCGACCAGCACCGGCGTGCGCAGGAAGTTCGCCGCGAGCTTCTTGATCTCCTCGGAGAACGTGGCCGAGAACATCAGGCTCTGGCGTTCCTTGGGCAGCAGGTTGAGGATGCGCGAGATGTCGGGCAGGAAGCCCATGTCGAGCATCCGGTCGGCCTCGTCGAGCACCACGATCTGCACCTGCGACAGCGAGGTGTTCTTCATCTGCAGGTGATCGAGCAGGCGGCCGGGCGTGGCCACCACGATCTCCACACCACCGCGCAGCGCCTGCGTCTGCGGGTCCATATCGACACCACCGTAGATGGTGGCGCAGCGAAGCGGCGTGCGCGCGATGTACTTCTTGACGTTCTCCGCGACCTGGTCGGCCAGTTCGCGCGTGGGCGCCAGCACCAGCGCGCGGACCGGGTGGCGCGCTGGCGACATGCTGGTGTTGGCCTGTGGCAGCAGGCGCTGGATGATCGGCAGCGCGAACCCGGCGGTCTTGCCGGTACCCGTCTGCGCCGCGCCCATGATGTCCTGGCCCTGCATGACGATCGGAATCGCCTTGGACTGGATCGGCGTGGGCGACGTGTAGCCCATGTCGTGGACCGCCGCGACGATGCGCTCGTCGAGCCCGAAATGATTGAAGTCGTGATAGTCGGACATGCGCCTACTTGAGGGAGGAAGCGCGAGGCAAAACGCATGAGCCTCGTGCATGGACGCGGCCCGGCCGCAGGCCGGGGCGAACTCCGGGACACAAACTGCGCAGCATCGAAATGGTGGGCCTCTTGGAACTCGAACCCAGCACCAACGGAGCGCGAGGCGATGAGTCTGAGCCTCGCGCGAGGACGCTGCCCGGCTGAAAGCCGGGGCGGACTCCGGGAAGAAGATCGCGCAGCATCGAAATGGTGGGCCCCCTGGGAGTCGAACCCAGCACCAACGGATTATGAGTCCGCTGCTCTAACCAGGCATGAGCTAGAGGCCCCCGGAAAGAGCATCGTATTCGATCTGTGGCCGCGCCCACCCGCTTACTCCAGGAAGCTCTTGAGCTTGTCGGAGCGGCTCGGGTGCCGCAGCTTGCGCAGCGCCTTGGCCTCGATCTGGCGAATCCGTTCGCGCGTGACATCGAACTGCTTGCCGACCTCCTCCAGCGTGTGATCGGTGCTCATCTCGATGCCGAAGCGCATCCGCAGCACCTTCGCCTCGCGCGGGGTGAGCGAGTCCAGCACTTCCTTGGTGACACCCGACAGCGAGTTGTACTGGGCGGCATCGACCGGCGCCACCGTGGTGGTGTCCTCGATGAAGTCGCCCAGATGCGAGTCGTCGTCGTCGCCGATCGGCGTCTCCATCGAGATCGGCTCCTTGGCGATCTTCAGGATCTTGCGGATCTTGTCCTCGGGCATCTCCATCTTGATCGCCAGCGTGGCCGGATCGGGCTCGATGCCGGTCTCCTGCAGGATCTGGCGGCTGATCCGGTTCATCTTGTTGATCGTCTCGATCATGTGGACCGGGATGCGGATGGTGCGCGCCTGGTCGGCGATCGAGCGCGTGATGGCCTGGCGGATCCACCAGGTCGCGTAGGTCGAGAACTTGTAGCCACGGCGGTACTCGAACTTGTCGACCGCCTTCATCAGGCCGATGTTGCCTTCCTGGATCAGGTCGAGGAACTGCAGGCCGCGGTTGGTGTACTTCTTGGCGATCGAGATCACCAGCCGCAGGTTGGCCTCGGTCATCTCGCGCTTGGCCTTGCGGGCCTTGGCCTCGCCGGTGGCCATCTGCTTGTAGACCTCACGCAGGTCCTTCAGCGGCAGTACCACGCGCTTCTGCAGGTCGGACAGCTTGCCCTGCAGCTCGTGCACCGCCGGCAGGTTGCGCGTCAGCACTTCCGAGTACGGATGACCGCCCTCGGCCTCGCGGCTGGCCCAGCGCAGGTTGGTCTCGCTGCCGGGGAAATGCTTGAGGAAATGCGGCCGCGGCATGCCGCACTTGTTGACCATGATTTCGTAGATGTGCTTCTCGATGCTGCGCACCTCCTCGACCTGCGCGCGCAGCGAGTCGCACAGCTTCTCCACCATCTTCGCGGTGAAGCGCAAGGACATCAGCTCGTCGAGGATCTTCTGCTGCGCCTTCACGTAGCCGGGCGACTTGTAGCCCTCCTTCTGGAAGGCCTGGTACATCTTGTCGAACAGCTTGCGCACGGAATCGAACTTTTCCAGCGCCGTGGCCTTGAGCTCGTCGAGCTGCGCTGCGGTCATGCCGGACGCACCGATGTCGGTGTTCTCTTCCTCGGCATCCTCGTCTTCCTCGACCGCGCGCGCCGAGGCGCGCGCCGGGGCCGGCTCGGAGTCGTCGACCAGACCGTCGACCACCTCGTCGATCGACATCTCGCCGGCGCGAATCTTGTCGGCATGCGACAGGATCTCGGCGATCGTGGTCGGGCACGCGGAGATCGCCATCACCATGTGCTTGAGGCCGTCTTCGATGCGCTTGGCGATCTCGATCTCGCCCTCGCGCGTCAGCAGTTCGACCGAGCCCATCTCGCGCATGTACATGCGCACCGGATCGGTGGTGCGGCCGAACTCGGAGTCGACGGTGGAGAGCGCGGCTTCGGCTTCCTCCTCGGCATCCTCGTCGGAGGTGGCCACCGGGGTCGCATCGGAGATGAGCAGCGTCTCGGAGTCGGGGGCCTGATCGTAGACCGCGATCCCCATGTCGTTGAACGTGCTGATGATCGATTCGATCGCCTCGGCGTTGATGACGTCGTCGGGGAGGTGGTCGTTGATCTCGATGTAGGTGAGAAAGCCACGCTCCTTGCCGAGCTTGATCAGCTGCTTGCGCTTGTTGCGGGTGGCTTCGCGATCGGCCTCGGACAGGCCCTGGCCGCCGAACTCCTTGAGGAGCTGCTTCTCCTTGGCGCGCGCGCCACGCTTGGCCTTGCTGGGCAGCGGAACCGGGGTCTCGACCACCTCGGCGGCTTCGACCTCGACATCGCCTTCGACCTCGAGGTCGTCGAAGCTGGCCACGGGATCGTCGATCGCCTCGTCGATGTCGCCCTCGGGGGCCGACTCGATGCCGTCACGCGAGGCGCCAGCACGCTTGCCGGCAGCCTTTGCGGACGACTTCGCGGCCGGTTTGGAAGGGGCCTTGGCCGAAGCGGCCTTGGCAGCCGACTTGCCGGCAGCCTTGCCGGCGGGAGCGGCGCTTGCGTCCTCGATGCGGGCGGCCGTCCGGGCCACGGTCTCGGCGGCGGCTTTGCCGGCCGCGCGTGGCGCGGCATCGGCGGCATCGGCCTGCGAGGCCTTGCCGGCGGCCTTGGCCGCCGCCTTGGGGGCCGCCTTCACCGGAGCGCGGTCGGCGGTCGCGACGGCCGCCTTCGCGGGGGCCGTCGACTTGCCCGCCGGTTTGGCCACCGCCCGCTCGACCTCGGGCTCGGCCGTCGCCTCGGCGCGGGAAGCGCGCGCGGGTGCCTTCGCGGCCTTGGCGGCGGCCGCGCTCGCCGTGGCACGGGCCTGCGGGCCTGCGACGACCGTCAGGGGTTTGCGCGACGCAGACCGGGCAGCCGCCGCGGCGGGCCGGGCCGCAGCCTCGGCGGTCGCGCCGGCAGCGCCCTTGGCGGCCGCCTTGGGAGATGCCTTCGACGAGGCCTTGGAGGCGGCCTTGGCGGCGCCGTCCGCGGCCACGGCCCGCGGGACCGACGCGCCAGCAGCCTTCACGGCCACCGGGCGGGCAGCCTTGCCCGGGCTCGCAGCCTTGGTGCCCACCTTGGTGCCGGCCTTGGCGCCCACCTTGCCTTCGTCGACGCCCGCCCGCGACGCGGCGCTGGCGGCACCGGCACGCGATGCCGGCTTGACGGCTGCCTTGGCAGCCGTCATTGCGGAATTCTTGGCCACGCCCGACTTGCTGATGCCCACGAATATGCCTCCGACGCGTCGTTTGCAGATGCTTTTTAGGGAACCTTATATTCTAGCCGGCTTTCGAGCGCAGCGCCATCAGGGCCTGGTAGCGCGCGCGCTCCGGTTCCGTGCCGAGGCCCGCCTGCACCAGCGTCGCGAGTTCCGCGCGGACCTGACGGTCGCGAAGGTGCTGAAGCGCGCCCTCGAACTCGGCGCGTGCCTCGTCGGGGCTCATGTCGGCCAG
>CAZTUT010000071.1:0-15045 GCA_964616395.1 uncultured Burkholderiaceae bacterium
GTGATTCGCGCCGATCCGCGCTACCCGCTGGCGCTTGTGCTGGTGCTGGTGGGCTGCTTCACCAAGAGCGCGCAGTTCCCGTTCCACTTCTGGCTGCCGCACGCGATGGCAGCGCCGACACCGGTCTCGGCGTATCTGCACTCGGCCACGATGGTCAAGGCGGGCGTGTTTCTGCTGGCGCGGCTCTACCCGGCGCTTGGCAGCTCCGACCTGTGGTTCTGGATCGTTTCGCTGACGGGACTGTCGACGTTGCTGATCGGTGCCTACATCGCCATCTTCAAGCACGATCTGAAGGGGCTGCTCGCCTACTCGACAATCAGTCACCTGGGCCTGATCACGCTGCTGTTCGGGCTCGACACGCCGCTGGCCGTGGTGGCGGGCGTGTTTCACATCATCAATCACGCCACGTTCAAGGCGTCGTTGTTCATGGCGGCCGGGATCATCGACCACGAGACCGGCAGCCGCGATATGCGGCAACTCAATGGACTCTGGACGTACATGCCACGAACCGCGTTGCTGGCCATGGTGGCGTCGGCCGCGATGGCGGGCGTGCCGCTCGCTAACGGCTTCCTGTCCAAGGAAATGTTCTTCGCCGAGGCCGTTGCCATCGATGGCCGCGGCGCGATGCAGATTGCGCTTCCGCTGGCGGCGCTGCTGGCGGCGCTGTTCAGCGTTGCGTACAGCGTTCGCTTCATCCACGACGTGTTCTTCAATGGCGAGCCAGTCGGGCTGGCGCGCACGCCGCACGAGCCGCCCGCATTCATGCGCGTGCCGGTCGAGGTGCTGGTCCTGGTCTGCCTGGTGGTCGGTCTGGCGCCCGCGTGGGTTGTCGGTCCGACGCTTGCCGTGGCGTCCGGGGCTGCCCTGCACGGCGGCTTCGGTGGCCCGATGCCCGCGTACACGCTGGCCATCTGGCACGGCCTGAACCTGCCGCTGGCGATGTCGGCGATCGCGCTGGTCGGTGGCGTGACCCTGTACTTCGGGCTGCAACGATTTGTCAACCTGCACTCGCTGGTCCGACTGCCGCTCTGGATCGAGCGCGGCGGGCGCGACTTCTTCCTGGCAGGCATCGAGCGTATGCAGCACGCTGCCGCGGCGCTCACGCGGGCGCTGCAGAACGGCCGCCTCCAGCATTACCTCGCGCTGCTGGTCCTGATGGCGCTGGCGGCCGGCGCAGTGCCTTTCCTGCGCGACGTGCCGTTGCGCCTCGATGCCTTGCCGCTGTCGCCGCCGCCGTGGCCAGCGGCAGCGGTTGCGTTGCTGGGCTGCGCCGCGGCGCTGGCGACCGTGATCGTCCATCGGCAGCGTCTGCTGGCGCTGATCCTTCTCGGTGCCACGGGACTGGTGGTCAGTCTGGGTTTCGTCTACCTGTCGGCGCCCGACCTCGCGCTGACGCAGCTTCTGGTGGAGGTGGTGAGCATCGTGCTGATGATGCTCGCGCTGCACTGGCTGCCGCGCGAGAGTCCTGCCGAGGGCGCGCCGCTTTTGCGCAATCCGCGCAAGCTGCGCGACGCGGCCGTCGCGGTGCTGGCCGGCCTCGGTGCAGCGGCGCTCGTGCTGCTGGTGTTGAGCCGGCCGTTCGATTCGATTTCGCCGTACTTCCTGGAAACGACCGTTCCAGAAGGCGGCGGCGCCAACGCCGTCAATGTGATCATCGTCGACTATCGCGGCTTCGACACGCTGGGCGAGATCACCGTGCTCGGTGTGGCCGCAATCATCATCTATGCGCTGCTGGCCGGTTTCGTGCCGCGCCGCCGGTCTGACCCGCAGGCCGCCGCGGATGCGGATAGCGGAAGGCAGTCGCTGATGCTCGCGCTGGTGTCGCGGCTGCTGTTGCCGCTCGCTGTCTTGGTCTCCTTCTATCTGTTCCTGCGCGGCCACAACGCGCCGGGCGGCGGCTTCATCGCCGGACTGGTGCTCGCCGTTGCGCTGGTGCTTCTGTTCGTTGCCAATGGCAACCGCTGGGTCGAGCAGCGGATGGGGACGGACTTCCGTCCGTGGGTCGGCTGGGGGCTGCTGATCGCTGGTCTGACGGGTGTCGGCAGTTGGTTTTTCGGCAGCCCGTTCCTCACCAGCAGCTACGATTACCCGAACATTTTCCCGTTTGGTCCGGTGCCGCTGGCCAGCGCGT
Source organism: uncultured Burkholderiaceae bacterium (assembly GCA_964616395.1). Classification (GTDB taxonomy): domain Bacteria; phylum Pseudomonadota; class Gammaproteobacteria; order Burkholderiales; family Burkholderiaceae_F; genus JALHMQ01. The sequence continues at coordinate 2,132 of CAZTUT010000071.1, forward strand.
CGCTGTTCGACCTGGGCGTCTACCTGACCGTGGTCGGCGCGACCGTGATCGCGCTGACTGCCATCGGCCAGTTGGGCCAGCGGACGCGCGGCGGAGAGGGCGACTGATGGAACTGCTCCTGGCGCTGACGGTAGGTGTACTGACGGGGACCGGCGTCTACCTGCTGCTCCGTGCGCGCAGCTTCGACGTGATTCTCGGGCTCACGCTGGTGTCTTACGCGGTCAACGTCTTCATTTTCCTGATGGGCCGGATCGCGGTCGGCAAGCCGCCGATCCTGACCGACGGCGTCGCGCCAGCGCTGACGAACTACGCCGATCCGCTGCCGCAGGCGCTCGTGCTGACAGCGATCGTGATCAGTTTCGCGATGACCGCGCTGATGCTGGTGATCGCACTTCGAACCTACGCTGAGACCGGCTCCGATCACGTCGATGGTGTCGAGCCCACGGACGATGCCGAAAAGGCGACCGCGACGAACGCCGCGCAACTGTCGGCGGGCGCGCCGGCGGCCGGGGAGGCGCGCCGATGATCGCCTGGCCCCACTGGATCATCGTTCCGATCGTGCTGCCGTTGCTTGCCGCGGCCGCACTGCTGCTGATCGAGCGGCGCTCGCTGGCCGCGGCGCGAATCGTGTCGTTTGCGGCCACGGCCGCACTGCTGGTGGTCTCGGTCGGGCTGATGGTTCATGCGGCAAGCGGTCGCATCGACGCCTATCTGCTCGGCAACTGGCAGGCGCCGTTCGGCATCGCGCTGGCGCTCGACCGGTTGAGCGCGTTGATGCTGGTGCTCACCGCAGTCGTTGCGCTGAGCGCCTTGATGTATGCGCGCGCCGGTACCGACGAGCGCGGACCGCACTTCCATGCGCTGTTCCAGATCCAGCTGATGGGTCTGAACGGCGCCTTCCTCACCGCCGATCTGTTCAACCTGTTCGTGTTCTTCGAGGTGCTGCTGATCGCCAGCTACGGTCTGCTGCTGCATGGCGCCGGCGCGGCACGCCTGCGGGCCTCGCTGCACTACGTGACGTTCAACCTGACCGGCTCGGCGCTGTTCCTGATTGCGGTGGCAACGCTGTATGGCGTCACCGGCACGCTCAACATGGCGGATCTGGCGGATCGGATCGAATGGGCGGGACCGGACAACGCGGCGCTGATCCAGGCTGCCGGCCTGTTGCTGCTGGTCGTGTTCAGTGTCAAGGCGGCCCTGCTGCCGCTGTACTTCTGGCTTCCTGACACCTACGCCGCCGCCAGTGCGCCGGTGGCCGCGCTGTTCGCGATCATGACCAAGGTCGGTGTCTATGCGATTGCACGCATGTACACGCTGGTGTTCGGCGAGAGCGGTGGCGTGGCTGCCGACCTGGCTCAGCCGTGGTTGCCCTGGCTGGCGATGGGTACGCTGCTGCTGGCGGCGATCGGCGCGCTGGCGGCCGTGCAGTTGCGCGGACTGATCGCCTACCTGGTGGTCGCCTCGGCCGGGATGCTTCTCCTGGCGCTCGGTCTTGGCACCGACCAGACGATCGCGGCCGCTCTGTTCTATCTTGTGCCAAGCACGCTGATGGCTGCGGCGCTCTTCCTGCTGGCCAACCTGATCGATCAGCGGCGCCCCGAGGCCGGCGACAGTCTGCTGGGCGGCGCGTGGCACGGCCCGCGCGAGCGGCTCGGACTGCTGTTCTTCCTGCTGGCCATCAGCGCGGCGGGCATGCCACCGCTGGCGGGGTTTCTGGGCAAGGCGCAACTGCTGCACGGCGCTGCGCAGAGCGACTGGCCGACGGCGACCTTCGTCGTGGTGCTGCTGTCGAGTCTGGCGATCGTGCTGGCGCTGGCGCGCGCCGGCAGTTCGCTGTTCTGGCGCACGCCGGTGCAGGCCGAGGCGGGTGCCGTGATTTCCCGCGTCGGCGCTGCCGCGGTGCTGCTGCCGGCCGCGGCGCTGCTGGCCCTGCCGCTCGTCGCGGGTCCGCTCGCGGCATATACCCATGCCGCCGCTGTGCAGTTGCTCGAGCGGCGCCCGTACATGGATGCCGTGTTGCATAAGGCGCCGGCGCCGCCGGCCTGGAACCCGCGCGAAGGGATGGTGAAGCCGTGAAGGCCGCAGCCGATACCGAGAGCCGCGCGCGCGGTGCGCAGATCGAATCTGCATCGGCGCCCGAGACGGTCGCGGCGGAAGGGCCGCCGGGCGTGACCGCGTGGCGGCTGCTGCCGGCGCCGATCATCTCGGCACTGCTATTCGTCAGCTGGCTTCTGCTGAACCTCTCGCTGTCGCTGGGCCACATCGCGCTGGCGGCGCTGCTGGCCATCGTGATCCCGTGGTTCACCGAGAGGCTGCGGCCGGACCGGCCGCGGCTGCGGCGCCCGATCCTGATGCTGCGCCTGTTTGGCGTTGTGCTGTGGGACATCGTCAAGAGCAACATCGAGGTCGCGCGCCGCATCCTCGGGCCGGAGTCGGCAATCCGTCCGGCGTTTGTCTGGGTGCCGCTTGCGATTCGCGACCCGCACGGGATCGCGCTGCTGGCGGGCATCATCACGATGACGCCGGGGACGCTGTCGGCCGACGTCACCGACGATCGCCGGTATCTGCTGGTGCACGCGTTCAACGTCACCGACGAGGCAGCGCTGGTCGAGGACATCAAGGCGCGTTACGAGGCGCCGCTGCTGCACGTTTTCGGAGAGCGCCCGTGATCGTTGCGTCGATACTGCCGTGGCTGATCGGTGCCTTCGTTCTTGCCATGCTGCTTGCCGGCTGGCGTCTGTTTCGCGGCCCCGATCTGACCGACCGCATCCTGGCGCTCGACACGCTCTACATCAACGCCTGCGCGCTGCTGATCCTGCTGGGTATCCGTTTCGATACGCTGTGGTACTTCGACGCGGCGCTGCTGATCGGCATGCTGGGCTTCATCGGCACCGTCGTGCTGTCGAAGTATCTGCTTCGTGGCAATATCGTCGACTGATCATGGATGTCCTGCTTGCCCTGCCTGTCTGGCTCGATGCCGCGCTTGCGGCGCTGCTCGTCGCCGGCGCCGTTTTCGCGCTGATCGGCTCGTGGGGGCTGGCACGGCTCTCGACTTTTCTCAAGCGTCTGCACGGTCCGACCAAGGCCACCACGCTGGGCGTGGGCTGCGTGCTGATTGCGAGCGTGCTGTATTTCAGCTTTGGCCGCGGTCAGCCGGGGCTGCGCGAACTGCTGGTCACGCTGTTCCTGTTCCTGACAGCGCCGGTGTCAGCTCACCTGCTGGTCAAGGCGCTGCTCAGGCGCGACCCGTCGCTCAGGCCGCCACTGCCGGCGGAACAGATCCAGTCAACCCGCGCGCAAGCGGCCTCGGAAGTCAGGACAGACCCATGATGCGAATCGCCGTGACCCGGCGCATCTTTGCCGAGCTGATCGGCCAGTTGAGCAGCCGCTACACCGTGCTGGATAACCAGGTCGACGCTTCGCTCTCACCGCAGGAACTGGCTGAGCGTCTGCGCGACTGCGATGGCGCGCTGATTACCGGGGGCGACCGGATCGACGCCGGCCTTCTGCGTGCCTGTCCTCGTCTGAAGGTCGTCAGCAACATTGCGGTGGGCTTCAACAACATTGATGTGGCGGCCTGTACTGCGGCAGGCGTGGCAGCCACCAACACGCCTGACGTGCTGAACGAGGCGACGGCGGACCATGCGTGGGCGCTGCTGCTGGCTGCCGCGCGTCGTGTCGTCGAAGGCGACCGGTTCGTGCGAGCCGGAAGCTGGGAGCGCTGGGAGTTCGAACTGCTGATGGGGGCCGACCTGCATGGCAGCACGCTCGGCATCATCGGCATGGGGCGGATCGGCCGGGCGATCGCGCGGCGAGCGCGCGGCTTTTCGATGCGCGTGCTGTATCACAACCGCACCCGCCTGCCGCAGGGCCAGGAAGAGGGCGCCGAGTGGGCGGAGCGCGATCTCGTGCTGCGCGAGGCCGACCATCTGATCCTCGTCGTGCCCTATTCGGCAGCGACGCACCACCTGATCGGCGCCGCCGAGCTGGCGCTGATGAAGCGCAGTGCGGTGCTGGTCAACATCGCGCGCGGCGGCGTGGTCGACGATTCGGCGCTGATCGATGCCCTCGGCAATGGCCGGCTGGCCGCGGCAGGGCTCGACGTGTTCGAGAACGAGCCGCAGCTGAACCCCGGTTTCCTGCCGTTGAAGAACGTCGTGCTGACGCCGCATATCGCATCGAGCACGCGTGCGACGCGCACTGCGATGGCTCAACTCGCGATCGACAATCTCGACGCGGTGCTCGCTGGGCGCCGGCCGGCAGCCCTGCTCAATCCCCCGGTGTGGGAAACTGACGCCCGTGCAACGCGGCTGGCGCTCCGCTAGGCGGACACCGCGAGGCCCTTTTCGACACGGAGAGCGCAGGCCATGTCAGACATCAAGTACGTTCGCAGTCACGCGCTGCCTATCAAGCAGGCCAAGGCCGTTGCGCAGAAGACGGCCGACGACCTCGCGGCCGAGTACGACCTCGTCAGCGAGTGGGAGGGCGATGTTCTGCACTTTCATCGCAGCGGCGTCGAAGGCCACATGAAGGTGTCGGCCGACAAGATCGCGCTCGACGTCAAGCTTGGCTTCCTGCTGCGTCCGTTCAAGCACAAGTTCGAGCAGCACATCGAGCACCATCTTGATGAACTTCTCGCGGCAGCGCCCGAGAAGGCCGCGAAGGCGGTCAAGGCCCCTGCGGCCAAGGGTGCGGCCGCCAAGGCGCCTTCGCGTCCCCGCAAGGCCTGAGTCGCGATTGCACTCATGGCCGCGAGCGCGGCCAAAGAAAAAGGGCCAGCTTGCGCTGGCCCTTTTTTCATCCAACCGCCAATTACTTCTTGGCTTCCTGCTTCTTGGCGTCGTCCGGGTGAACCGGAGCGTTGCCAGCAGGCGCGGCAGCCGGAGCGGGCGCAGCGGCCGGCGCGGGGGCGGCAGCTTCGTCCTTCTTGGCTTCAGGCGCGGGGGCCGGCGCCGGGGCAGGAGCAGGGGCGGGCGCGGGGGCCGGCGCCGGCGCGGGGGCCGGGGCGGGCTTACCGCAGGCAGCCAGGACGACCACAGCGATCGAGGCGAGCAGCAGCGACTTGTTCATCGAAAGACCTTTCTATCAAGAATTGACACAACCGGTTGAGTTGATCGGACAAAACCACGCATCTTGCGCTTTGCTCAGGCTTCAAGCGGGCGCAATCTGACGGGTTTCCTGCATCTTCCCGGCCGGAAGTATATATGTTGCTTTGCGTCATTGCATGCACTGTTCTGGCGCATTGCCCGAGTCCGCTGCGCAAAGTGCGCTGTCGATGAGCATCGGAACGGCCTGCCGATGCCGGCGCGCGACCGCCTCAAAGCCCCAGCGGGGCAACCGGCAGGTCGTGCGATGCCATCTGCCAGCGCCGGTCGAACTCGCGAACGCGCGGCTGCGTCTGCAGCGGATTGTTGAACCAGAGTTCGCCGGTAGTGACACGCGCCGGTTCGATCGCGGCGAAATCGTTCTCGTCGATCAGCAACTGGCTGATCTCTCCAACCGGGTCATCGGGGTTGGCGGCACGCACACGCAGCGCGTGCGGGAAGCGTCGCTGCAGCAGCTTGAAACGCGCAGCCCGCGTATCGATCCATGTCGGATCGTCGACCAGCACGTAAACGCGCGCACGCGAATCGTGCAGCAGGAACGTGCCGAGTACATCGACCAACGCCGAGTTCGACAGATTGAACAGCGACCCGTCGGCGCTGCAGCAGCGCACCGCCAGGCGGGCACGGGCCAGCAACTCGCCGACCGCGGTGGCCAGTTCATCGCGCGATCCGATCAGGCGGCGAAGCGGCTTGAGATCATCCATCGGGAGCGGGTCGTCAGCGGGTTGCGATGCCGATGTTCAATCCACGTGCAACCAGCCGTCAAGGTACCACTGATGCAGCAGCGTCAGCACCGACTCGCCCAGAGCCGCGCAGTCATGCGCGCTCAGTGCGCGTGCATTGGCCAGACGGCCAAGTACGCGCAGATCGGTGGTGCCGCAGCGCATGACCTCGCCGTTGATGCCGATCCGGCCGCCGGCATAGAGCAGTCGCGTACGCGGGTCCAGACGTACGCCACCGCGGGCGACTCGCTGCCCGAAGCGCGTACGCGACAGCGGCCGGTCGCGCGGGCCGAATGCGACGATCGGCTTGGGCTCGCTGAGCAGTGCCAGCAAAGCCTGCGCGGCGTGATCGCGACGCGGCGGCCGCGCGCTTAGTCGGGCGTGCGCACGGTCGATCAGGTCCGCCGGAAGCTGCGCCGGTCGCGCCGCAGGACGTCGCGCCGATTCAGTCAGCAGCGCATCGAGCGCGGCGGCGGCGTGTGCTGACTCGGCCTGGGCGTCGAGCCACGGATCGAGCAGTTCGCGATAGCGCGGCGCGCGAAAGCCGATGGATGCCGTGATGCAGCCGGTGCCGATCGCGCTGCCCTCGTGGGCGACGCCGGGCGGCAGGTACAGCATGTCGCCTGGATCGAGCACCCACTCGTCGGTGGGCCGGAAGCGGGCCAGGATCTTCAGCGGCAGGTCGGGTCGCAGCGAAAGATCGCGCTGACGGCTGATGCGCCAGCGTCGCTGGCCGTGAAGCTGCAGCAGGAACACGTCGTAGGAGTCGACGTGCGGCCCCACGCCACCACCGTCGCTCGCGTAGCTGATCATCACGTCGTCGAGTCGCGCATCGCAGACGAAGCGGAAGCGATCGCGTAGCGCTGCCACCTCGGGCAGCGCCAGATCGACGCCCTGCACCAGCACGGTCCAGCCGGGCTTGGTGCGCGGCGGCAACTGGCGCACCTGCAGCGGGCCGTGCCGCAGCGCCCACTGGCCGTCGAACGAAGTCACCAGACGCGACTCGACGTCTGCCTGACCCGCCAGCGCGAACAGCGTGGCGGCATCGACCGGCACGGTGCCGGCATCGAGCGCACCGCGGATCAGGCGCGGCCGGCGCTGCCAGGTGGTGCGCATGAACTCGCCCACCGGCAGCGAGCCGAGGCGACGCAGGGGTACCGCAGGCATTGAAGTCATGAGTGGGAGAATACGGGAGGCGGCCCCCGTCGGGCGCGCGACTCCGGAGAACCCGACAGATGAAGATCGAGTCCGGCTGCCTGGTCAGCCTGAAGGTGACGATGCGCGACGCGCAGGGCGCGCTGATTGAGCAAAGCGGCGAGCGGCCGCTTGTCTATCTGCATGGCGCCGACGACATCTTTCCGCGGATCGAGGCGGCACTGGCGGGTCAGGCGGCCGGCTTCACGACCACGCTGGCGCTTGAGCCGCAGGATGCCTTCGGCGATGACGATCCTGCGCTGCTGCATCTGGTGCCGATGGCGCAGCTTGGCGCCGACGTCGACATCGGCATGCGGGTCGAAGGCGTTCCCGGCCAGCCGGCTGACGGCCGCATCTACACGGTGGTCGACCTTGCCGACAACGTCGCCGTGCTCGACGGCAATCATCCGCTGGCCGGCCGGGCGCTGATCTTCGATATCGAGGTGCTGGGGGTGGAGCCTGCGGGTGAGGCCGCGCTGGCGCAAGCCGAGCGGGCGCCAGCGCCCGAGTTTCTGTCGGTCGGCGCGCATCGCGGCGACAGCAGCACCCGGCACTGAGACACCGCGGGGGCGGCGCAGGCAGTCGGCGCGCTGCTCCGTAGAATCGCGTTGGAAGCATGCGTCCGGCCTGCAGGCCGACGCTCCCACGACCCCCGGCGCTGGCCGCACGATGTGCGGCCAGCCCGCAGCCAGGAGAATTGACGATGAAGGCCATAGCGACCCGTTTCCACCAGACCGGCGGCCCTGAGGTGCTCAAGCTCGAGGAAGTCGACATCGGTGATCCCGGCCCCGACGAGGTGCGTGTTCGCAATCATGCGATTGGCCTGAACTTCATCGACATCTATTTCCGCAGCGGCCAGTACCCGACGCCACTGCCTGCGGGCCTGGGCTTCGAGGGCGCCGGTGTGGTCGAGGCGGTGGGCAGCAATGTCAAGTTCCTGAAGGAGGGCGATCGGGTGGCCTACGGCAGTGGGCCGCTGGGTGCCTATGCCGACCGGCGCCTGATGCCGGCCTCGATGGTGGTGCGGCTGCCGAAGAAGATCGGCTTCGACACCGCGGCCGCGCTGATGCTCAAGGGCCTGACGGTCCAGTACCTGTTCCGCCAGACCTATCGGCTGCAGGGCACCGAGACGATCCTGTTCCACGCCGCTGCCGGTGGTGTGGGCCTGATCGCCTGCCAGTGGGCGAAGCTGCTCGGGGTCAAGCTGATCGGCACCGTGGGCTCCGACGAGAAGGCAGCGCTGGCGCGTGCGCATGGGGCGTGGGCCACGATCAACTACAACAAGGAAAACTTCGTCGAGCGGGTCAGGGACCTGACGGGTGGCGCAAAGGTGCCGGTCGTGTACGACGGCGTCGGCAAGGACACCTGGGAGGGCTCGCTCGACTGCCTGCAGCCGCGCGGCCTGATGGTCAGCTTCGGCAATGCCTCCGGCGCGGTGGCGGGCGTCAACCTGGGCATTCTGGCTGCCAAGGGGTCGCTGTTCGTCACGCGGCCAACCGTCGCCACGCACGTGGTACCGCGCAGCCGGCTCGAAGCGTCGTCGGAAGAGATCTTCGACCATGTGCTCAGCGGTGCGATCAAGATCGGGATCGAACGGCGTTACGCGCTGGCCGATGCCGCCCAGGCGCACATCGACCTGGCTGGCCGCAAGACCACCGGCTCGTGCATCCTGCTTCCCTGACCGATGACAGATAACGCAGTGGCGGGCGCATGAGCATGCGCCCGCGCCGCGCCGCGACCGAGCGTCCGGGACCGCGCGCTTGAGCGCGCCCGAGCCACGCGGCGGCGAAGGCCGCCTGATCGTGCTGTTGTCGCTGGGCGCGTTCGGCAGCGCGATGTCGATGCGGGTGGCCGATGCGCAACTGCCGGCGCTGTCGACCCACTTCGGATTCGGGCTGGCCGCCGTCGCGCAAGTCATTACGTTCTTCTCGGTTGGCTACGGGCTGGCGCAACTGGTCTACGGACCGTGGGGCGACCGGGTCGGCAAGTGGCGCGTGATCGCGCTGGCAGTGCTTGCTTCAGCCTTCACGGCAGCGGCGTGTGCGCTGGCGCCCGGGTTTGGCACGCTGCTGGCCGCGCGGGTGATTGCAGGCGTCACCTGTGCCGGCATCATTCCGCTGGCGATGGCGTGGATCGGCGATGCCGTGCCCTACGAGCGACGCCAGCCGGTGCTGGCGCGTTTCCTGACCGGCCAGATCCTCGGCATGGGTGCGGGCCAGTGGCTCGGTGGCGTGGCCGCGGATCTCGGGCAGTGGCGGCTGCCGTTCGCCGCGCTGGCCGTCTGGTTCGTGGTGGCTGGCCTGCTGCTGTGGCGTGCCCGCGAGGCCGGGCAGGCCCGTTCGCCCGCACGTGCTGCGGCCGGTCATCCGGTGGCGGAACTCGCCGCGGTGCTGCGCCAGCCGTGGGCGCGCGTCGTGCTGATCGTCGTGTTCACCGAAGGCATGCTGCTGTTTGGCGCCAATGCGTTCTTTGCGACCCATCTGCACCTGACGCATGGGCTGTCGCTTTCTGCGGCGGGCGCGATCGTCACGCTGTATGCCAGCGGCGGCCTGATCTTTGCCGCCGGCTCGCGCACGCTGGTCGGCCGACTGGGCGAGACCGGGCTGGCGCGTGCAGGTGCGGCACTGATGGCTTTCGGCCTGCTGCTGCTGGCGTTGTCACCGACCTGGTGGACTGCACTGCCGGCCTGCATCAGTGCCGGTCTCGGCTTTTACATGCTGCACAACACGCTGCAGACCAACGCCACGCAGATGGCGCCGCAGGCGCGTGGCGCGGCGGTCTCGCTATTCGCCAGCGCGTTCTTTCTCGGGCAGACGGTCGGGGTGGCGCTGATGGCGGTTGCAGTCGAGCGCGTTGGCACGGCGGTCGGCATTGCCGCCTGCGCGCCGCTGCTGCTGGCGCTGGGCATCTGGTTTGCTGCATTGCGCCGCGACCACACGCACGCGCACTAGCCTGACAAGGTTTCAGGACGGTGCAAGTCGGCGATGGCCGGCAATCGTTCGCCGCACTGCTCGCCAACTCGGCGCGACGCGTCGCGTGGTGCGTGGTGGCCCGTGCCGCCGGTCAGGGCGACGCGTGCAGCTGGACCAGGTGCGCGACCTCGTTGCGCGAGCCCAGCATCACGCTGACGCGCTGATGCAGCCGGGTGGGCACGATGTCGAGGATGCGATGCGTACCGTCGGTGGCGCTGCCGCCGGCCTGCTCGACCAGCAGCGCCATCGGGTTGGCTTCGTACATCAGGCGCAGCTTGCCGGGCTTGTCCGGCTCGCGCTTGTCCCACGGGTACATGAACACGCCGCCACGCTGCATGATGCGGTGTACGTCGGCCACCATGCTGGCGATCCAGCGCATGTTGAAGTCCTTGCCGCGCACGCCTTCCTTGCCAGCCAGGCACTGCTCCACGTAACGGCGTACCGGTGCGGCCCAGTGGCGCCAGTTCGACATGTTGATCGCGAACTCGCGCGTGTCAGGCGGTATGCGGATGTTCTCCTGGGTCAGGATGAAGCTGCCGGTGCTGCGGTCCAGCGTGAAGCTGACCACGCCCTGGCCCACGGTCAGCACCAGCATCGTCTGCGGCCCATAGACCGCGTAGCCGGCAGCGACCTGGTTCGTGCCCGGTTGCAGGAAGGCGCGCTCGTCGTCCTCGGTCATCCCCGCCGGCGCCGGCAGCACTGAAAAGATGGTGCCGATCGAGACGTTGACGTCGATGTTGCTGGACCCATCGAGCGGATCGAACAGCAGCAGGTAGTGGCCGCGCGGGTAGGCCACCGGAATGCCCAGCGGCTGATCCATCTCCTCGCTGGCCATGCCGGCCAGGTGCCCGCCCCATTCGTTGGCCTCGACCAGGATTTCATTGGCCAGGATGTCGAGTTTCTTCTGTGTTTCGCCCTGGATGTTGGTGGTGTCGGCGCTGCCGAGGACGCCGCCAAGCGCACCCTGGCCGACCGCGTGCGAGATGGTCTTGCAGGCGCGCGCCACGGTCTCGATCAAGAGCCGAAGGTTGGCATCGAGGCCGTGCTCGCGTTCGCAGCGGATCAGGTAATGGGTCAGGGACAGTCGTGACATGGGGTGGAAAGCTCGATGCGTGCGCTCAGTTCTCGAGCGCCTTGGTGACGATTTCGGCAACGTCGCGCGACAACGAGGCGGCTGCTGCGACCTCCTGCAGCGCCATCTGCATCAGTTGCTGACGATCGGGTGTGTACTTGCGCCAGCGGTCGAGCGTGCGGGCCACGCGCGCCGCCACACTCGGGTTGATGCGGTCGAGCGCCAGCACCTGCTCGATCCAGAACTCGTAGCCGGAGCCGTCGGCGCGATGGAACTCGGCGGCATTGGTGCAGAAGCCGAGGATCAGCGCGAATGCGTTGTTCGGGTTGGCAATCGAGAACGACGGATGACTGAGCAGCGAGCGCACGCGCACCAGCACGGGCGGCTCGCCGGGCTGCGAGCGCGCGGTCGACTGAAGCTGGAACCACTTGTTCATCAGCAGCGGCTCGTCGGCCCAGTCCCGCGCGCACTGCACCAGCACGTCGGCCTTGAAGGGCGCGTTGCTGTTGATGATGGCCATCAAGGCCGCCTGTCGGTCGGTCATGTTGTTGGCCTGCGCAAGCTGGCGCTGCGCAAGTTCCAGCGCGCCGGCCAAGCCGCCTTCGACCAGGTAGCCAAGCGCCAGATTGCGCAGCGCCCGCTTGCCGGCCGCCAGCGGCGCAGGCGTGTAGTCGCCTGGCGTCAGGTTCTGCTGGTAGGTTGTCTGCCAGTCCAGCGCAAGGCGCTCGCCAAGCGCGCGGCGGACGAAGCAGCGTGCGTCGCGGATCGCCTGCGGGTCGACGATCGCCCGCTGCTCGGCGACGAAGCTTTCCGCCGGCAACTGCAGCGCCAGTTCGCGGAAGCTCGCGGCCAGCCGGCCGTCGCTCAGGGTCGTTCGCACCGCATCGACGAAGGCGTCGTCGAGTTCGGCGCGTTGCTGCATTTCGAATGCATCGGTCGCACGCAGCAGTCGCGACACGGCAAGACGCTGCCCCGCTTCCCAGCGGTTGAACGGATCGGCATCGTGCGCCGCGAGGAACATCAGGTCGGCGTCATCGAACCGGTAGTCGATGATGACCGGTGCCGAGAATTCGCGACCCAGCGAGGGCACTGGCCGCTGCGCGACATTGACGAAGCGGAAGGTCTGCGACGGCTGGGACAGCTCCAGCACGCGGCACGCGGGCCCGGGGCCATCCTCGCCGGCGAGCTGCAACGGCAGGTCGGCCCCATCGGTACCCACAAGCGCCACCTTGAGGGGGATCAGCAGCGGGTCCTTGCGTTGTTGGCCGGGGGTGGGCGGGCAGCTTTGCGTCAGCGTCAGCTCGAACGTGCGCCGCTGTTCGTCGAAGTGGCTGCCGACCGCCACGCGTGGCGTGCCCGCTTGCCCATACCAGCGAGAAAACTGAGCGAGGTTGCGGTGGTTGGCATCAGCCATGGCGGCCACGAAATCGTCGCAGGTGACCGCCTGTCCGTCGTGGCGCTGGAAGTACAGGTCGAGCCCGCGCCGAAAGGCATCGCGCCCAAGCAGGGTCTGCAGCATGCGCACGACCTCTGCGCCCTTCTCGTACACGGTGGCGGTGTAGAAGTTGCCGATCTCCTCGTAGGCATCGGGGCGTACCGGATGGGCCATCGGACCAGCGTCTTCCGGGAACTGCGCGGCACGCAGCGCCCGCACATCTTCGATTCGGCGCACGCCGCGCGCCCAGGGCGCCTGCGCGATGGCCTCGGGTCCTGCCGCGGCGAGATCGGCCTCCATCATGTCGGCCGAGAATTCCTGGTCGCGGAAGACAGTCAGGCCTTCCTTCAGGCTGAGCTGGAACCAGTCGCGGCAGGTGACGCGGTTACCGGTCCAGTTGTGGAAGTACTCGTG
>CAZTUT010000072.1:0-10103 GCA_964616395.1 uncultured Burkholderiaceae bacterium
AGCAGATCGCCGCCACGGTCGCCGCCAACGGCGTGCCGGTGTGGTCGATGATCGCGGAGAACGAAGGCCACGGCTTCGCCAAGAAGGAAAACGCCGACTACCTGTTCGCAGCGCGTGTGATGTTCCTCGAACAGCGGCTGCTGAGCCGCTGAACGACCGGCCGCGCCGGCGGCCGTTTAGTGGCAAGGGTTCACGCCTGCGCCGCCGCCGTGTAGATTGCCGTCATCCCCTCCGCGGACATGACGGCGTGCAGACCAAAGGGCGTTGGTTCAGTGTGCATCGCTGGCTCGGCATCGTGCTGGGCCTGTGGTTCGCGCTGGTCGGCCTGACCGGCGCGATTCTCGTTTATGAGGAGCCGCTCGACGCCTGGCTCAACCCGCACCTGCTACGCAGCGCCAGCCGCGGCGCGGTGCTGCCGCCCGAGGCGATCATCGAGCGCGCGCGGGCGCTCGGGCATGTGGAGCGCATCCGCCTGCCGCAGGCCGATGGCGAGGTCTACCGGCTGCTGCTGCGCAGCCTGCCGCAGCGGCGCATCGGCAATCCGCGCATCGAGGCGATGTTCGATCCGGTCAGCGGCGCGCTGCTCGGCACCCGCTCGGCCGAGACGCTGTCGCTGGCACCGCCCTACGCGCTGCAGACCATCTACGAGCTGCACCGCAACGTGCTGCTGGGCGAGCCGGGGTCCAACATCGTCGGCGTGGCCGGCACGCTGCTGCTGGTGTCGGCCCTCAGCGGTATCGTGCTCGGCTGGCCGCGCTCGCGCGCGCACTGGGCGCGGCTGCTGGCGGTCAACCTGAGGGCGTCAACCACGCGCATCGCGTTCGACCTGCATCGCGCGGCCGGTGTGCTGGCAGCGCTGCTGCTGGTGCTGGCCACGGTCACCGGCATCACGCTGGTCTACACCAACTACGTGCGTGACCTGGTCGGCGTGTTCTCCGAGGTGCGGTCGTTTCCCACAGTGCCGTGGCGCATGAGCACCGATGAAACGCAGCCGCTGTCCGCCGTCATCCGGCGGCTGCGCGCCGACTATCCGCGCCACACGCTGACCGAAATCCGCCTGCCCGCAGGCCAGATGAGCGGCTGGCAGTTCTACCTGCGCGAAGACGGCGACCGCTTCCGCCTCGGCGACACCATCGCGTGGGTGCATCCGGGCACCGGCGAAGTGCTGGTCGAGCGCAGCGACCGCACCCGCAGCGCCGGCGAGACCTTCATGCACTGGCTGTACCCGCTGCACAGCGGCACCGCCTTCGGCACCCCCGGCATGATCGCCATGTGCCTGACCGGCATCGCGCCGCTTCTGCTCGTCGCCACCGGCCTGTGGGTCTGGTCACGCAAGCGCCGCAAGGAAAAGAATCGGGGTCAGGTACATATTTCCACGGCGAGCGCCCCCGCCCGGCAGGAAATGCGTACCTGACCCCGATTTTCTAGCGGGCGATCTGGCCGAAGCGGCCGGACTGGTAATCGGCGAAGGCCTGGTGGATCTCTTCGCGCGTGTTCATCACGAACGGGCCGTAGCGGGCGACCGGCTCGCGCAGCGGCTCGCCGGCCAGCACCAGCGCGCGGGTGCCCGCAGCGGTGGCGCGCAGCGTCAGCGTGTCGCCGGCGGTCAGCAGCGCCATGTCGCCATCGGCCACGGCGCGCGCCTGTTCACCGGCGGACAGCGCACCGCCGAATACGTAGACGAACGCGCTCTGCGCCGCCGGGATGTCGAGGTCGACCTGCGCGCCGTCATCGAGCCGAACATCGAGGTAGGTGATCGGCGTGATCGTCTCGGCCTGCGCCTGGACGCCGAGCACGCGGCCGGCGATGACCTTGACGCTGGCACGACCGTCATCACGGGTCCAGGTGGGCATGGTCTCGGCGCGCACGTCCTGATAGCGCGGCGCGATGCGCTTGCTGCGCGCCGGCAGATTGACCCAGAGCTGAAAGCCGTGCACGCGCCCGCCGCGCTGCTTGATCCACGCGGCCGGCTCCTCGGAATGGATGACGCCGTCGCCGGCCGTCATCCACTGCACGTCGCCGGCGCGGATGCTGCCGCGATTACCGGCGCTGTCCTCGTGCTCGAACTCGCCTTCGATCATGTAGGTGACGGTCTCGAAGCCGCGATGCGGATGATCGGGCGCCCCCACCGCCTCACCGGGCGCGTAATCGGCCGGCCCCATCTCGTCGAGCAGCAGGAACGGATCCACGACCTCCAGCCCGGCCACCGGAAACGGCCGGCGGACGATGAACCCGGCGCCCTCCTTCTGGCGATTGGCGTGAACGATGCGATGGACTTCGCGCGATGACATGAAAGACGCTCCAGAGCGAGTGCAACCTGCAACATGCGGGCGCGGCGGCAAATGTCAACGCGTTCAATCGATCGTGCCGTTCCGATCCAACGCACCTGCAAAACCGCCCTACCGTTTGTACCGCGACGCAGCATCGATGGCTACAATCGGGTGTCACAAACCTGTTACACCAATCGCGTTCGCGCCGCTGCCCCGCCGCCATGACCGACAAGCCCGCTGCCAGTTCACCCCCGGAGGCCCGGCCGGCAGCCGCCAACTTCATCCGCAACATCATCGCCGATGACCTGGTGCGCGGCACCTACGCGCAGCGGCACTGGGCCGGCCAGCCCGGACCGTACGACATCCACGCGCACGCACCGCTCGACGCCGCGCGCATCCGTACCCGCTTCCCGCCCGAGCCCAACGGCTACCTGCACATCGGGCATGCCAAGAGCATCTGCCTGAACTTCGGGCTGGCGCGCGACTACGGCGGCCGCTGCCACCTGCGCTTCGACGACACCAACCCGGTCAAGGAAGACCAGGAGTTCGTCGACGGCATCCTCGACAGCGTGCGCTGGCTCGGCTTCGACTGGGCCGACGGGCGCGAGGACAACCTGTATCACGCGTCCGATTACTTCGAGCACATGTACCGCTTCGCGGTGCACCTGATCGAAATCGGTTGCGCCTACGTGGACGAGCAGAGCGCCGAGCAGATCCGCGCCACGCGCGGCACGCTGATCGAGCCCGGCACCGACTCGCCGTGGCGCGATCGGCCGATCGAGGAAAGCCTGCGCCTGTTCGCCGAGATGCGCGACGGCCGCCATGCCGAGGGCAGCATGATCCTGCGCGCCCGCATCGACATGGGCTCGCCCAACATCAACATGCGCGACCCGGCGATCTTCCGCATCCGCTTCGCCGACCACCACCGCACCGGCAGCGCGTGGAAGGTCTACCCGATGTACGCGTACGCGCACCCGATCGAAGACGCGCTGGAGAACATCACCCACTCCATCTGCACGCTCGAGTTCGAGGACCAGCGCCCGTTCTACGAGTGGACGCTGGAGCGCATCGTGCCGCTGCTGCGCGCGCCGCAGTACGCCGCCGCGCGCGCGCTGCTCGACGACATTGCCGCCGAGGGCGCCGATTCGCGACGCCGCTTTGCCCTGCACTGCCGCAACGCAGCCGATGCGCAGCGCGACAAGCTCGGCCACAGCCGCTACGAACGCCGGGCCGCCGCGATGTTCGCGAGCTGGACCCACAACCCCGACCTCGCGCTGGCCGACAGCGACGAGTTCCTCAAGCTGCTGCGCGAGCACACCCAGCACTTCACGCCGCTGCTGCAGGCTGCGCTCGACGAGCGCGTGCCCAATCCGTTCATGCTGCCGCACCAGCACGAGTTCAACCGGCTCAACCTCAGCTACGTGGTCACCAGCAAGCGCAAGCTGATGCAACTGGTCGAGGAAAAGCACGTCGATGGCTGGGACGATCCGCGCATGCCCACGCTGGTCGGGCTGCGGCGGCGCGGCTTCACGCCGCAGTCGATCCAGCTGTTCATGGACCGCATCGGCGTCAGCAAGAGCATGCAGTGGATCGACTACGCGCTGCTCGAACAGGCGCTGCGCGATGACCTCGATGCACGCGCGCCACGCGCCACCGCGGTGCTCGATCCGATCCGCCTCGTGATCGACAACTGGCCGGCCGACCACACCGAGGACTGCGTGTTCCAGGTGCATCCGCACCGGCCCGAGCTCGGCACCCGCAGCCTGCCAATGGCGCGCGAGCTGTGGATCGAACGCGACGACTTCAACGAGAACCCGCCCAAGGGCTACTTCCGCCTCACCCCCGGCGGCATGGTGCGGCTGCGCAGCGCCTACGTGATCCGCTGCACCGGCGTGGAGAAGGACGCCGCCGGCCAACTGGTGGCCGTGCATGCCGAGTACCTGCCCGAGACCAAGAGCGGCACCGAAGGCGCCAGCAGCGTCAAGGTCAAGGGCGCGATCCACTGGCTGCCGGTGCACGCCGCGCGCGCCGCCGAGGTGCGCATGTACGACCGCCTGTTCACCGAGGCGCAGCCCGACGCCAGCAGCCGCAACTTCCTCGACCTGCTCAACCGCGACAGCAAGCGCGTGCTGCAGGCCTTCGTGGAGCCCTCGGCCGCCGACGCCCAGCCCAGCGACACGTTCCAGTTCGAGCGCAACGGCTACTTCGTCGCGGACCGCAAGGATCACACCGCTGCGAAGCCGGTGTTCAACCTGGCGGTGACGTTGAAGGATTCGTGGTCAGGGCGCTGACGCCGCAGCCGCCTGTTGCCCGCCGCGCGATCTTGCGCTGTTGACGCTGTCAGGCCACCGCCCCGCCCGCCTGCCCCCGTAGCGCCGCGATCAGCGCAACCTCGCGCTCGCGGCTGATGCCCGGCGGCATCTGCGGCGCAGGATGGTCGCGCAGCCAGGCCAGCGTGTCGCGCACGGTATCGGCCAGCGGCCGGAAGGTCAGACCGGCGTCGAGCGCCTTGTCGATCGCCACGCTCGCCCAGTCCACGCCGGGCATCCAGAACGGAAACTCGGTCCACGAGGCGACCTGCTGCGCCTCCAGGAACGCGTCGGCCGCACCAATGAACTCCGCCTCCGCACCGGCCACCCTGCGCATTGTCTCCAGCACCTGCGCAAACCCCAACGACTGCGCCGGCCCGGTGACGTTGTAGGCGCCGCGCTGGCCACCCTCTAGCAGGCGCAGGCAGAAGCGGCCGAGGTCGCGTGCGTCGATCAACTGGATGTGCCCCTGCGCCGGATACAGCACCTCGCCGCCGGCGGCGACCCGCCCGACCCACCAGGGGAAGCGGTAGGTGCCATCGTGCGCGCCCACGATCATGCCGGGCCGCACGATCACGGCACGCGTGCCGAAGGCTTCAACAACCTCGTCTTCGCACAGCGCCTTGAGGCCGCCATAGGTCGCGCCAGTGACGTCCTCGACGGTTCGGTCTTCCAGCACATGACGTGGACTGTCTTCACGTGCCCCCACCAGGTCGGCATAGACCGAGATGCTGGAGATGAACAGGTAGGCGTCGGCGCAATCGCGCAGCCGCTGCGCCGACTGACGCACCACCCGCGGCACGTAGCCACAGGTGTCGATCACCGCATCCCAGCGTCGGCCGTCGAGCGCTGCCAGCCCGCCATCGCGGTCGCCGCGCAGCTTTTCCACCTGCGGATACAACTCGGGATGGGTACGCCCGCGGTTGAACAGCGTGATGCGATGCCCGCCCGCCAGTGCAGCGTCGATCACACCCCGCCCGACGAACTGCGGTCCGCCGATCAGCAACACATCCATTCGCACGACCTCCGGTGGCAAGGCATGACGGTACCTTGTCCGTCGCTCACGGTCGAGACAGCGAACCGAAGCACCGACCGTTGCGGACTGTCACCACCGACGGCACAGTCGCGCGATGACGATGCCGTCCGCGAAGTGCGTCAGGCGGGCGCCCACTGCCAACGCTCTTGCGTCACCGCGCCTGTTGCCGGCCTGCGCGCGCGCTTGAACGGTCGCTGCCTCGCGTATGCTTTTTCCGAAAGCCATGAACGACTCAGATCCCGACAGTCCGGACAACCGCTATGTTGTCGGCACTGCGCCGGTCAACCGGCGCACCGCCGACCCGCGGTTGCTGGAACAAGCGCCGGAGTCCCCCCTCCTGGCGGAGCGCGCCCGCCAGTTGCGTCAACGGCACGAGCTGGGTGCCCCGCTTGCCGACCTGGTCGAAAGCGGCAAGGGCCACACGAACCCGGCGGCTGTTCCCGGCACGGCCGTGGGCGGCCTCGTTGCGGGCACCGCCTTGCTGCCGCTGGCGGCATTCAGCGGGAGCCTGTGGCTGGGCATTGCGCTGGGCGGGGGCGCGGCGTTGCTGCTGGGCTACGCCGGCTGGCGCATCGCCGCGGCGCGACGCGCGGCAGCCCCAGCCGCATGGGCAACTGGCCGGCCGCCGCTGATCACCGTGCAGGCACTCGAAGCACTGGACCGCGTGATGGCGTCGGTCGCCCCGGAAATCGATGACGCGCTGATGGCGCAGTTGTTACGGCTGAAGCACACGCTCGTGCATCTGATCGAGCTGGATCGCGCCGCGGAGGTCACTGCGTTCAGCAGCGACGACCAGCTCTACCTTCAGCAGTGCATCAAGCGCTACCTGCCCGATTCTCTGCTGGCTTACATGAAGGTGCCAGCGGCGCATCGGCATCATCCGCTGGCACACGATGGCAGCACACCCGCACAGGCCCTTGCAGGTCAGCTCGCGCTGATCCAGCAGGACCTCGACCGTCGCGAGCAACAGGCCGCGGCTGCCGCGAGCGAAGCGCTGCTGAGGCAGCAGCGCTTCTTGCAAGCCAAGACGCGGCAACCGCGCTGAAGCTCAGGGCACGCGGCGCTGTGCGGCCGGGTCGGCAGCGGCCTCGCGTTGCGCCTGGATCTGGCGGGCCATCAGGTCGGCCTCCTGCTTGTCGCGCACCATCTTGGCCAGCGCGAACGTGGAACTGATCAGAAACAGCCACGAGACGAGCATGTAGCGCTTCTGCCAGACGTCGATGTTCATGCGCCACATGCCCCAGGCGGTGATGGCAATGGCAGCGGCAAACCCCACCCAGACCACCACGACCCAGCCTTGGGTATCGACCTGACCGTCGCGGTTGTCGCGGGTCATCTTGGCGACCGCGAAACTCGCGAACAGCGAAAAGACCAGTCCCAGCGCGAGAAACGCACTGTCGAGGTCGGCGCCCGGCATCGCAAGAACGCCCCAGCCGCAGGCGAACATGGCAATGGAAAAGGCAGCCCACACCTGAACGCGCCAGCCCTGGGTGTCGCGGCGCATCACATATCGCGTATTCATGTCAGAAGATCTCCATCAACGGTTGGAAAAAAGGGTTGTCGGTGGCGTCGGCAATGCAAGCGGACTGACTGTCTGCCTGCCGCGGCCTACAGCGCCACCGGGCCACTGTCCGCGCGGCGGGCGGCCTCACCCGCCTTCTGCCGGCGCACGCGATCGATGTAGGTATCGGCCCGCGCCAGTTGCTCCTTCATGATCTGATTGTTGCGGCCCATCGCATCGATGGCCTTGCTGCGAAAACTGTCCATCGAGTCCATCGCCTTGAAGGTCTGGTCGAACATTTCCTTGAGTTTCTCGACGCCGATCAGCGGATTGCCAGCGAACTCGGCGGTACGGTCCACATGCGCATTGAGCTGCCGGCCGGACTCCGCGATCAGGCTCTCGATGGAGGCGTTCAGCCCCTTGAGCATGTCCATCACCGCGATCTGGTTGCCGGTTGCCCGAGCGACCGTCTGTGCGACCGCCATCGCGCTCATTCCGGTGGTGGCCACGCGCGTGCAGCCGTTCATCATCTCGCGGCCGGTGCGCTTGAGCACGTCGAGCGCAAGATAACCATTGGTCGTGACCGCCTGCTGGGTGAGCATGTCCCCCAGGTTCTGACGCGTGTAGAAGAGCACCTCCTGCTCGAGCGCCTTGGCGCGGTCGGGGTCGCTGCTCTTGAGCGCCGCCACCTTGGCCGAGAGTTGCTGGTCGAGCACCTCCGCAAATCGCACCGCGGCCGCCAGGCCGCGCATGGCATCCCACAACTTGACGCGGGTATTTTCGATTTCGACCACATCGCGCTGTACGTCATCGCGCGCCTCGTAGATCCGCTGCAGCGCGTCCTGCAGTTGCGCACCGGCGGACTGGAACTTGCGAAAGTAGGTCTGAAGCCGGTTGCCGAACGGAATGATGCCGAGAATCTTTCTCGGCTGCAGCAGGTCACCGTCCTTGCCGGGATTGAGTTCCTCCAGGTGCGAACGCATGTCCTGAATTGCCGTGAACGCAGCACTCTTCTCCATTCCGACGAAGTTGCGTTCCATGAAACGACCCTGCAGCAGCGAGGCGGCAATCGAAATCTCTTCCTTGCCCAGTTCGAACGCGCTGTCGAGTCTGACCTTGAAGCTGTCGCTTCCGAGGTCCTCGGTCAACAGGGCGTCGATGAAGCGCGCAGCCTGCTCGTCCACGGCCGCCTTCAGATCGGGCGACAGCGGCAAGGCGGTCCGGGCAACCGCCTCGCTCACGGGCTGAATGACGTCGGGCGGCGTCAGTTGGAAGTCGGTCTCGGCAATCGGCATGGCAGGCTTTGTCGTCATGGTTGGGGGTCGTGGCAGTCGAGGTCGCAAGGGAGTGGGTGATGAACGCGAAGTCATCCTAGGCAGCGACGGCACAGTTCGCGCACAGCAGCCTGCGCGGTGTTGTGGAGG
Source organism: uncultured Burkholderiaceae bacterium (assembly GCA_964616395.1). GTDB lineage: Bacteria > Pseudomonadota > Gammaproteobacteria > Burkholderiales > Burkholderiaceae_F > JALHMQ01. The sequence continues at coordinate 8,541 of CAZTUT010000072.1, forward strand.
CGCGCGCGCGGTATCGATTGCCGATACCGGTCTCGATCAATCGGTCTTCACCCTGCCACCTCGGCCGCAGCCAAGTCCGCGACGCACCCGCCCAACCGACCGCCGATTGTCACGACCACGCGGCCGCGCCATGATCCGGTCAGCCACGTTGACTGTTCCGTGGCATGACCAACAACAACCAGGGAGATCAATCGATGCTGCTTTCGCCCACCGCCCGATCGTCGACATGTCGCGCCCTGCTGTGTGCCGCGGCTGCCACCGCAACACTGCTGGCCGCCCCGCTGACCGCGCTGGCGCAGAACTGGCCGAACAAGCCGATCCGGCTGATCGTGCCCTTCCCGCCCGGCGGCGGCACCGACACCTTCGCGCGGCCGCTGGCGCAGAAGCTGGCGGCGCAACTCGGCCAGTCGGTGGTGATCGACAACCGCGGCGGCGCCGGCGGCAATATCGGCGCGACCGCAGCCGCCAAGGCCACGCCCGACGGCTACACGTTCCTGCTCGGCGCCGTGCATCACACGGTCGCGATGACGGTCTACAAGACGCCCGGCTTCGACATCGAGAAGGACCTGATGCCGATCACCGGCGTGGCGTACGTGCCCGACGTGCTGGTGATCAACAGCAAGCTGCCGGCGGCCAACGTGCGCGAACTGATCGCCTACGCCAAGGCCAACCCGGCACGGATCAACTACGGCTCGTCGGGCAACGGCACCACGCGCCACCTGGCCGGCGAGATCTTCAACCGGATGACCGGCACTGCGATCACGCACATTCCCTACAAGGGCTCGGGCCCGGCGATGACCGGCCTGATCGGCGGTGAAGTACAGATGATCTTCGAGGGCCTGGGCAGCGCCGCCACACACATCCGCGCCAACAGCATCCGCGCGCTGGCGGTGACGTCGCCGAAGCGCTCGGCCGCCTTCCCCGACATTCCCACGATGGCCGAGGCCGGCGTGCCGGGCTTCGAATCGCAGTCCTGGTACGGCATGTGGGCGCCGGCCGGGACCTCGCCGGAGATTGTCCGGAGGATGCATGCCGAGGTGGTGAAGGCACTGGCCGCGCCTGATCTGGCGGCCACCTGGGCCGCCCAGGGCGCCGATGCAGGCGGCGAGTCGCCGGAGCAGTTCGGCCGCTTCATCCGCAGCGAAGTGGAGAAGTGGGGCAAGGTGGCGCGCGATCTGAAGATCAGCGCCGAGTAGCGCGACCGACTGCGGCGGCGGGCGCGCCGCTGCTGGCCACGCCCTATGCGCCGCTGGTCGGCATTATCGGTCTTTACGGCGCGATCGTCGGCCAGGGAACGGCGCGCGCCATCGACGCATCGACCTGCGGCGTGGCCTATCCGTCGCCGCTGGTGCTGCCGTTTCGCTGCGATCCGGCGGGTATCGACAACGCCGCGCTCGAAGCAGCGCCACTGGGCATCGCGGTGCGGGCCTGCGCGTGGGCGACGCGATCATCGACGCCGGCGGCGGACGCACCATGGCAGGTGATCGTTGCGCTGGTCGCGCAGCGATGACGCCGGACGCGAATTGTGGAAGGCGCTCCGCGGACCGGTGTTCGCCACAGAGA
>CAZTUT010000072.1:10203-14829 GCA_964616395.1 uncultured Burkholderiaceae bacterium
GACGCCGGACGCGAATTGTGGAAGGCGCTCCGCGGACCGGTGTTCGCCACAGAGACGCCGGCCGAAGGCGTGCAGCGACTGGCGCACCAGCAGACCTGGCGGCTGATGACGCGCGCTGCGCAGGATGTGCGGCGATTCGTCGAGGCCGACAGGGGACGTGAGCGGGTGCTGTAACGGGCCTGGCCACGGGTGCTTACCCGCGCAGCAGATCCACCAGATGCAGCGCCACGCCCACCAGATGCGCCAGCGCCAGTCCCGCGCAGGTGCGGGCGCAGATAACGTGAACATCGCGAACCACGAGCACTTCGCTGCCGCCCTGCAGCGCGAGCCACGCCGTGCCAGTAACGGATGCGGCAAGCAGCGCGATCAGCAGCAGGCCTTCGAGCGTGGCAAGCAACCCGCCACCTTCGCTCATCGGCCGCCGGCCGCGCACGATCCCGGCCAGATCGCGCGCGAGCCCAGCCACATCGCCAGCCAGCCACGGAAAGTACAGCCGCCAGCGTCCGCCCAGCGTGCAGGCCGCCAGGTAAAGCACTGCCACCGGCAGCGCCATCGCGCCGAGCGCCACGTGCGCGAGCGAGATGAAGCCAGCGTCGGCCGGCAGACTGCGATAGAGCGCGACCCACGGGCTGCTCAGCAGAAGCCACAGGGCCAGCAGTCCAGCGAGCCCGTGCAGCGGGCCATTGAAGCGATCGAGCAAAGCGCGCATCAGCAGCGGGTCGATGCTCAGGCCGGCGCGAGTTCAGCAGATACGATCGGCGCGATCGGTGCGGACGATGCACTGAGCGCCGCAACGCGGCAGGCAAAGCGCTCGACCTCGGACCAGTCGGTGAACTGCTTGCGCGTAGCCGGATCCGTCGGGCCGCGATTGATCCACATGACAAAACGCATCATCTGGCGGTCGAACGGGCCGTAGCGCGAATAGTCGAGCTCGCCTGCGAACACGCCGAGCAGCCGCGGTTGCCACGGCGACTGCCGCAGCAGCGCCTGCAGGTACGGGTTGGTGTCGGGCGTGTTCTTGCCCGTCTTGCGCGCCACCAGGCTGACCGAGAACAGCGCGCTTGGCCGTGCCGACAGCGCGGCCTCGTGGCGGCGGATGAACGCCAGAACGGAAGGATGATGCTTGCCGTGCTTGATGCTGGCGCCGATCACGATCGCGTCATAGGCAGTCGGATCGACCGTCGGGTCGGTCAGCGCCAGTACGTGCGGCTGCACACCTCGCGCGGCGATCAGATCGGCGATGCGCTCGCAGATCTTGCGCGACAGTCCATAGACACTGGAGTACAGCAACAGGGTGCGGGCCATGGCGGGCGAGGGTCACGGCGGCGCGGACGGGCGACCGTCGTTGACATCCGGATGATGGATTGCCCACAGGCTAGCAATGGCGCAGCGCCCGATGTCTGACCCACGTCAGCGATCGGCCGCATCCGCTACAGCGCGAGATCAAACCCGGCCAGCACGGCGCGGCCGGCGGCCGGCTCGAAGAAGCGGCGGTTGCCCTCGTTGACGATGACCGAGCCAACGTAGCGCCGGTCGAATGCGTTGTTGAGGCGGACATACGCGCGCAGCGACCGCGAGCCGACACCGACGCTCCGCGCCGCCGACAGGTTGACCACCGCATAGCCGGCTGCGAAGTCGCTGTTGACGTCATCGACTGCCAGCGACGACTGCGCGCGCCACTCGGCGCCCAGATCGGCCCAGCCTGCGCGATGCTTGACTTCGACAAACACCGTGCGTGCCGGCACGCCGGGCAGCCGGGCACCCGCTGCCACCGGTACCGACGGCGTGGTGCAGGGCGCGGGCCCGCAGGCGAGGAAGGGTTCCGAAAAGCGCGCGCGCAACACGGCAGCGCTCGCATACAGCGACCATGCCGCATTGATGCGCCAGTCGGCCGACATCTCCACGCCATCGCGCCGCGTCTGCCCAACGTTGCCGAACGCACTGCGTCCGCCGCTGTTGGTGCGTACGACCAGATCGTCTTCGGTGCGGATCGCGAATACGGCCAGCGTGGCGCGCAGCGCGCTGCCGGGCGCGTACTTCACGCCCGCCTCCAGGTTATCGCTGCGAGCGGCGCGCAGCCCATTGTTGAACCCGGCCGAACCGTCCGGGCGGTAGGCCAGTTCGCTCAGCGTGGGGGTTTCGAAGCCGCGGCCGTACGACGCATACCAGGACATTGCCGGCTGGGCGCGAAACACGACGCCCAGCGTGGGCGTGAGACCGCTGTAGGACTGCGTGCCGGAGTCGTCGCCATTGCTGCCGACGATGTAACGGTCGCGCGATTCGAAGCGCAGCGTGCTGTAGCGCAGGCCGGCCAACCAGCGCCACTGGGCGCCGGTACGCCATTCAGCCTGCAGGTAGGGATCGACGGCGGTCAGCGTGTTGGTCTCGTCGCGTCGCAGGCGGCCCGTCACGCCGAGCGTGCTACCGACGAAGTTCTCGTAGCCCTGCCGGTCTTCGTCGAGCCGCTCGGCGGCGAGTCCGGCGGTCAGCGACAGCGCGCCGATGTCCCAGCCGACGCGCAGGTCGGCGCCACCGAACTGGCGGTCGAAGTCGATGACGCCGCCCGGGTGGCGCGGCGCCGACTGCGTGGTCACCGGAATTGCCTGGAACTGCGTGACCGCCCGGGTGCCGACCCAGGCCGATGCAGTCAGCGTCGCCTGGCCCAGCGCCGCCTCGGTGCTGGCGCCGAGCGTGGCCTGGCGGGTGGTCTTGCGCGTGTTGAACTGCAGCGCCACCGGCGAGGCCTGATCCGGGTTGGCCTGCATCTGCGCCCGCGTGAGGCCGAGCGGGTCTTGCGTGTCGGGCATATCGAGCGCGTTGACTGACACCCGCAGCCGCCCCACCGGCGAGTCGGCGAAACCGAGGCGCAGGTTGATCAGGTCGCGGCGCGCAGCGCTGTGGCCACGGGCGCCGTCGGTGCTGAAGCGGCTGCCGTCGAAGGCCCAGGCAAAGCCGCCCTCGCCGCCCACGGCGTTCAGCCCGGCGCGCCACGTGCCGAAGCTGCCGACCGCCGCATTGGGCGTGATGCGCAGCGGCTGCGAACGTAACTCACTCGTCAGCGCGATCACGCCGCCCGAGGAGCTGCCATAGAGCGCCGAAAATGGCCCGCGCAGCACTTCGATGCGCTCGGCCGCGCCGAGCGGAAAGTTGGATACCTGGCCCTGCCCGTCGGGCGAGGCGGCAGGTACGCCGTCAACGTAGAGCCGGATGCCGCGCACACCAAAGCTGGCGCGCGAGCCAAATCCGCGGACCGAAATCTGCAGGTCCTGCGCGTAGTTGCCACGATCAAGCACGGTGAGGCCGGCCACGCGGCCAAGCGTTTCGGACAGGTTCACGCGCAGCTGCGCATCGCGCAGCGTGGCGCCATCGATCACGTCGACCGAGGCGGGCACGTCGAGCAAAAGCCGCTCGGCGCGCGTGATCGACACCCTCACCGGCTCCAGCCGTGTGGACGGTTCGCCCGAGGGCGTCTCAGCGGCAGCGGCACCGGTCAGCAAGAACGTCGCAATGACCGCGGCGAGAGGGCAGAGCTTGTGCTGCATCATGGAGGGAAGACGGCAGATCGCAACAAGCGACAACGCGCGCGCGGCAAGCCGGACCCATTTCCCTGGGGCGATGGGCCCGGCCGATGTCAGCGCGGCACCTTAACCTCGATCGCGATCGCCGCGTAGTAGGCCGCCAGATTGCGGATGTCGGCGTCGCTGAGGGTGCGTGCGGCAATGTTCATCAGCTCATGCTTGCGCTCGCCCGAGCGGTACTGGCGCAAGGTGCGCGCCAGGTAGATCTCGGGCTGGCCCGCCAGGTGGGGCGCATCCGGCAGCCGCGACATGCCATCCATGCCGTGGCAGTTCTGGCATGCCAGCGCGGCCTTGCGGCCCGCATCGAGGTCCTGCGCGTGCGTCGCGGGGGCGAGCAGCAGCACCGCCACCAGGGCGGTGCTGCCGAGCGCGCCGCGCAGCGCCCTACGGTTGCTGATAGGTGATGCGGTAGATCGCGCCAGCGAAGTCATCGGACACCAGCAGGGAACCGTCCTTCATCACCGCCACGTCCACCGGGCGGCCGCGATACACGCCGTTGGCGTCGAGCCAGCCCTCGGCGAACACCTCGGAGCCGGCGGCCGTGCCGTCGCCCTTCAGCGGCACGAAGTTGATCAGCGCGCCGCTGGGTTTGGTGCGGTTCCAGGAGCCGCGCGAGGCCACGAAGATGCCGCCCTGGTACTTGGCCGGGAACATCTTGCCGGTGTAGAAGGTCATGCCGAGCTGCGCCTGGTGCGCCGGGAAGTTCACCTGCGGCTCGATCATGCCGGCCGGTGCAGGCAGGTCCTTGAGGTCGGGCGCGGCGGCGGTACCGGCGATCTTCACGCCGCCGTTGGTCCACGGAAAACCGAAGTGCTGGCCCGGCTTGGTCGAGCGATTCAGTTCGCCGGGCGGGATGTCGTCGCCCATGCCGTCGACCTGGTTGTCGGTCCACCACAGCGAACCGTCCTTCGGGTTGAAGTCCTGGCCGACCGAGTTACGCGAGCCGCGCGCGAACACCTCGCGCTTGCTGCCGTCGAACGCGTTCATGCGGACGATGCCGCCGATGCCGATCTTTTCGTACAGCTCCACCTTGTTGCGCGGCTGCACG
>CAZTUT010000073.1:0-14709 GCA_964616395.1 uncultured Burkholderiaceae bacterium
CCAGGTCGTCGTCGGTGACGATGTAGCGCGCCGGGCGCAGGCCGTTGCGGTCGAGCGTGGCGCCGATGCGCATGCCGTCGGTGAAGGCGATCGCCGCCGGGCCATCCCACGGCTCCATCATCGCCGCGTGATACTCGTAGAACGCACGGCGGTGCTCGTCCATCAGCGTGTGCTGCTCCCACGCCTCGGGGATCATCATCATCACCGCGTGCGGCAGCGCATAGCCGGCCATCGTCAGCAGTTCGAGGCAGTTGTCGAAGCAGGCGGTGTCGGACTGGCCGTCGTAAATCAGCGGCCACAGCTTGGCCAGATCGTCCTTCAGCACGGGCGAGGCCATCACGCCCTCGCGCGCGCGCATCCAGTTGAAATTGCCCTTGACGGTATTGATCTCGCCGTTGTGCGCGACCATCCGGTACGGATGCGCCAGCTCCCACGACGGGAAGGTGTTGGTCGAGAAACGCTGGTGCACCAGCGCGATCGCCGACACGGTGCGCGGGTCGCGCAGATCAGCGTAGTAGCGGCCCACCTGGTCGGCCAGCAGCAGGCCCTTGTAGACCACGGTGCGGGTCGACATCGACGGCACGAAGTACTCGCGGCCGTGCTTCAGGTGCAATGCCTGGATCTTATGGCTGGCAGTCTTGCGGATGATGTACAGCTTGCGCTCGAGCGCGTCGGGCACCATGACGTCGGGGCCGCGGCCGATGAAGATCTGGCGGATCACCGGCTCGCGATCGCGCACCAGCGGCGACATCGGCATCTCGGTGTCGACCGGCACGTCGCGCCAGCCGAGCACCACCTGGCCCTCGGCGCGCACGGTGCGCTCCAGTTCCTGTTCGCAGGCCAGCCGCGACGCATGCTCGCGCGGCAGGAAGATCATGCCGACGCCGTACTCGCCGGGCGGCGGCAGCGTGATGCCCTGGGCGGCCAGTTCCTCGCGATACAGCGCATCCGGCAGTTGAATCAGGATGCCGGCGCCATCGCCGCACAGCGGGTCGGCGCCGACCGCACCGCGGTGATCGAGGTTGTGCAGGATCAGCAGCGCCTGCTGCACCAGCGCGTGGCTGCGCTTGCCCTTGATGTGCGCGACAAAGCCGACACCGCAGGCATCGTGCTCGTTCGCCGCCGAATACAGCCCCAGCGACGCTGCCTGCTCAACCACCTGCTGCTGATGCGATTCCATAACCCCTCCAACCGAACGACCTTTCAATGTAATGCGCCGCAGCATCCGCCTCAACCGGAAAAATCGGGGTCAGGTACATATTTCTGGCCAAAAACGACAGTACACCCATTAATCGGGGACAGATTGATTCAACGGCTTCGGCGGCCGGCCTGCCTGGCTGCGCATCGGCCGACGTCCTGCCTGTTGGCCAATCGCTGCAACAAACGCGCCCGTCCCAACCGCCCAGCCCCCTTGAACGCCCGCGCGCAGCGCGTCCGCCTCCTGTGCGGCGCCTGGCTGATCGAACAGGCGTCGATAGGCGACCTGCCGCTCGAACGGGGTATTGCCGAGCGACCAGATCAGCGGATGCTCGCGGATCAGGGAATCGGGCTGAAGTCCGATGTGATGGCGGTAGCTCGACCAACGGTAGTCCGCCGGTTCAGCCACCAGACCGGCCCGCACCGGATTGAGCTCGATATATCGGGAGCATGCGAAAAGATAGCGCTCACTTTCAATAACGGACGAGCGAAATCGGCCTTCCCACAATGTCCCCGTACGCGCATGGCGCTTGTTGAACCACAGCACATAGCGCCGGCCGACGGCCTGCATCAGGCGGCTCAGGCCGGAATCGTCATCGGGCGTCAGCAGCAGGTGCACATGGTTGGTCATCAGCACGTACGCGTGAACCGCTACGCCGCAATTTGGCGCGGCCTCCGACAGCAAGGCCAGATAGCGTTCGCAGTCGTCGGCATCGCGAAACACGTCTTGCCGATTGTTGCCCCGCTGAATGACGTGATGCGGATGTCCGGGCGCACAAAGGCGCGGCAGACGGGCCATGGTGGAGCCTCCGGAAATGTGTACCTGACCCCGATTTTCGGTCAGATCTCGCCGATGGCGAACAGCCGGCGGTGTTCCTTGATCGCGTAGCGATCGGTCATGCCGGCAACATAGTCGGCGATGGCACGGGGGGCATCGACCGCGGCGCGGGCCTGATGGTCGGGGGGCAGCAGCCGCGGCTCGTCGAGGAACGCGGTGAACAGTTCGCGCACGATGCGGCGCGCCTTCGCGGTCATCCGCATCACCTGGTAGTGCCGGTACAGGTGCTGGTGCAGGAAACGCTTGAGATGGTCCGCCTCCGCGCGGATCGGCGGACTGAAGCCGACCAGCGCCGGGGCGAGTCTGACCTCATCGAGCGAAGCGACTCCCGCATCGCCGATGCGGCGCCGCGTTTCAGCCAGCAGATCGTTGACCAGCGCGTCGATGATGCGACGCACTGTCTCATGGATCAGACGGCGGCTCGGCAGGTCCGGATACTGTTCGCGCACCCGCGCGGCGTGGCGCTCGAACAGCGGCACCTGGTCGAGTTGGTCGAGCGTGAGCAACCCGGAACGCAGGCCGTCGTCGATGTCGTGGTTGTTGTAGGCAATCTCGTCAGCGAAATTGCACAACTGCGCTTCCAGCGACGGCTGACGCCGCAGCAGGAAGCGCTCGCCGAGGGCGCCGAGGCGGCGTGCGTTGTCGGCCGAGCAGTGCTTGAGGATGCCCTCGCGCGTTTCGTAGCAGAGGTTCAAACCGCTGAAGCTTGCGTAGCGCTCCTCGAGTTCGTCGACCACCCGCAGCGACTGCAGGTTGTGCTCGAAGCCGCCGTGCGCCTTCATGCACTCGTCGAGCGCATCCTGCCCCGCATGGCCAAATGGCGTGTGGCCGAGGTCGTGCGCCAGCGCGATGGTCTCGGTCAGGTCTTCGTTGAGGCTGAGGTTGCGCGCCAGCGAGCGGGCGATCTGCGCAACCTCCAGCGAATGCGTGAGCCGCGTGCGGAAGTGATCACCTTCATGATTGACGAACACCTGCGTCTTGTATTCGAGACGCCGGAACGCGCTGGAGTGAACGATGCGGTCGCGGTCGCGCTGATAGGCGCTTCGCGTGGCCGACTCGGGCTCCGGATACTGGCGCCCGCGCGACGACGCCGGGTCGGCAGCGTACGGTGCCAGCAGCGCGCTGGCGGCGCCGGTGCGCGCGTCAGACATAGCCGCCCGCCTGCAAGGTGGCACGCAGCGCATCGGGCGGCACCGTGCGCTGGATCGCCTTGCCGATGCGTTCGAGCAGGATGAAGCGGATGCGGCCGGCCTCGGCCTTCTTGTCGCCGGCCATCGACGCGAGCGCTGCGTCGAGCGACAGCCCGTCGATTCGTGTCGGCAGCGCGGCCGCGCGCACGGCCTCGTCGACCCGAGCCACCGCAGCAGCGTCGATCAGCCCGAGCCGGTGCGACAAATCGGCAGCCAGGTACATGCCGCAGCCGACCGCCTCGCCGTGCAGCCAGTGCCCGTAACCGGACAGCGCCTCGATCGCGTGGCCGAACGTATGCCCCAGATTGAGCAGCGCGCGCTCGCCGCTTTCGCGTTCGTCGCGCGACACCACGCCGGCCTTGATCTCGCACGAGCCGACGATCGCCTCCATCAGCGCCTCGCCGTCGCAGGCGCGCAGGCGCGGCAGCGCGGCGCACACGCGGTCGAAGTACTCGGCATCGGCCAGCAGGCCATGCTTGATGACCTCGGCCAGGCCAGCCGACAATTCGCGCGCCGGCAGCGTGCGCAGGGTGTCCGTGTCAGCGACGACCAGCGACGGTTGATGGAACGCGCCGATCAGGTTCTTTCCGCTCGGATGATTGACGCCAGTCTTGCCGCCCACCGACGAGTCGACCTGCGCCAGCAGCGTGGTGGGCACCTGCACGAACCGGATGCCGCGCATGAATACCGCGGCGGCAAAGCCGGCGATGTCGCCAACGACCCCGCCACCGAGCGCAATCACCACCGACTTGCGATCGGCCCGGTGCGCGACCAGCGCGTCGATCACGCGCTCGACCGCCGCCAGGGTCTTGCCGACTTCGCCCTCGATGCCGCTCCAGACCGCGGTTGGCGCCAGCGGCGAGACCAGCGCCTGTACACGGGCAGCGTGAAGGCGGCCCACGTTATCGTCAGTGACGATCAGGATGCGCGTCGGCGCGAGTTGCGCCAGCGACTCCGGCAACAGCGACAGCGCGTCGGGGCCGACAAGAATGTCGTAGTGCGATCCCGGAACGGCCACAGCGACGCGCTTCATCATCCGCGCATTCTATTCGGCCCGCGGTGGCCGTCCGGAGAAGCGCGGTCCACCGTGCAGCGCCACGAAGAGAACGGCCGGGATCAGGACGAAATCGCCGCCTGAACGGCCGGCTCATCCAGGATGCGCTTGACCAGGCGCCGCGGATTGGCGGCGGGCGACGCGAACGTCAGGTGCGCGACCTGTGTGTACAGCGGCTCGCGCTGGGTCAGCAGTTCGACGATGCGCGCACGCGGATCGGCCACCTGAAGCAGCGGCCGACTGCGGTCGGCTGCCGTGCGGCGCAGGATCTCGTCGGCGCTGGCCTGCAGGTACAGCACCAGCCCGCGGCTGTGCAGGCGCTCGCGGTTGTCGGCACTCAGCACGGCCCCGCCGCCGGTGGCCAGCACGGTCCGGTGCCGCTGCGTCAGTTCGTCGATCAGCGCCGACTCGCGCTTGCGAAAGCCAGCCTCGCCTTCGAGCTCGAAGATGGTCGGGATCGACACGCCGCTGCGCGCCTCGATCTCGCGATCGCAGTCGATGAAGTCAAAGCCCGAGGCACGAGCCAGCAGGCGGCCGATCGTGCTCTTGCCGGCACCCATCATGCCCACCAGGATCAGCAGCGGCGGATGATTCATGGGAAGGAAAACTGCTGGGGCCAAAAGCAAACCGGCCCGGGGGGTCCGGGCCGGTGCTCGTCGGTGAGGACTGGACTAGCGCACCGTGGTGGCAACCCGCTCCGACACCACCCGCGGTGTGATGAAGATCATCAGTTCCTTGCGGTCGTTGATCATCGTCCGGTTGCGGAACAGGTTGCCGACCACCGGCAGGTCGCCGAGGAACGGCACCTTGGTGATCGTGGTCTTCTCTTCCTGCTCGTAGATGCCGCCAAGCACGACGGTACCGCCATTTTCCACCAGCACCTGCGTCTGCACGTTCTTGGTGTTGATGGCGGGGCCCGACGCCGTATCCTGACCGCGGCTGTCCTTGTTGACCTTGACGTCGAGGAACACCGCGCCTTCCGGCGTGATCTGCGGCGTGACTTCGAGCTTCAGGACTGCCTTCTTGAACGACACGCTGGTCGCGCCGCTCGAGGTCGCCTGCTGGTACGGAATCTCGGTGCCCTGCTCGATCGTCGCCTTGACCTTGTCAGCCGTGACAACGCGCGGGCTGGAGATGATCTTGCCGCGGCCATCCGCCTGCAGCGCCGAGACTTCGAGATTCAACAGCGTGCTGAGGCTGTTGCTTACGAGCGTCAGCGCGAAGTTGCCGGGCTGGAAGCCACCAATGGAAGCGGAAGGCAGGTTGACCGAGTTGATCGAGGAGACACCCACACCGGTGATGTTGCCCGCCGCTGGTCCGAGGCCCGTGCCCGGGTTGCTCGACCCGGAACTGGAACCTGCGGTGGTCACCCCCGTGCCGCCACCGAAGGCGGCGTTGTTGGTGATGCGCGCCACGCCAAAGCGCACGCCCAGGTTCTGGCTGAACGTATCGTCGGCCTCGACAATGCGGGCCTCGATCAACACCTGCTGGACCGGCACATCGATCTTCTGCAGCAGCCGGCGTACGTCTTCCAGACGGGCGGCGGTGTCCTGCACGAACAACTGGTTGGTGCGGGGATCGACCACCGCGCTACCGCGCTTGGACAGCAGCCGCTGCTTGTCGTCGGAAATCAGCCGGCGCACGTCATCAGCCTTCTGATAGTTGACGACAAAGCTCTCGGTGCGAATTGGCTCCAGTTCGGACAGCTGATTACGAGCCTCGAACTCGAGCTTTTCCTTGGTGGCGATTTCCTCGCGCGGCGCAACGATCAGCACGTTGCCGTTCTTGCGCATATCGAGGCCACGGCTCTGCAGGATGATATCGAGCGCCTGATCCCAGGGGACATCCTTGAGCCGCAGCGTGATCTGGCCCTGCACGGAGTCGCTGGTGATGATGTTCAGGTTGGTGAAGTCGGCGATCACCTGCAGCAGCGAGCGCACGTCGACGTTCTGGAAGTTCAGCGACAGCCGCTCGCCCTGATAGCCCTGACGGCCGCCCTGAATCAGGCGGGTCGGATCTTCCTTGACCGGCTTGACCTCGACCACGAAGCGCGTGTCGGTCTGATAGGCGTTCTGCTCCCACAGACCGCGCGGCTCGATCGTCATGCGCACATTCGCGCCCTGCTGGACCGTATTCACGATCGACACCGGCGTGCCGAAGTCCGAGACATCGATGCGACGACGCAGCGTCTCAGGCAGCGACGTGTTGAGGAAGTCGACGATGATCTGCGAGCCCTGCTTGCGAATGTCCACGCTGGTACCCGGATCGGTCAGGTCGACCACCACCCGTCCCTCGCCGTCGGCACCGCGACGGAAATCGATACCCCGCAGGCTGCGCGGACCGGCAGCAGCCGATGCCGAGGCGGCGGGCGCCGCGGCTGGCGTGGCCGCCGGACGGAAGCTCGCCGCTTCGGCACTCGATCCGAGCGCGACCGTGATCACCTTGCCATCCACGCTGACCGCGTGGGTGACTGCACGGCTCAGGTTGAGCACGACGCGCGAGCGACCCTGCGCCTGCACCACGTTGACGGAGCGCAGATCGCCCTGCTGCAACTCAACGAGGTTGCGCCCCAGATTGTTGCTGGTCTGCGCCAGGTCGATCGCGATCCGTGCCGGATTTGCCACTGAGAAGCTGGGCGGTACCGCAGCCGCCGCTTCCTTGAGCTGGATCCTGACAACGGTCCCGGCGCCCGTCTGGATCGCCTCGATCCGCTCGATGCTGTTCACGGCCTCCACAGGCGCCGCAGCGCTCTGCGCGGCAACCGGCGCCGGCGACCAGGCGGCCAACCCGGCCGCGCCCGCCAGCACTGCGGCTGCCACAAACTTGTACGCTGCGTTCCTCATCGCTTGCTCCTCTGCTGCGAACTCGCCGCCTGTTCCTGCAACTCAAGGCGCGCGGGGCGTTCCACCCAGTCGCCGGCGGCGTCCTGCACGATTTCCTTCAACTGCACTTCGGTCTCCGAAATGCCCGTGATGAGGCCGAAGTTCTGGCCAACGTGGTTACCGACCCGCGCCATGTGCACGGTGCCGCCACTTTCGAGCAGCGCGATATTGCTGCCTGCCCGCTGAATCATCCCCACCATCCGGACCTGATCGAGCGGAAACGCTTCGAGCGCCTCACGTCGCCGGTTCATGTTCGGCCCACCCAGCCCGGCCGGCTTGCCCTCCGGCCGCGCCTGCTTGACGGCGATCTTCTGCGGATCGAACGGATCGACCATGCCGCGCGTGTCGAATGCCTGCGGCGTGAACACCTTGGGCTCCGGAACCGGCCTGACCGTGGAGCGTGCGCCCTGGCGCGCCTCGGCCATCCACTGCTGCAGTTCCGTCTCGCCGCCCAGACTGCAACCGGACAGCGCCGCAACTGCGCTCACAACAAACAGGGTCGGGATCGGCTTCATTGCGCCTACTTCTTCGCCGGGGCCGCCGCACGCGCCTTGCGCGCTGCTGCGACTTCGGCCTCATCGAGATATCGGAATGTCTTGGCCGTTGCATCAAGCGTCAGCGTGCCGTCCTTGCCCGCGGCAATCGCCAGATTGTTCAACGTCACGATGCGAGGCAAATTGGCGATATCGCCGGTAAATGCCCCCAGATCGCCGTAGCGACCCGAGATTCGCAGGGCAATGGGCAACTCGGCGTAGTAATCCTTGGTCACCATCGCGCCCGGACGGAAGTACTCGAACTGCAGGCCACGGCCAACACCGGCCTGGTTGATATCCGACAGCAGCGCATCCATCTCCGCCTTGCTCGGAAGCTGCTTCTCCAGCAACTGCACGTACTGGCTGACCTGGTCCTTCTGGCGCCGCAGATCATCGAGGTTGATCGACTGGGTGAGCTTCTGCTGGAACTGGGTCTTGAGGTTGGCCTCCTCGCTGCGGAGGCGGTCGATCTCATCGAGCTGGGGGCGCCAGACCGTCATCCATCCGACGACCAGGCACAAAAGCACGACAACGACCCACAACACAAGGCGTGGCGCGAACGGCCACGAGCCGACGTTCTCGAACGACAGGCCCTTGAATTGCGCGGCGATATCCCGGGAAGAAGCTGCCATCAGCGCACCTCGTCGATTACTTCTTCGCCGCCGCGTCGGCAGGCGTGGCAGCGGCTGCCGACGCCGGGGCAGGCGGGGGCGGGGCTGCGGGTGCGGCCGCTGCAGGCGCGGGGGCAGCAGCGGGCGCCGCCCCTGCTGCGGGCCGGCCGGCATTGCCGGACGTACCGGCCTGCAACAGCGCGCGCTCTGGCGTGGGCCGCATCGAGAAACTCAACGAAAAATCGAACAGCTTGCGCCCGGCTGCACCGGTGGATGCGCGGATTTCACCGAGATCGGGCTTCTCGATGTAGGGCGAGTTGTTCTGGAGGTTGCGCAAAAACTCTGAAACGCGCTCGTTCGACGTTGCCCAACCGGTCAGGCTGACCTTCAGCCCATCCTGCTTCAGCGAACGAAGGTAGATCCCTTCCGGTGTCTGGCGGGTGAGTTCCGTCAGCAGGTAGACCGGCTGGTTACGGTCGGCCTGCAAGTCCTCGACCGCGCGCTGGCGCGCGCGCAGCGCCTCGATGTCCTGCCGAAGGTTGGCAATTTCCTTGATCTGTCCGTCGAGCTTGCGATTCTCTGCGGCAATGAACTGGTTGCGGTCCGCCTGACGGCCAACAACACCCTGAAGCGCGACCCAGACCAAGCCGATGGCCGCCACGCCGGCCAGCGCACTCACGCCGGTCAGGAACCAGAAAAGCTTCTTCTGGCGCTCGCGACGCGCTGCCCGATGCGGCAGCAGGTTGATGCGAATGGCCATTAGTCAAACCTCCGCATCGCCAGCCCGCACGGCGTGAGCAGCGCCGGCGCATCGAGCCGCAACTGCTTCTCACGCACATTGGGCGAGATCTCCATCCCCTTGAACGGCGAAATCACCGACGTCGGCACCTGTGCCCGCTCCATCAGCGCCTCGGGCAGACCCGTCAGCACCGACGAGCCACCGCACAGCATCAGCTGATCGACACGCGTGAACGGCGTGGACGTGAAGAAGAACTGCAGCGCCCGCGTGATTTCGGTCGACGCCGTTTCGATGAAGGGTCGCAGGACTTCGGCCTCGAAGTTGGCGGGCAGATCGCCGCTGCGCTTCTTGGCCTCGGCCTCTTCCGCCGGAATGCCATAGGCGCGCGCGATGTCGCTGGTGAGCTGCTGGCCGCCAAACGGCTGCTCACGCTCGTAGACGGCTTCGCCGTCGAGGATGACCGTCACCCCGGTGGTGTTGGCGCCGATGTAGAAAACCGCGATGACCTGTCCTTCGCCGCGATTGGGCAGCTGACCGATCAGCCGACCAAGCGCCGAGCGCATCGCATAGGACTCCACGTCCACGACGACGGGCTTGAGTCCGGCCTCCTGAACGACTGCCAGACGATCCTCGACCTTTTCCTTGCGCGAGGCGGCGATCAGCACCTCGACTTCCTCGGGCGAGTTGAGCACCGGGCCCAGGACCTGAAAATCGAGGCTCACCTCGTCCAGCGCGAACGGGATGTACTGGTTGGCCTCGCTCTCGACCTGGACTTCGAGCTCTTCCTCGTTGAGATTGGCGGGCAGCGCGATGCGCTTGGTGATCACTGCTGACGACGGCAAGGCCATCGCAACGTTCTTGACCCGGCACTCGGCGCGCCGGTAGGCGCGACGCACGGCTTCGGCCACGACATCGATCTTGTCGATATTGCCGTCAACGACGGCGCCGCGCGGCAACTGCTCGATCGCGTAGCGCTCGAGCCGCAGGTTGCCGCCCAGGGACTGAGTCAGCTCGACCAGCTTGACGCTGGACGAGCCGATATCGAGGCCGATCAGAGGCGGCGTCTTCGATGAAAAGGGCAGTTCAAAGGGCACGAAAGCGCTCCCGAAGGACGCGGATCAACTGGTTGCGGAAGCCGCCATGGCCGGCAGCGCGCCGACTGGCAGGCCGACCCGCGGGCGGCTGCGTACGAATACGCGACTGCGCAACCCCTAATTTCTTTATCTTTCCAGCGTTTACCGCAATGTCGTTTGATACTACTTCAAATGCTAGCAATCACGCCACATCGGCCACAAGGCATCCGAACGCGCGATATGCGGGCATTTTCGGCATCTCGGGCTCGGGCACGGTCGGCGATCCTACGGAAAGCACGTCCTGCAGCCGAAAGCCCATCAAACGTGCGAAGCGTAAGGCGCAAGATCGCCCGCTTCCTATAATCCGGATGTCTTCCCACCCTTTGGCTCTCGAGCATGCGGCCTGCTGAACCCGCATCGACCCTCCGACCGATCCCAAGTTGCCATCCCGATTGCTGGAACTCCGGCGCGCCGTGCGCACTCCATATGGCAGTCCCGCAGCCCCGATGATTGCCGTCCGTGCCCTCCGACACCCCTGATTTGTCCACCCTCCCGACTGCCCCGCGCCGCTCGCCGCTGCTGCGGGCGATCTTCACACTCGGCGTACTCGGGGCAGGTGCAGCGCTGGCGGGCGCGTTGCTGCTGGTGCTGGTGTTTGCGGTTGCCTACACCAACCTGCCGCCGATCGACACGCTGACCGATTACCGCCCGAAGATCCCGCTGCGGGTCTGGTCGGCCGATGGTCAGTTGCTGGGCGAGTTCGGCGAGGAGCGGCGCGACTTCGTCAGGATCGAGGATGTGCCGCCGCGCCTGAAGCAGGCGATCCTGGCGGCCGAGGATGACCGCTTCTATCAGCACCGCGGTGTGGACTACGCCGGGCTGGCGCGCGCCGCACTGTCGAATTTCACGAGCGGTCGCCGCGGCCAGGGCGGCAGCACGATCACGATGCAGATCGCGCGCACGTTCTACCTGCCCAGCGAGAAGCTCTACACCCGCAAGATCTACGAGATCGCGCTTGCCTTCAAGATCGAGGCCGAGTTGTCGAAAGACCGGATCTTCGAGGTCTACTTCAACCAGATTTTCCTCGGCAATCGCGCCTATGGCTTCGGGGCCGCGGCGCAGACCTACTTCGGCAAGCGGCCGGCCGACCTGAGCGTCGCGCAGATGGCCGCGCTGGCCGGCATTCCGGTCGCACCGAGCGCCTTCAACCCGCGCGCCAACCCGAAGCGCGCCAAGGTCCGGCAGCAGTACGTGCTGGGGCGGATGCTGCAACTGGGCTTCATCGACAAGGCCACCTACGACGCCGCGATTGCCGAGCCTCTGGAAACACGTGGCACCCCAGGCGCCTCTGCCAGCCTCGTGCGCACCCGCATCCATGCCGAGTACGTGGCCGAGATCGCACGCCAGTTGATGTTCGACACATTCCGCGAAGAGACCTACATCCGCGGTCTGAACGTTTACACGACGATCGTTGCGCAGGAGCAACAAGCTGCCTGGGACGCGCTGCGTACCCAGGTTCTCGAATACGACCGCCGCTACGGCTATCGCGGTCCGGAAGCATTCCTCGACCTGCCCACCGATACCGCGCAGCGCGAACAGCAGATCGAGGACGCACTGATCGAGGCAATCGACAGCCCCGACCTGATTCCCGCCGTCGTGCTCGAAGCCACTGCCAAGGGCGTTCGCGTCGTCATGCAGGGCGGCAAGGAAGCCCTCGTGCAGGGCGACGGGCTGCGGTTCGCGGCGCGTGCGCTTGATCCCAAGACGCCTGCCACACGCCGCATCGTGCCGGGCGCGGTGGTCCGGGTCAAAGCGCTGGGTGGCAAGACCCCCGGCTGGGAGATCGTCCAACTGCCCCAGGTGGAGGCCGCGTTCGTGGCGGCCAGTGCCGATGACGGTGCCGTACGCGCGCTGGTGGGCGGCTTCGATTTCAACCTGAACAAGTTCAACCATGTGACCCAGGCGTGGCGCCAGCCGGGCTCCAGCTTCAAGCCGTTCATCTACTCGGCCGCGCTGGAAAAGGGGTTCATGCCGAGCACGCTGGTCAACGATGCGCCGCTGGTGATCGACCCCGACCTGACCGGCGGCCAGATCTGGGAGCCAAAGAACTACGACGGCAAGTTCGAGGGCCCGATGCGGCTGCGGCAGGGACTGGCCAAGTCGAAGAACCTGGTGTCGATCCGCGTGCTGCAGTCGATCACGCCGCGCTACGCGCAGACGCACATCCAGCGTTTCGGCTTCGCGCCCGAGCGTCATCCGGCCTACCTGACGATGGCGCTGGGCGCCGGCTCGGTGACGCCCTGGCAGTTGCTGGGCGGCTACACGGTGTTCGCCAACGGCGGCTACCGCGTCAATCCTTATCTGGTCAGCCGCGTCACCGATGCGAGCGGCAAGACGCTGATGGAAGCGCAGCCGCTGCGCAGCGGCGACGAAGCAATCCGGGCGCTGCCAGCACGCAACGTCTTCGTGATGGACAGCCTGATGCGAGACGTCGCCCGCTATGGCACCGCAGCCAAGGCGGGGGTGCTCAAGCGCGCCGACCTGGCTGGCAAGACCGGCACCACCAACGACTCGCACGACGCCTGGTTCGCGGGCTATGGCGGCGGACTGGTGGCGGTCGCCTGGATGGGTTTCGATCAGCCACGGCCGCTCGGCGAACGCGAGACCGGTGGAGGCCTGGCGCTGCCGATCTGGATCGGCTACATGGGCAAGGCACTCCCCGGCCGGCCCGAAGTCACGCTGGAGCGGCCCGAGGGCATCGTGGAGGCTGGCGGCGAGATCTACTACGCCGAGTTTCCGCCGGGCGGCGGCGTGGCCAGCGTCGGCCTCGAAGACAGCCTGCCGCCAGAAGAGAAGAAGAAGGCCGAATCGGTGCGCGACCAGATCTTCTGAGCGTCGCGGACTCGCAATCACGCCGGCCGTACGCACGCGCCGGCGTTTTCGACAGATCGCTCAGCGCGGCGGCGCCAGCAGCACCGGCGCGCCCCCCTGCGCCGACAGGATGCGCGACAGCGCCGCGAACAGCTCGCTGCCCTCGCGCGTATCGATCCAGGCGCCGTCCTGCCGCCCGTAGTGGAAGCCGCCGCTGCGCGCCGCCACCCAGATCTGCTGCATCGGCGCCTGGCTGTTGACCACGACCTTCGAGCCGTTGTCGAGTTCGAGCGTCAGCACGTTGCCGCTGCGGCTGGCCTCGATGTCGGCGCCGGTGGCCTCGAGTGCGGCCTCGATGGCGTCGAGGGTCGCCTCGGCCAGTTCACTGAATTCGGATTCGGTCATCGTCATGGGTTGGCTGCCTCGATCAATCACTCGGCTGCAGCGCGCGGCGCAGGCCGCGAGCACGCGGACGAAGTCGTACGGGTTGGCGTGATATCTTGGCCGCATGCTCAGGAAAGCGGCGCTGATTCTAGTGGCCGGTCTGCTGGCGGCGCTGACCGCCTGCGGCCAGAAGGGACCCTTGCAGGTACCCGGCGTGCCCGTGGGCGCGCCCTGGCCCTATCCCGATCCGCCGCGCAAGGCACCACCGCCCCCGCCCAAGGTGCCCGATCTGCCGGGCACGACCGACGAACGCAAATGAACGCTCCGCTGCACAAGGCGCCCGCATTCGCGCGGCGCAACGGCGCGCTGCATTGCGAGGACGTGCCGCTGGCCGTCATCGCGCAGCGCTTCGGCACACCCACCTACGTGTACTCGCGCGCCGCCATCCTGGAAGCGTATCGCAGCTACGCCGATGCGCTCGCTGGCCGGCGCGCGCTGGTCTGCTACGCGACCAAGGCCAATTCCAACCTCGCGGTACTCGGCCTGCTGGCGCGCGCTGGCAGCGGCTTCGACATCGTCTCCGGCGGTGAACTGGCGCGCGTGCTGGCCGCTGGTGGCGATCCGCGCAAGGTCGTGTTCTCGGGCGTGGGCAAGACCGCCGACGAGATCGCCGCCGCGCTGCGCGTCGGCATCAAGTGCTTCAACCTCGAGTCGATCGACGAACTGGAACGGGTGCAGCGCGTGGCCGCCGGGCTCGGCCTGCGCGCGCCCGTCTCGGTGCGCACCAACCCCGATGTCGACCCGAAGACCCACCCGTACATCACCACCGGCCTGAAGCAGAACAAGTTCGGCGTCGCCTATGCCGACACACTGGCGCTGTACCGGCGCGCCGCGGCGCTGCCCAACATCGAGATCGCCGGCATCGACTGCCACATCGGCTCGCAGATCACCGAGGTGCAACCGTATGTCGATGCCGCCGACAAGGTGCTCGACCTGGTCGAGGCGCTGGCGCGCGACGGCATCGAACTCGATCACATCGACTTCGGTGGCGGGCTCGGCATCACCTACGGCGACGAGACACCGCCGGCCACGGGCGAGCTGATCGCCGCCGTGCTGTCGCGCGTCGATGCGCGTGGCCACGGTCAGCGCGAGATCCTGTTCGAGCCGGGCCGCTCGATCGTCGGCAATGCCGGCGTGCTGCTGACCCGCGTCAACCTGATCAAGCACGGCGAGGCGAAAAACTTCGCGATCGTCGACGCGGCGATGAACGACCTGATGCGGCCGGCGCTGTATGAAGCCTGGATGGACGTGCAGGCCGTGGCACCCGGTGCGACTGC
>CAZTUT010000074.1:0-14556 GCA_964616395.1 uncultured Burkholderiaceae bacterium
ACATCATGATCAGTCGAGAGAAAGCCATCGCTGCGGCCGAGGAGATCATCGCTACAGAGCGTCGTCGCCTCAATGAGATTCAGAACGCACGCGCGCCCCGCGTCCCTGCTTTCCTTCGGGTACCCGGTTTATCTTTTCTTGAACCACGGCATCAAGCGGCTCTGCTTCGGCGAGCAGAGAAGAATGTCGAAGCCAAATGGTCCTACAGGCTTTGGTGCTTGGCATTGATTGCCGGCATCAGCGTCACTTGGTATGTGGCCAGGGATAGTGAGTTCACGTTTGGGCCGCTCTGGGTCCTTGCTCCCGTTTTTGGCGTATTCCTGCTGCGCCGCTTGTTCGTTCGAAGCGAACTGAGAGCCTTGGCTGCCGCTCCAGGGTCTCGCGAAGCAAGTCAAAGTGAGGCTAATCATTTGTAGGGACTTCCCCCTGAAGTCAACAGCCGAAGTTGCGCATGTACCCGCTTGGTCATTTACTCATGTCGCGCTCCCGTTTGACCCACTGACGTGATCGGGATGCAGCGCGACAGACGGCACCGCTGGAACCGGTCTTGTGGCGCCATTTAGGAAAGGAACCCGATTGCTGCACCTCCGCCCCCTCGTCGCCTCGGACCAGCAGCGCTTGTGGCAGTGGCTGCATATCGCGCTCTGGGACCCGCCGCCTGCGCCGCTTCGGCCCATCGCGATACTCCAACATCCGGGGGTGCGCATCCTGGTTGAGGGCTGGGGCCAGCCGACCGATGTAGGCGTCGTGGCTGTTGTGGACGGGCAGGATGCCGGCGCGTGCTGGATGCGACTGCTGCCGGAACGTCAGGGCCTTGGCTACATCGACGACGAGACGCCGCAACTTGGCATTGCGCTGGAGCCGGCGTTTCAACGTCGCGGCTTTGGCAAGCCGCTGATGAAGGCAGCGTTGGCGGCCGCGTGGGATCACGGCTATCGGTCGGTGGCGCTGACGGTTCATCCCGAGAATCCGGCGCGTTTCATGTACCTGAGTTGCGGTTTCAGGGAGACGGGTCTTCGAGGCACCTATCACCTCATGGTGTGCGAGATGTCGCGCATGGCGGGCTTTCGTCGGGCAGAGCGGGACCCTTCATGATCAGCGACGTGTCGATTGCCGCTGCCGACGCCGATGAGGCACCGGCCTTCGTTCGTCTTCGCGGTCTCACGCGGGAGAACGCGGTGTCCGAAGCTCGACTTGCGAGCGTTGGCATCACGGCGAGCACGTGGGCCGAATCGATCCGAGCCGGTGAATTGATTGGCGTCACCGTAAAGCGACATGGCGCGCTCGTGGGGTACTGCTTCGGCAATACCGGGACCGGCGAAATCGTCGTCCTCGCACTTCTGCCGGCCGCAGAGGGGCAGGGCCTCGGGCGCGAGCTGCTCGCACGCGTTGTCGAGGCGCTTCGACAGCGCGGCCATCGAAGACTCTTTCTCGGCTGCGCGGCCGACCCTACCGTTCGATCGCATGGCTTCTATCGGTACCTGGGCTGGCGCGCAACGGGGGCGATCGACGCCTATGGCGATGAGATCCTCGAACTGTGGCTCGGCCCACTTGGCCCCGAAGCGCGCGATGCCTATGATGGGACGCGAAGTTGAGACGATGCATGCGTCCACACGCACCGTGTCGTGAAGTTGGCGGTTGAGCACCCATTCCCAAGTCGAGACACCCATGAACAAGCCGCCCGCCTGGTTCACCGTGGTCGCAGTCGTTGCACTTCTCTGGAACTTTGTCGGGCTCATCGCCGTCGGCATGGATATGAGCCTCTCGCCGTCAGACATTGCTGCGCTCCCCGCGGACCAGCAGGCGCTTCACGCAGCGCGTCCGGGATGGTCGATCGCGGGTAGCGCGCTCGCCGTGGTCGCGGGAACCCTGGGTTGCCTGTTCCTCCTGCTCAAGCGGCGCTGGGCCCTCTGGGCGTTCGCGCTCTCATTGCTCGGCATTGTTCTGCAGGACATCGGGCTGTTCGGGATCGCCGGGGCGTCTCAATCGCTGGGTTCTGCCGTTGTGGGAATGCAGGCGCTGGTCGCGTTCATCGCTGTTGGCCTGTTGATGCTGAGTCGCAAGGCGATCAGCTCGGAGTGGCTGCGGTAACGCGCCCGACCCAGGCCGCTCAAGCGGAACCGCGCCGCTTCCGTGGTTTTTTGTTTCAGGTTTCGGCGTCCAATCACTTCCTCCATGCTCATTCGCGCCTTTCAGCCCGGGGACGAGCCGGCCTTGTTCCGCGTTTTTCACTCTGCAATTCATCGGGTGGCCATTCGCGACTACACCCAAGCGCAGATCCAGGCGTGGGCGCCTGATGACGTCGATCCTGCGCTCTGGCAACAGCGCATGCGCGGCATCCAGCCTTTCGTCGCGCAGGACGGCGAGGAGATCGTCGGCTATGCCGATCTGCAGCCGAGCGGATACATCGATCACTTCTTCGTCAGCGGATTTCATCCGCGACGCGGCATCGGCGCGATGTTGATGTCGCGAATTCACGAGGAGGCGGCCCGGCGCGGAACGCCGGTGCTGACCTCGGATGTCAGCCGCACTGCCGAGCCGTTCTTCGCGCGCTTTGGTTTCAGCGTGGTGGCGCGAAAGGAGCCGGTGGTTCGCGGCGTGGTCCTACAAAACGCTGCGATGAGGAAGGAACTGCAGGTGCCCGCGGGCGCAGCGTGACCGTTCAGTTCGGGACATAGCCATCCGACAGCGCAACCCATTCATTGATCCCGCTGGATGGATGGCCGACACGCAGCGCGACCGGCGGATTAGGCCGTTATCCCGTCGATCCGTGGCTCGAGCCCGGTACTCAACTGACCGATAGAACGATCAGAGCGCCGGCGGTGGGCCGGGTGTGCAACCGTGTCGGCCGCAATCGCGGCGAGGTTGTGACTCCGTGTCACGTCTGCCATGAGGTCGGGCCCGCAGGGGCGGCGCTTCCCGAATTCATTCAGCGGGAGATGCCTTGCAATACAACAACATCCGACGTGCCGTCGCGGGCGCGCTGCTCGTTTCTATTCTTGCCGCATGCGGCGGCGGGTCGGATGCCGGCCCGGACGCGTTGGGGTCCTCGCCGCCCGAACGCGGGCCGGTCGCCGATCTGCCGGCCGTCTCCGAGCCGTTTGCCGGCGAGATGCGATACGTGGTGCGCATGGCGCCAGCTTCGGAGTCCGGTAGCAGCACCCAGGCAGAGCAGGGGCCGGCACAGCGGCTGGCCGCTGTGCAGTCGCGCATGGCGGGCAAGTCGGGCGCGCCGAGCTTTGTCACGCTGCGGACGCTGAGTTCGGGTGCGGTAGTGGTCGTGGCGCCAAAGGCACTGAGGGCGGACCAGGCGCGACAGATGGCGGCGCAGCTTTCCGCCGATCCGCAGGTGCTCAGCGTGGAGCCGGATGTACGCATCAGCTCGACGCAGGTCTCGGCACCGGAGGTGGGGACCAACGATCCTTTCCTGTCGATGCAGTGGGCGCTGCGCCCGGCCAGCGTCTCGGCCGGCGGCGGCGCATTTCGTTCCGCGTGGAATGTCACGCGGGGCGAGGGTGTGACGGTGGCGGTGCTCGACACAGGCACGCTGAACCACCCCGACCTCGTGGCCAACCTCGTGCCCGGCGCTGATTTCGTGTCGGATCCGACCATGGCCGGCGACGGTGGCGGCCGCGATGCCGACCCGACCGACAACGGCGACTTCTGCGGCTCGGGTGCCAGTTCCTGGCACGGCGTGGCGGTGGCCTCGCAGATTGCCGCCGTGGCCAATAACGGAAACGGCATGGCCGGCGCAGCGCCTGCGGCCCGCATCATGCCGATCCGGGTGCTGGGGCGTTGTGGCGGCTGGCTGTCCGACACCGCCGATGCGCTTTCCTGGCTTGCCGGGCGCAGCGTGGCGGGCGTTCCCGCCAACACGCGCAAGGTGCATGTGGCCAACCTCAGTCTGGGGGGCAACGCGCCCTGCTATCAGTACATGCAGGATGGTGTGACGGCGGCGGTCAACGCCGGCATCACCGTTGTGGCTGCCTCCGGCAACAGCGGCCTCAACTCGATTTCGTCGCCGGCCAACTGCACTGGCGCGATCGCCATTGGCGCGCACAACGCCAGCGGCGACCTGGCGAGCTATTCCAATCATGGGCAGGGTCTGGCGCTCACCGCGCCGGGTGGTGGCGCGTGCCGCGGCGGCGTTGGCATCAACTGCGACAGCACGCCAACGGTGGCGCTCAGCGTGATCGGCCAGACAACGTTTCAGAGCTTTGGCGATGTGCGCTACTTCCTGGGCACCTCGGCGGCCAGCCCGCACGCGGCTGCAGCGGCCGCGTTGCTCTATGCAGTCAAGCCGGACATCACGCCCGCGCAGGTGCGCTCGGCCCTGGTCACATCGGCGCGACCGCATGCGGCTAATGGCTTCTGCGCGATGAACAAGGGGCTGTGCGGCGCAGGTGTGCTCGATGCAGCGGCGGCGCTGCGACAGGTGTCCGGCACACCGCTGGTCAGGATCGACTTCGGCGCTGGCATCACGCGCGGCACCCAAGGCGCGACCCAGCAGGGCCTGGTCGCGCGCGGGACGCAGGCCACGCTGACCGCCGCGGCGCCGGGCATTCCGAATGCCGCCTACCAGTGGCGGCAGGTGGCCGGCACACCGGTTGCGTCGGCCGCCACCTCCGCAGCCGGCACCAGCTACAGCTTTACCGCGCCTTCGGTGAGCGGGCCGCTGACCTTCGAGGTGACGGCGGCGACCGCCGGCCAGGAGGCCAGGAATACCGTGACGGTGCTCGTCAACAACCCGCCTGCGTTGCCGGTAACACTTGTCTCCGCTCGGGTTCGGACCGCTTACAACGTGGCCCTGCCGGCGCGCGATGGCGACGGCGATGCGATCACCTATGCGCTGGTGTCGGGCCCGGCCGGGATGACGCTGTCGTCCAGCGGTGCGTTGAGCTGGCCGATGCCCACGGGATCGAGCGCCGCGCTCGCGCTGCGTGCGACCGATGCCTATGGCCAGTCAACCACGCGGTCCTACACGCTCGTGGTGACCAACAGCCCGCCAGTAATCTCGCTGTCGCCCGACGTACGCGTCGCGGCAGGTACTGCGCTGAGCGTTCCGGTGTCGGCCAAGGATCCTGAGGGTGGCGCCGTGACGCTGGCTCTGTCGGGCGCGCCTGCAGGCATGACGCTGAGCAATGGCGCGATCCGCTGGCCGAGCCCGATGGCGGGTCGGTACGCGGTGACCGTGACCGCCACCGATCCGGAGGGTGGACGCACCCAGGCCACCAGCACGATCCAGGTGACCGCAGTGAACCGGGCGCCCCAGGTGCAGAGCGCAACGCTCAGTGGCAGCGTGAACATGCCGCTTTCCGGCGCCGTGGCGGCGACCGACCCCGACGGCGACAGGCTCACCTATGCCATTGTCGGCAGCGCGCCCTCGGGCTTCACGCTCGATGCCAATACCGGCCGCTTTGCGTGGGCCTCGCCACGGCTGGGCTCGACTCAGGTGGCGGTGTCCGTGCGCGATCCGTCGGGCGCCACCGCCCAGGGCGTGCTGACGTTCAGCATCGCATCGCAGAACCGCGCGCCGGTGGTGGCGAACATGACCATCATCACGACGCCGGGCACGAGGCTCGCGCTGCGGGTCCCCGCCAGCGACCCCGATGGTGATGCGCTGACCTTCGCGCTGAGCGGTGCCCCGGCCGGTCTGACGATTGGCAGCGGCGGCGTTCTCACCTGGGACCGGGCGAGCGCGGGCAGTTACCGGTTCACGGTGGTCGCGCGCGACCCAAAGGGCCTGACCGGCTCCGGCAGCATCAGTCTGACGGTTCGTTGATCTGCAGCTGAACGCTTCACGTGCGTGTTGGCGCAGGCTTCAGGCTGGGCCAGCATCTGGAGATCAGTCGGTCGAGGGCCACGTCGCGTCATTTGCGGTTGTTTGCGGCGTTGCCTCGTCTGCGATGCCCAGGGCCTGCGCGAGGGTTGCAGCGACCCGCCGTCCTCGATCAAGATGCATGCAACGATTGCAAGACGTTCTAGCGGAGCGCTCGCTCGCAGCCGCTTAACGTACCGGTGTGGGCCGCGGCCTGGCGAAGTTCGTGCTGACCCGCCATCCAGGACCATGGGAAGTCGGGCAGATGCCGGCCAACCACGGCGCCCAGGCGTTTTGGCGCAGGGTGATCGGAGAGTTCACCCAAGGGCGCTACACGGAGTTGATCGTGGCCGACGGTCAGTGGCAGGGCGTGGTTCAGCAGTTCGATGTGATCACGCCTGTCCCGCTGCGCGGCTGAAGGTTGGTTCAAGGCTTTCGTCACTCGAATCAGGAGGGTGGGCCATGAGACTGAGTGCCGTTCGTGTGTTCGTCGACGACATCGATGCCGCCAGGGCGTTCTACGCCAGTCGGCTCGGCTTCGGCCTGAAGGTCGATGGCAGCCGCTTCGGCTACTGCGTGTTCGACGCCGGTGGCGCTGACCTGGTGATCGAACGAGTCGAGGCAGATGCGCCGGAAGACGAGCGGATGCTGGTGGGCCGCTTCAGCGGTGTGTCGTTTGCGGTGACGGACGTGGCGGCGTGTCATCGCGACCTGCAGGCGCGCGGGGTTCGGTTCAGCGGCGCGCCGGAGAGGCAGGCGTGGGGCGGCATTCTGGCAACCTTCGTCGATCCGTCGGGCAACGAGTTGCAACTGGTCGAGCTTCCTGCTGCACCCTGAAGGCCCCGGATAGGGCGACTTACACTTTCGACGAGGCCGGCGTTGTCAGCCGACCGTTAGCGGAGCGCACGATGCCCAAGCTCGAAGTTCTCGAAGACGACATCGGCCGTCATCTGGCGGCGGCCGAGCGCAGCGGCGAACTGCGGCTGTCGGCGAGTTACGGCAAGCCGCTGGCCGAGGATGCGGGCTGGGATTCCACACCCGTCGAGTTCCGCATGCCGTTCAAGATCCTGAAGGATGCGGGCATGGCGCCGCCGGAGGTGGCGCTGTTTCACGAGCGCGCGCGGCTGCGCGAAGCGCTGGGCGCGCAGAGCGATCCGGTGGCGCGCGAGGCGATGCAGCGGCGTCTTTCGGAGCTGGAGCAGCGGATCGCGCTGCGGCTGGAGGGGTTGCGCCACAACGGCGCGCTCTGAGCACGGGGTTCACGCGGCGCTTGGGCCGTCAGGCGAAGAAGCCGTGCAGGAACCAGCCACGCGGCGCGGCGAGTTCGCGGAACACCCAGAGCGTCTGGCCGCGCGGATTGCGGGCCACGAAGTAATCGCGGTGGACAGCGCCGTCGCGCGCGTCGGCGCCGAGACTCCACCAGCCGGCCTCGATGCGCTCGGGGCCAGCAATCAGCGTCAGCGCGCCGCCGTAGACCGGGGGCGGATCGGCGGCATTGGCAGCAGCCTCGGTGGACAGTGGCTGCGGTTGCGGCAGCAGCAGCATCGGCCGCGGCGGTGCAGGCGTGTCAGTCAAACCCGGCGCCGGGGGTTCGCAAGCAGCGAGTGGCGGCGTGTTGAGCGGCACTGCGCGCTGCGCATGTTCGGGCCGGTGGTCATCGACCGTCTGCAACTGGAATACCCGTTGCGAGCCGAGCCGCGCGTGCAGCGTTTCGGCCAGATGCAGCCAATCGGCGTCGGTGCCACCGCTGGCGGGCGAGGGCGGCAGCAGGCTGGCATGGACGGCGGCAAAGCGTTGCAGCGTCTCCACGCGCAGGCATAGCGCGATCGCCGGCTCGGGTAACTGCACGCGCGTCAGGCGCTCGGCCAGCAGCCGGGTCAGACGCAAGGCGTCGCGCTCGGGCGCGGCCAGCGTCAGCACGATCGGCGTAGGCGGTACCGGCTGCGTGCGGCGCGGGCTGTGCAGCGCGCTGAATTCGATCCGTGTGGCGCCGGCATCGCGGCCGCGCAGGAAGCCTTCGAGCGAGCGCAGCAGGCGCTCGGCCGGAATCATCAGGCGCGCGCTGTCGGTGAGGTCGGCCGGCAGGTCGATGCGGGCCTCGAAGTGGGCCGGTGGCTCGAAGGTGGGCTGCGGGTCGGGCCGGAGGCCGAGGGCGCGGTCGATGTCGTCGAGCAGTGCCGCGCCGATGCGTCGGCGCAGCCCGGCGCGTGGCAGCCGGCGCAGCGGACCAAGTGCGTGCAGCCCGAGCGCATCGAGCGTGGCCAGCAGCGGCTGGCGTTCGGTGCTGGCGCAGCAGATCGCCAGCGGCAGCGGATCGAGCGCGGCGGCAAGTTCGTCGCTGCTCAGCACATCGCGCGCGGCAGGCAGCCGGCGGCTGCGTGCCAGCGCCAGCCAGCGCGCCGCCAGCGGCGTGGGGGCGATGGCAGGACAGCCCTGATAGCCGAGCCCGGCGAGCTCCGAGCGCAGGCGGCGCAGCAGCAGCGCGCGGCCGCCGAACAGGCGCAGGCTGCCGCCGATCTCCAGCAGCAGCCCCGGGTCAGGGTCGGCCTGCAATGGCGTAATGGCGCCGCTGAACTGGTAGGCCCAGCAGGCCAGTTCGTGCAGCGCGGCCGATTCGCGCTCAGGCTGGCGTGGCTGCGCGATCAGCGGCTGCGCCAGCGCCTGGGCGGCAGCGAGTTTCAGGCCGGGGCGAATGCCGGCGTCTTGCGCGCTGCCGTTGCAGAACGCCACGAGCGGCCGCTGCGCCGGACCGTCGGTGACGACGAGCGGCAGCGCGGCTGCCTCGGGGCCGAGCGCGCGCGCCGCCAGTTGCAGCGGCAGCGCAGGCAGCGTGAGGGCAAGCCACAGGGCCATGCGGTGGACGGGCGGTGCAGGCCGGCATTCGGTGACGCACCGACCTCGGCGGCGGGCCGGCGAGGCGGCGCGGTGCGATCAGCCGGGCCGGCGAAGCGGGCGCGGTAATGAGACCGATGAGACCCGTGAGGCTGTTTAAGTCAGTGAAGGCGGTGGCTGCCCTGCGCTTCAGTGGCTGAACAGCGCCTTCATCGACCAGCGCAACTGGCGCCGCTCGACCGCATCACTGCGCGCACTGGGCACGGCGTTGACCTCGACTGGCTCGCGGGTCGCGGGCGGGGCCACGCGCGCATGTCGCCAGTCGGCCGGATGGACCTGCATGGCCACCGGCTCGAGCAGCGGACGGCCGCGTCGCTTGAGCACCTGGACCTGCAGCAGGCCATCGTGCTGCGTGAGTTGCAGGCGCAGCGCGGCCGGCGAGGGCGAGCGGGCATGGCGAGTGGATCGCAGCACGAACACCAGGGCCTGACGTTGCGCTGCCAGCAGATGCAGGCGGCGCAGCGCGCGGAAGTCGGCATCGCTGCCGTGGGCGCCGCTGTCGGGCAGCCAGCCGATCACGGCGCCGAGGTGGCCGGAGCGCAGCGACTGCTCGAGCGTCCACCAGGTCTCGCGCGGCGTGGCCGGCTGCACGAAGACGCAGCGCTGGCAGTCGATGCCGGCGGTCTGCCAGGCTGGTGCATAGGGCAGCGGAACCGCGTGCGCAGCGCGGCTGCCGGCGGTTGCGGGCTGCGCCAGCGGCAGCACGCAGACGCTGTTGCGCTGGCTGCAGGCGGCGGTCAGCGCCGGGGCCAGCAGCGACAGTTCGCCGATGCCGGGCGTGTCGAGCAGCAGTTCGATCAGCTGGCCCTGCGGCCAGCCGCCGCCCGGTAGTTCGGCGTCGAGCGCGGCAAAGCCGCTGGGCTGCACCGGCCGGTGATCGTCGGCATCGAGGCTTTCAGCGCGCCACAGATGGGTGGACAGCGCAGTGCCTGCCAGCGGTGCTGCCGATGCGGCGCAGGCGACAGCTGGCGCAGCCGTTGCTGCCACGGCGGCAGGCAGAGGGGCGGGAGCCGGAGCACCTGCGGATTCAAAGAGCGAAAGAAGGCCTTGGGCGGCACGCATGGACGCCTCGCGAAGAAGAGGTTGGGGAAGCGCGGGCCTGCCGCGCAACGATGGGTCGCTAAAGCGACGGTGCTAGATCGAGGGCCGGATCACGCCGACCGCGATCCCTTCGATCGACAGCGGATCACGCCGCATGTCGACCACGATGGGCTTGTAATCGGGATTCTCGGCGATCAGCTCGGCGCGCTGGCCGCGCAGCCGCAGCCGCTTGACTGTGACTTCATCGCCGAGGCGGGCCACCACCACCTGGCCGGTGTGGGCGGTGGCCTGCTTGTGTACGGCGAGCCAGTCGCCGTCGAGAATGCCGGCGTCACGCATGCTCATGCCGCGCACTTCGAGCAGGTAGTCGGCGCGCGGCTTGAACATCAGCGGGTCGATGGCCGGGTGCTTGAGCACGTTTTCCTGCGCCAGGATGGGGCTGCCAGCGGCGACCTTGCCGATCAGCGGCAGGCCGAACTCGGCGGCTGCCTCCTTCAGCGCCAGCACGGTTTCCTTGAGGCGGATGCCGCGCGAGGTGCCGGCCACCAGTTCGATCAGCCCCTTCTTCTGCAGTGCCTGCAGGTGCTGCTCGGCGGCGTTGAGCGAGCGGAAGCCGAAGGCGCGGGCGATCTCGTCGCGCGTGGGCGGGGCGCCGCTGTCGACGAGCGACTGGCGGATGAAGTCGAGGATCTCGCTCTGGCGGGGGGTGAGCAGGTTTTCGGCGTTCATGGCGGCGGCTGCGAGGCGTGGATGGGACTTTGGATGTGTACTGTCAATCGAACGCTGTAAATGTATACAGTAATCGGCGGCGGCACAAGAGGTTGCGCGAAAGTTTTTTGCACGATGCGGATGCCGCATCGCGACGCCGTGCGGTGCAGTGGCTGCGCACCGGATCCCTGTGCCGATCCCCAGGGGCCGGTGATACACTTTTCTCATTGATATTGGCCCGGCAAACACCTGCGAGCGCAGTGCGCCGCGTGACCGCCGGCCCGCGTTTGCGCTCCATCCCGTTTTCGGGTCGCTCCTGCCGCGGCTGCCAGATTTAAAAAACAGCCTGCACCGCGCCGGCGAGCGTCGAGCACCGGATCTCGATTTCACGCAACACACAGGTGTTCCGCCTGTGCGCGCCTCGCGCATCCGCGCTGCTGCGGATGGTGGCCGCGCCACATGCGCACTGCTGACCGACATGAATACACAAGAGGCGAAGCTCGTCCTCGAAACCGCGCTCCTGACGGCGCAGCAACCGCTGCCGCTGTCGGAACTGCGCCGGCTGTTCGCCGATGAACTGAATGCCGACACGCTGCGCACGCTGCTCGATGAGTTGCGGCGCGACTGGAACGGACGCGGCATCGAACTGGTGGTGCTGGCCTCGGGCTGGCGGTTCCAGAGCACGCCGGCAATGCGGCCTTACCTGGACCGTCTCAACCCGGAGAAGCCGCCCAAGTATTCGCGTGCGGTGCTCGAGACACTGGCGATCATTGCCTATCGCCAGCCGGTCACGCGCGGCGACATCGAGGAGATCCGCGGCGTCACCGTGTCGAGCCAGGTGCTCAAGGCGCTGGAGGATCGCGGCTGGGTCGAGGCCATTGGCCACCGCGAGGCGCCCGGCCGGCCCGCCCTGTTCGCCACCACGCGCCAGTTCCTCGACGACCTGGGCCTGCGCTCGCTGGAGGAACTGCCGGCCCTCGATGCCGGTGGCGCCGTGACGCCCGAGTTCGAGTTGCAGTTTGCCGCGGCCGCAGGCGAAGCATCCACCCCCGAGGCCTCCGGTGATCTGATCTCCGCACTCGAAACCGAGTCAACGCCCGTGGCGGCGCTGGCCGAGCCCGCCGAATCTGCTGGATCTGCCGAGCCGCCTGTATCGACTGAAGCGTCAGTGGCCACGCCTGATTCGGCCCCTGCCGCTGATGCAGCCGCCGATTCCGTTGTCGCATCAGCGTCCACCGACGCTTCCCTGCCGCCTCCGGCCAGTCCGGAGCAACCAACAGCGTGACCCCATGACTCATTCGCATCGCCCTGTGTCCGACGATGACGCCGTGCCGGCCCGCGAGCCCGCCGGCGAGGAAGCGCAGGCCGCGGCGCAGCCGCCGTCGACAGCGGCCGGTGATGCCGCGGGTGAAGGCGAGGGCGCCACGCCCGGCAACGAGCGGCGTTCGCGCGGGCCGCACGGACGGCGCCGGCGCGGCCGCGGCCGCGGCGAGAACCGGGGCGAAGGCCGCGGCGAACCGCGCAACGAGCCGCGCGCTGAAGGCGCCGGCGGCACGGATGCGGCGCCCACCGCAGGCGAGCCGCGGCCGGCCGCCCCGCTGGCTGGCGAGGGCGATGAACTGAACCTGTCGGCGCTGCCGTCGCAGCCGCTGCCGCGCGAACTGCTGGAGCGTGGTCGCAAGGCGACCAAGCAGGCACTCAATGCGCAGTCCGAGAAACTGCACAAGGTGCTGGCCGACGCCGGCATCGGCTCGCGCCGCGACATGGAGGAACTGATCCTGGCCGGCCGGGTGTCGGTCAACGGCCTGCCGGCCCATACCGGCCAGCGTGTGATGCCGACTGATCAGGTGCGCGTCAACGGCAAGCCGCTGCAATTGCGGCTGAAGGCGGCGGGCCGCCCGCCGCGCGTGCTGCTGTACTACAAGCCGGTGGGCGAGATCGTGTCGCAGGACGATCCGGAAGGCCGCCCGACCGTGTTCGAGAAACTGCCCAAGGTCAGCGGTGGCCGCTGGGTCGCCGTAGGTCGCCTCGACTTCAACACCGAGGGACTGCTGCTGTTCACCACCTCGGGCGAACTGGCCAACCGGCTGATGCATCCGCGCTACGAGGTTGAGCGCGAGTATGCGGTGCGGGTGCTGGGCGAATTGACCGAGGCGCAGATGCAGGCGCTGCGCGACGGCGTGACGCTGGACGACGGCCCGGCCCGCTTCAACCACATCGAGTCGGCTGGCGGCAGCGGTGCCAACCACTGGTATCGCGTCACGATCGCCGAGGGTCGCAACCGCGAGGTGCGGCGCATGTTCGAGCAGGCGGGCCTCGAGGTCAGCCGGCTGATTCGCGTCCGCTATGGCGCGGTCGCGCTGCCTCGCTCGCTGGGTCGTAGCCGCTACTCCGAGCTTTCGCCCGAGTGGGTGCAGGCGTGGATGCATGACCTGGGTATCGGCGCTGACGAGGTTCGCAGCGGTGGCGGTGGCGGCGGCCAGCCGCGCAGCGGGCAGGGTCCGCGCGGCAAGGGCAAGGGGCCGCGCGGTCAGGGCGGATCGGGCGGACAGGGCAATCGGCCGCCGCGCCAGCCTGACCCGATGACCAGCACGGTTCAGTACATCCAGGCCGGTCTGGGCCAGCCGGGCGGCGTGCGTCAGAACAAGCTGCGCCGCCCCAAGCCACCCCGCGGCTACTGATCCGCACGCTTCCCGGGTGCGTGCTTCGGGTCTGACTTGTGAGTCGGACCTGCCAGAGCATATAATGCGCGGTTGCCGTAAAGCCCGTCCGTCCTAGCAGTCGCTGTCTTGAGCTGCGCCGGGGGATCACGCTGCACGGTTGCCCGGTCCGGCGCTTCAGGAATGCGAGCGTTGGCCACGGTGCCTTCACGGAGGCGCCGTATCGAGAGGCCGCCGCGCGCGGCGATCCCGGGGGCAAGCCTGTTGGTTGAGTGAATGGGCTCTTGAGCCCATTTTTTTTTGCGGTCCTGTTCTTGGAGGTTCATGCCGGTGGCGGCGGTCGCGACGGAACTGCTTGCGTTGGTGGAACGCACGGTCGAAGGGCTCGGTTACGAGCTGGTCGACCTCGAGCGCGCTGCCGGCGGGCTGCTGCGCGTCACGCTCGATACCCCGGCCGAAGCCGGCATCACCATTGAGGATTGCGAGCGCGTCAGCCATCAGCTGACGCACCTGTTCGCGGTCGAGAACGTGGCCTACGAGCGGCTGGAAGTTGGGTCGCCCGGCGTGGATCGGCCGCTGAAGAAGCTGCGCGACTACGTGCGCTTCATGGGCGAGGAAGTAAAGGTGCAGTTGCACGCACCGTTGAATGGCCGCAAGCGGTGGCAGGGCCGCCTGCTTGCGGTGGCGGGCGAGTCCGGCGCCGAGCGCCTGACGCTGGCGGTGACGCCCGACGAGGAAGCTGCCGAACCGGTGCGCCGCGTGCGCCCGGTGGCGGCCAAGGCTTCCGGCAAGACCCGGGGCAAGGCAGGCGCCAAAGCGCAGGCCGAGCCGCAGACGATCGAGTTCGCCCTGGCGGACGTGGACAAGGCCCGGCTGGTGCCGATGCTGGATTTCAGGAGCAAGCAGTGAACGGCAAAGAAATCTTGATGACCGTCGATGTTCTGGCACGCGAGAAGAACGTGCCGCGCGAAGTCGTCTTCGGCGCCCTCGAACTGGCGCTGGCGGCTGCGACCAAGAAACTGCTGCCCGAGGAAGACGCCGAGGTGCGGGTGGCCGTGGACCGCGAAAGCGGCGACTACGAGGCCTACCGCCGCTGGCTGGTGGTGCCCGACGAGGCCGGCCTGCAGGAGCCGGGTCACCAGATCATCCAGTCCGACGCCAAGGACCTCGACGCCGAAGTCGAGGTCGACGACTACATCGAGGAGCTGCTGCCCAAGCAGGAAGAAACGCTGGGCCGCCGCTTCGCGCAGGACACCAAGCAAGTGATCCTGCAGAAAATCCGCGACGCCGAGCGCGAGCAGCTGCTGCAGGAATTCCTGGCGCGTGGTGACCAGATCGTCAACGGCACCATCAAGCGCATGGACAAGGGCGACATGGTGGTGGAGATCGGCAAGGTCGAGGCCCGCCTGCCGCGCTCCGAGATGATCCCGAAGGAAA
>CAZTUT010000075.1:0-8707 GCA_964616395.1 uncultured Burkholderiaceae bacterium
CCTATACAGTAACGATTTCTTAAACGAAATCATTAACACTAGCGAGGCGGTAATTCGCTCGACCGCCGGGTCGGCAACGAACGTATCGAAGCCGCGCGGCTCGCCGCGTGCGGCGGCCTTGCCCGAGTCGAAATAGCTCTTCAGCGCGGCCAGGTAGCCGACCGGCGCGTCCAGCCACACATAGAAGTACTTGCCCGGCGCATCGGGTATCGGGATGCCGAAGTACGGCGCATCGCGCGAGATGTCCCAGTCGGCCAGACCCTTGCCGCCGGCGTCGTCGTCCTTGCCCAGCCACTCCTGCGCCTTGGCCAGCACCTCGGACTGCAGCCGCGGCTCGCCATGGCGGTTGTTGCCGGTGGTCCAGGCGCGCAGGAACGCGATGCAGCGCGCATCCGACAGGCTGAAGAAGTAATGCTCGCTGCTGCGCAGTTCGGGCGTGGCGCCGCTCAGTGTCGAGTACGGGTTCTTCAGGTCGGTGGGCGCGTAGACGGCGCCACAGGCCTCGCAGGAGTCGCCGTACTGGTCCTTCGCGCCGCACTTCGGGCACTCGCCCTTGATGTAGCGATCCGGCAGGAACATGTTCTTCACCGGATCGAAGAACTGCTCGATCGTGCGCGTGGCCACCAGGCCGGCGGCGCGCAGCGCGCGGTAGATGCCCTGGGCCAGTTCGACGTTTTCGGCCGAGTCGGTGCTGTGCCAGTGGTCGAAGGCGATGTGGAAGCCATCCAGGTACTGCGCGCGGCCGGCGGCGATCGCGGCCACGAACTGCTGCGGCGTCTGGCCTGCCTTCTCGGCGGCGATCATGATCGGCGCGCCATGCGCATCGTCGGCGCCGACGAAATGCACCTTGTGCCCGCGCATCCGCTGGAAGCGCACCCAGATGTCGGCCTGGATGTACTCCATCATGTGGCCGATGTGGAACGGCGCGTTGGCGTAGGGCAGGGCGGTGGTGACGAACAGTTGGCGCGACATGGCAGACCTTTGAAAGCGGTGTTCCCGTCAGGGGTGGCGCGCCGCGGTGGGCGCGCAGGCGACGGCCGGTGGCCGCCGCGCTCTCAGTGCGCGGGCCGGCACATTCGGACGCGCGCTGGCGCCCGCGTGCGCCCGCCGTTGCCGCTGGGGTCGGCGGCGGACGCGACAACGCCCCACGGGGCCGCGTGAGCCAAGTGTGCCGAGACGGCGAAGCGGGGCTGCGTTGGAGCGTCCATCGGGATAAACCTTGCTGCGTCAGAGTCTATCAGCGGCATCGTGCACTCAGCCTCTCCGATAGACTCATCGATTCGACTCCACTGCTGCCGCTTGCGGCACGTCGCCCCATGAGCCTCACACCTGAACGCGCCACCGACGCCCTGCGCGGCGTTGTCGATCCCAACACCGGCAAGGACCTGGTGACCTCGCGCTGCGTGCGCAACGTCAAGGTCAGCGGCAGCGACATTTCGCTCGATGTCGAACTCGGCTATCCCGCTGCCAGCCAGATCGACATGATCCGCGGCAAGGCGATCGACGCGCTGCGTCAGGCCGGCTTCGGCAACGTCAGCGCCAACGTGCACAGCCGCATCGTCGCCCATGCGGTGCAGCGCGGCCTCAAGGTGCTGCCCAACGTGCGCAACATCATCGCCGTCTCCAGCGGCAAGGGTGGCGTCGGCAAGAGCACGGTCGCGGTCAACCTGGCGCTGGCGCTGGCCGCCGAGGGCGCGCGCGTCGGCATGCTCGACGCCGACATCTACGGCCCGAGCCAGCCGACGATGCTGGGCCTGAGCGGCAAGCCCGACACGGTGGACGGCCGCATGCTGGAGCCGATGATCGGCCACGGCATCCAGGCCATCAGCATCGGCCTGCTGATCGACCCCGACCAGCCGATGGTGTGGCGCGGTCCGATGGTCACGCAGGCGCTGCAGCAGTTGCTGATGCAGACCAACTGGCAGGACCTCGACTACCTGGTGGTCGACATGCCGCCGGGCACCGGCGACATCCAGCTCACGCTGTCGCAGCAGGTGCCGGTCACCGGTGCAGTGGTGGTGACCACACCGCAGGACATCGCGCTGCTCGACGCGATCAAGGGCCTGAAGATGTTCGAGAAGGTCGGCGTGCCGATCCTCGGCATCGTCGAGAACATGGCGGTGCATGTGTGCAGCAACTGCGGCCACGCCGAGCACGTGTTCGGCGCCGGCGGTGCCGAGCGCATGGCGCGCGACTACGGCGTCGGTATCCTCGGCTCGCTGCCGCTCGATATCCGGATTCGCGAGCAGGCCGACTCCGGCCGGCCGACCGTGGTCGCCGACCCCGACGGCGCGGTGGCTACCACCTACAAGGCGATCGCACGCCGGGTCGCCATTGCGATCGCCGAGAAGGCGAAGGACATGTCGCTGAAGATGCCGGCGATCAAGGTCAGCAATACCTGAGTACAGCGCGCTGCCCGCGATGCCGCTGCTCAACGGCCCCGATGACGTGTTCGCGCCGCGCGGCGCAGGCCGCCGTCGCCTGCGGCTGGCGCTGATCGCGCTGCTGGGCATCTGTCTCGGTGCGTTCAGCGCGCCACTACTGATCCACCTGTTCGGCGTTCAACTCGACCGCGCGCCCGCCTGGGTGGGTGTGCTGCTGCTCCTGGTGCCGATCGCGATTGGTGTCGCCGCGCTGGTGCTGCTGGCGCGGCGGGCGAGCCAAAGCCGGCGCCCCTGACGGCGTGGGTGCCGCCGCGGCGCGCCGCTACCCGGTCGGCTCCGTCACGCCGCGTCCGCGCCACCCACGCACCAGCATGTCGGCGCTGAACACCGCCAGCGCCAGCCAGATCAGCGCGTAGCCGGCCAGCTTGGCGCTGCCGAATTCCTCGCCGTACAGGTGCACGCCGACCAGCAGCTGCACCGTCGGTCCGGCGTACTGCAGCAGTCCCAGCGTGGCGAACGGAATGCGGCGGGCACCGGCGGCGAAAAGTGTCAGCGGAATGGCGGTGATGGGGCCGGCCAGCACCAGCAGCAGCACCAGCGATGGCGGCCCGGCGGTCAGCGCATTGAAGAACGCGCTCTCGCCGTGCAGCGCCAGCCACAGCAGCCACGAAAGTGCGGCCGGCGCCAGCAGTGCAGTCTCGACCGCCAGCCCTTCGAGCGCGCC
This sequence comes from uncultured Burkholderiaceae bacterium, assembly GCA_964616395.1. Classification (GTDB taxonomy): domain Bacteria; phylum Pseudomonadota; class Gammaproteobacteria; order Burkholderiales; family Burkholderiaceae_F; genus JALHMQ01. Next base: position 3,109 of record CAZTUT010000075.1, read on the forward strand.
CACGGTGGCCTGCTTGCGCAGCAGGCCGTAGAAGCCGAAGGACAGTGCCAGCGACAGGCCGATCCACGGGACCTGCCCGGCCTGCCAAGTGAGCCAGGCGACGCCCGCGGCGGCCAGCGCCACGGCGATCCACTGCGGACGGCGCAGCCGCTCGTGCAGCAGCAGCGCGCCGATCAGCACGTTGATCAGCGGGTTGATGAAATAGCCGAGGCTGGCATCGACGATGTGACCGGCGTTGACAGACCAGATGTAGATCACCCAGTTGATCGACACCAGTAGCGCGCTGAGTGCCAGCAGCCCGATCTGGCGCGGCGTGCGCAGCAACTGCGGTACCCACTGCCAGCGCCGTAGCAGCGCCAGCAGGCCGAACACGAACACGACCGACCACAGCACGCGATGCGCGAGGATCTCGAACGCACTGACGCTCTGCAGCGACTTCAGGTAGATCGGCATCGCCCCCCAGATCAGGTAGGCGCTCAGCGCGTACAGCACGCCGCGGTTCATGTTGGTTTCGCTGTCATGGTCATTGCCTCAGACCCAGCCGAGCGCACCGGCCGCCGCGCCAACGCCGATCAGCGCGAGCAGATGCACGCGCGTGAAGGCCACCGCCAGCGCGGCCCCGGCGGTGAGCAGCAGATGGGCGCGGCCTGGCGTTTCAGCCGCGAGGATCCATGCGGTGGCCACCAGCAGCGCGATCACCACCGGCGCCATGCCCGACTTGAATGCGCGCACGCCGATCAGCTCGGCACGCGACTGGCCCCAGCGGCCGGCCGCCAGCGCCAGCGTGGTGGAGGGCAGCAGCATCGCGATCATCGTGGTCAGCGCGCCGGCCACGCCAGCGGCCTGATAGCCGAGCACCGCGACGAACAGCACGTTCGGTCCGGGCGCGGCCTGCGCGATGGCGATCGACGCGCCGAACTGCGCGTCGTCGAGCAACTGCATCTTTCCGACCAGCAGCCGGTGCATGTCGGGCGCCACCGTGATGGCGCCGCCGACCGCCAGCAGCGACAGCAGCAGGAAGTGCCCGAACAGCGCCAGCCAGTCGGCCAGCGGCAGGGGTGCGTACAGGATCACGACGCGGCTCCGCGCCGGGCAGACTCGGCGGCGCGCAGCGCACGCCAGGCGATCGCGATGCCGATCCCGCCCAGGCCCGCCAGCACCCAGAGCAGTGGCAAGCGCAGCCAGGCCACGAGCGCGAAGGTGGCAACGCCCAGAACCGCGCACACGCGTGGTCCCATCGGATTGGTGCGCAGCGCACCGGCGAGTTTCCACGCGGTGCCGGCGATCAGCCCGGCCGACACGGCCGCCATGCCACGCAACGCGCCGGCCACTTCGGGGATGTGGGCGGTGTGAACGTAGAGCGCGGCCAGTGCCAGCACCAGCAGCGTTGGCACCGCCATCATGCCGCCGAGGGCCGCGGCAGCGCCGCGCCACCCGAAAAAGCGATCGCCGGTGAGGATGGCCAGATTGCAGACGTTGGGTCCCGGCAGCACCTGACAGACCGCGAGCAACTCGACAAACTGCTCGCGCGTCATCCAGTGCTTTTCCTCGCACACCACGCGCTGCGCCACCGCCAGCACGCCGCCGAAGCCTTGCAGCGCCAGCAGCGTGAAGGTGATGAACAGCTCGCGCAGCGAGGCCGGCTGCGCCAGCGCCGGGGGGCTCATGCGCAGCAATCCGCAGGCAGGACGATCACTGTCCGGGCGCAGGGTCCGCGGCAGGTGGGCTGCTGTCAGCGGTGTCGGTGCTGTCGGCGTCCGCGTCGGCGGGCGAGCCGTCAGCCTTGTGCGCGGCCTTGCGCTGGCGCTTTTCTTCCTGCTTCTTCTTCTTGGCCAGTTCGCGCTGACGCTTCTCAAACGAATAGTTGGGTTTTGCCATGAGGTCTCCGGATCAGCCCGCGGGCACCCAGTGTGCCGGGGTCAAGCGTAGCTGCAAACAAAAAAGCCGCAGCGCGGGCTGCGGCTTCTGCGGCAACAGCCACCGCGCTTACAGCGGGCGGATCTGGCCGGCCTGCGGGCCCTTCTTGCCTTGCGTCACGGTGAATTCCACGCGCTGGTTTTCCTGCAGCGTGCGAAAGCCGTTTGCCTGGATCTCCGAGAAATGCGCGAACAGATCAGCGCCACCGCCATCGGGCGTGATGAAACCGTAGCCCTTGGCCTCGTTGAACCACTTCACAGTACCCTGTGCCATCTGATTTTCCTGACTGACTGATTGATTGGGATGAACGGTGCGGCCACGCGCAGGTGTCGCACGTGCAGGCGATCAAGCAACGCAACCTGGGAAAACCTTTCAGACGCGCGGCGCCAACAAGCGCCGGCGGGGGACTGGATTCTTCGGACTGACGAGACTCAAGCGGCTTGCGGCGCGGAAGTTACGCGACTCGGGACTGTTTGTCGAATCGGGCCGCGAGGCGGACCGCCTGCAGGTGATGTGCCTGGGGGTCAGGCTGGCAGCGCGATCGGCTGCACCTGACCTTCCAGCGTTTCGCCACCGACCGTGACGTACAACTGGCCCCCACTGATGGCGACCGACCAGGCGTTGCGGCGCCCCAACCGCTGCGCCAGCGCCTCGATCAGTGCGCGATCGAGCGCATAGAGGGCCAGATGCTCGGCGCGATGGATGCGCTGGCCGGCCAGCGCGCTGGCCAGTTGCGCCGGGTCCTTGTGGCAGTAGACGGCGACCCGCGGCGCCGTTTTGGCGGCGCGATGCAGGCGCGCCGCGTCGGGCACGCCGATGTCGATCCACGCCAGCCACTGCCCGGTCAGGTCGCGCACCGCGATGGCGGGCTCGTCGGGCGTGGACAGTCCGCTCGAAAAGACGATGCCCTCGGTCCATTCGAGGCAGAACGCGAGCACGCGCGCCAGCATGAACGGCTCGGACTCCGACGGATGGCGCGCAATGCGCAGCGCCAGCGTCGTGTAAACGCCGCGGTCGGCGTCGGCCAGATCGATGTCGAACTGATGGATGACGGCATTCAGGGCCATGCGCGGATGATGCCCGAGAAGCGGTCAATCGCCCGGCTTTGCCAGTTGGCTGCAGATGGGCATCGACGCCCTGATCCTGCTGGCAGCCTTCGTCATGCTGCCGCCGCGCCAGGCGCTGCTGTCGCTGCTCGGCGGGGTTGCGCTGAACTTCGTGGTCGCGATCAACCACCGGCCGGGGCGCTACCTCGGCGTGTAGGTCACGCGCTCTGTGGTTGCAGCGCGGCTTTGGCCGCGGCAGCAGCCTTGACCGTGCGGTTGCGTCGGGTCCGGCTGGCGCGCGACAGCAGCGTGAAGATGCGGGCGTCGAGCACGCCGGCGTCGCCATCCGCCAGACGGCCAATGCTGCGCTGCTGGTCGAGGTTGTCGAGCAGTGTCAGCAACTCGGGCTGGCTCAGCGCAGCCAGCTTCTCGTCGGACCAGTCGACGCGCATCGGTGCATGGAAGACCGGCCGGACCGGCGGGCTGCGAGTGGGGCGCTTGCTCATGCGGAACATCCTGACAAAGGCGCGCGCAAACCTGGCGCGCGCGTGGCTGACGGCGTTGGCCGCGCAGTCGATGCCGCAGCTTTCGGATGCCGCAGTATGCGCCCTCGGTGCGTGCGGGCAGTGGCCGAGCGGCGGCAACCGGACCCGGCATTTCAAGAGGCCGGACGAAAAAATATAGTTCTCGACATGCGCGACCGATCCGGTTACTGTTCGGTTCGCTTGCGTAAGAGTTCGTCTTTCCTCAGGTTTTCTCCAAGCGTCGAGTCAACTCGACGGTCCTTGTCAGGCTCCCCGGATTAGCGTTTCTTGATCGTCGGCTCGCGTCGGGGTGTTCCCGTCTGCGAAAGCAAGTCTTTCCTTCAAGGAATAAAGCAATGGCTACCGGTACTGTCAAGTGGTTCAATGATGCCAAGGGCTTCGGTTTCATCTCTCCCGAAGACGGCAGCAAGGATCTTTTCGCCCATTTCTCCGAAATCCAGGGCAGCGGCTTCAAGAGCCTCGCTGAAGGGCAACGCGTCGAGTTCACCGTGAAAGATGGCGCCAAGGGCCCCCAGGCCTGCGAGATCCGTCCGATCGGCTGATCGATCAGTCGTGTCCCGACAAGAAGCCGCGGCAGCAATGCCGCGGCTTTTTTGCTTCTGGTGGTCCTCCGGGTCGCTGGTCGTGCGCTAGGCTTTTCCGATGGCCACGCTGCGTTACCTGCTCGATGAACGCGAGATCGCGTTCGACGCCGTGCGCGCGCAGGGTGCGGGCGGGCAGAACGTCAACAAGGTCTCCAATGCGGTTCACCTGCGCTTCGACGTGCGCGCCAGTTCGCTGCCGGACGCGCTGAAGTCGCGCCTGCTCGGCTGGCCTGACTCGCGCATCAGCGCCGAGGGCGTGGTGGTGATCAAGGCGCAGGCGCACCGCAGCCTGGAGAAGAACCGCGCCGAGGCGATCGGCCGCCTGCGCGAACTGATCGATGCGGCCGCCTACATCGCGCCGGTGCGACGCGCCACGCGCCCCACGCTGGCCTCGCAGCGCCGCCGGGTGGAGGGCAAGCAGAGGCGCGCCCAGGTCAAGGCATTGCGCGGCAAATTCGGCGGCAGCGCGGACGGCTGAGCCGGCTGCCGTCGCCGCCGCCGGTGCCCTGGGCGGCACGCGGGGCTAATGGCCTTGCCGGATCTCGCTGTCGGCGTCGAGCGCTCGGCGCGCCGCGTCGAACACATCGCGGGCCGCCACAAACGGGTCTTCGTTGGCGATGTGGTTGATCGCGACCTGCTTGCCTTTCAGGTGGATATCGAGCTTCACGGCGTACTTGCGGCCCTGATGCTTGTGCCGGCCGTCGGCCTGCACGGCTACGTTGCAGGCGGTAATCGCCGGGTGCACGCGGCCCAGCTTTCCCGCGCGCTCGCGCAGCAGGACTTCGAGGGCGTCCGAACGGTCCATGTGAACGAAGTTGATGCTGATCGGGGTGCTCACGGCGTTCCTTTCATCAAGCGCAGTCGGTGGACTGCACGGGTTCATCGTCGCGCTGCCACCGGCGTCGTGCTTGACGGAGGGCAACAGTTCGCTGATCCGGCGTGCTGTCGTGATGGCCGCGCACGAGGCGCGCTGTGCGCTTGATCCGGCGCAGCCGCGCGAATGGGCGAAGCCGGTCTGTCAGCGCACGCCGCGGCGCGCCGCGCTACGCTTGCAGATGTTCCTCATGCGATCCGCCATGTCCGACACCTCCGAAACCACCGCGAGCACCTCTGCCGACGAGACCGTCATCGCCGAAACGCGGCGCTGGCTCGAGCGTGCGGTGATCGGGCTGAACCTGTGCCCGTTCGCGCGTTCCGTGCATGCCGGCGGCGGTATCCGCTACCGGGTCAGCGACGCCCAGACGCCGGAGCAACTGCTCGAACACCTGGGCGAGGAACTGCGGCTGATGTCGAGCGTGGCTGGCGATTCGGTCGAGACCACGCTGCTGATCCACCCGCAGGCGCTGACCGACTTCCTGGACTTCAACGACTTTCTCGACGTGGTCGATGCCGCAGTCGAGACGCTGGGCCTGTCCGAGGTGCTGCAGGTGGCGAGCTTTCATCCGCACTACCAGTTCGCCGATACCGATGCCGATGACATCGGCAACTACACGAACCGCGCACCCTA
>CAZTUT010000075.1:8807-14179 GCA_964616395.1 uncultured Burkholderiaceae bacterium
ATCCGTCGATCGTCAGGCGTCGGTGCCCGCAGCGCGGTCCTTGGCCGGCGCCTTGCGCTCGCCATCCTGCGGGCTCAGCCCGTACGGCTGCACCAGCGGCCAGATGTGGGCTGGCACCATGTTCCTGATCTTGCGAGGCGCCTCGCGGCGCAGATGCACGACTGTTTCCAGCGCCTTCATCTCGACCCGCGCGCGCGCGAACTCCAGGCCACGCGGCCCCACCTTCGGCATCAGCCAGCCGACGATCGGCCGAAGCCACTGCGGCATCCGGCGCAGCGGCAGGCCGCCTGCAGCCCGTACCGTGTTGGCCAGGAAGCCTTTCACGGCGCCGGCGCGCTTGCCGGCGCTGATCGGCGCCGACAGCGCCACCTCGTCGCCCAGCAGGCCGAGCAGTTCCTCGCCGCGTTCGTTGCGCACCAGCAGCCACTGCTCGCCGCTGCCGCCCATGTAGCCGACCGTGATGTCGGCCAGCACGTTGGTGTAGTCGACGCAGGTGCGGCAGGTCAGCGGAAAGAAGTCCGACGGTAGCTCCGACAGCGGCAGCAGCAGGAACGGGATCGCGGTCGTGCGGCCGTCGGCGAAGCGCAGCTCCACGTGATAGTCGGCGCGGAACTCCAGATAGGTGATCGACTGCGCCGACTCGCGCAGATGGCGTGCCAGCAACTCGAGGAACTGGTGGAAGTTCTCGGTGCTGCTGTTGTCCGAGCACGGCGTGCCGATCACGTACAGCCGCTCGAAGCCAAGCTCGCGTTCGAGCGCGCGCAGCGCGTAGATCTGGCAGGGAATACCGACGACCGCCAGCCGGCGGAAGCCGCGCGCGCGGGCCGGCTCCAGCAGCGCCAGCAGCGGCGCATAGCCCATCTTCATGCCGCGGCAGGCCGCCATGCCGGCCGCCTCGGTGACCAGCACCGGCACCGGGCGCCAGGGGTCGGCCGGGTCGCTGGCCATCGCCAGCACCGCGTCGACCGCGCCGGTTTCCAGCAGCCGCTCCGCCAGCCGCGTGGTGATGCCGGTCCACTGCGCGCCGTCGCGCGGCGTCTTCATCGACGCGCGCAGCATCCGCCGCAGCGGACCAAAGTGCGCTTCATCGGGGCGGCCCGGATCGCGCGCGCGGCCATGGACCTGCGCTTCCAGTGCCGGATAGTCGGGCTGGATGAACTGGCAGGCGCGGCCGCAGCGATGATCGTCGTCGGTGCGCGAGATACCGCAGTCGGTGCATAGCGTGCGGGCGCGCGCTTGCGCCAGCGGCAGGCGCAGCACGCCCGGCGGATCGACGCGTCGGGGCGAATCGGCGGCTTGAACAGCAGAAGTCGTAGCGGCGTCCATGGCCGCAAGTTACCAGCCGCCCGCGGCAGCGCCTAGCGCAGGCGGGCAGCCGCCTGGGCGTGGGTGCGCCGGGTCGGAGACAATGCGCGCCTTCAGTACGATGCGCGCGTTCGATGAGGGCCGCACGGGGTGTGCGGACCGGTAGCCGGTGCTGATCTGTCGGCGCCAGCGTGCCTGCCACCGTCCGGAACGACCCGATCGCCCACCGCTGCCGACGCCCGATGCTTCGCCTGACCGAGATCCGACTGCCGCTCGACCACGCCGAAGGCGCGCTGCGCGCGGCCGTGCTCAAGCGCCTCGGCGTGCCGGCGACGGACCTGCTGCAGATGGCGGTCATCAAGCGCGCTGCCGACGCCCGCAAGAAATCGGCGATGGTGTTCAGCTACACCGTCGACTGCGAACTTCGCGACGAGGCGCGCGTGCTGCGCCGGCTGGCCGGCGATCCGCACGTCCGGGTGGCGCCCGACATGACGTACCGGCCGGTCGCCACGGTGCCGGCCGACTTCGCGGTCCGCGGTCGGCCCCGGCCGGTGGTCGTGGGGTTCGGTCCCTGCGGGCTGTTTGCCGCGCTGATCCTCGCGCAGATGGGACTGCGGCCGATCGTGGTCGAGCGCGGCCGCAAGGTGCGCGAGCGCACCCGCGATACCTGGGGCCTGTGGCGCAAGGGCGTGCTGGAGCCCGAGTCCAACGTGCAGTTCGGCGAGGGCGGGGCCGGCACCTTCTCCGACGGCAAGCTGTGGAGCCAGATCAGCGACCCGCGCCACCTGACGCGCAAGGTGCTGACCGAGTTCGTGCAGGCCGGCGCGCCCGAGGAAATCCTGTACGTGAGCAAGCCGCACATCGGCACCTTCCGGCTGGTCAGCATGGTCGAGAAGATGAGGGCGCAGATTGAATCGCTCGGCGGCGAGATCCGCTTCCGGCGGCGGCTGACCGACCTCTTCATCGAGGCCGGCCAGGTCCGCGGCCTGGTGCTGACCGATGCCGATACCGGCGCCACCGAGGAACTGGAGGCCGATCACGTGGTGCTCGCACTCGGCCACAGCGCGCGCGACACCTTTGCGATGCTGCACGCACGCGGCGTGCACATGGAGGCCAAGCCGTTCTCGGTCGGCTTCCGGATCGAGCATCCGCAGAGCCTGATCGACCGCGCGCGCCTCGGCCCCAACGCCGGCAACCCGCTGCTCGGTGCAGCCGACTACAAGCTCGTGCACCACGCCGATAACGGCCGCTCGGTCTACAGCTTCTGCATGTGCCCCGGCGGCACCGTGGTGGCGGCCACCTCGGAGCCGCAGCGCGTGGTCACCAACGGCATGAGCCAGTACTCGCGCGCCGAGCGCAACGCCAACGCCGGCATTGTCGTGGGCATCGGTCCGCGTGACTATGCGCGCGACCCGACGGCTGTGCGCGTCGATCCGCTCGACGGCATCGCATTCCAGCGGCGCTGGGAGTCGCGTGCCTATGAGCTTGGTGGCGGCGGCTACATGGCGCCCGGCGCGCTGGTCGGCGACTTCCTCAAGCGTCAGCGCTCCAGCGACTTTGGCGCGGTGCTGCCGTCGTACACGCCCGGTGTGCGGCTGACCGACGTGGCCGAACCCGGCAACGAAGTGCTGCCGGCCTACGTGCTCGACGCCATCCGCCTTGCGCTGCCGGCGTTCGACCGGCAGATCCGCGGCTTTGCGCTGGCCGATGCGGTGCTGACCGGCGTGGAGACCCGCACCTCGTCGCCGCTGCGGATCAATCGCGGGCCCGACCATCAGAGCCTGAACGTGCGCGGGCTGTTCCCGGCCGGCGAGGGCGCCGGCTACGCGGGCGGCATCATGTCCGCCGGCGTCGATGGCATCGAGGTGGCCGAGGCAGTCGCCCGTTCGATGCTGCCGGCGGCCTGAGCGCTGCAGCGAACTGCGGTAATCCTGGCGCGCAGTTCCGGCTTTGCAGCACTGCGCAGCCGCCGCATACTCGCGCGATTGGCGTTGGCTTGCAGGCGTGTCCGCCGACCCGTACCCCGGTTCCAATCCGCCGAATCTGCCCAATCCGCCGATGCCCTCGCGCTTCAAGACCCTGATTGCCGCGATCGCGCTCATCGTGAGCGTGATCGCGGTCGGTCAGCGTTTGTGGGGCGGCCATCACGGGCCACGGCTGGCTGGCAGTCCGGTGATCGGCGAGCCGGTGCAGGACGACAGCGCGCGCCGGGCGCCGTTCCAGGTCAAGGGCTACACGCTGTCACCGGTCGCGCACTTCACGGTGCGCGCGCGGCTGATCTCGGTGAAGACCTATTCGTCGGGCCGCGAGGCTGATCTGTCGCCGATGGACTTCGCGCTCGGCTGGAACGACATGTCGAACGACATCGTGCTGTCGCGGCTCCGGATGAAGCACGACGCGCGGTTCTTTCTTTACTCGTGGGAGAACGAGCCGCCGTTGCCGCTCGATGTCATCACGCGCAGCTCGACCAACGTGCATCTGATCCCGTCCAGCAGCGCGGTCGAGCGCGAGCTGTCGCGCGTGCCACCCGGCGCCACGGTGACGCTGCGCGGTTGGCTGGTCGACGCCAGCGCGCCCGACGGCTGGCGCTGGCGCTCCTCGCGCACGCGCACGGATAACGGCGCCGGCGCCTGCGAGCTGATGTGGGTCGACGAGGTGATGGTCGAGGGCGTCTGAGCGGCGTTCTGGCGGCTTCCGGCCGCCACTGCGCGCGCCGTTCGTCGCACGCCGGGCGTTGCGCGCCCGGCCCGCTGCCAGTGCCGCCCAGGCGCGGCCAAACGCATCCAGCCGCGATGAACTGCATCCGGCGCGGATGAATGGCATCCGGCGCCCGGTCGCCTGACCCCGGCGTCCATCGCCACCCCTGCAATTCATCGCAATCCGCTCGCGCCCGCCGGGGCGGCTGCCTAAAGTGCCTCCATCGCAACACACCGCAGCACTGACCGGCCTCCCGCCACTGCACCCTGAAAGGACAGACGCCATGACGACTCTTGCCCCCCGCAGCGCCGCCACCCGCGCCACCGCGCTCCTCGTCTCGTTCGCCGTGACCGCGGTGGTGCTGGGCGCCACGGTCCTCGGCATGCAGCCGGCCCATGATCCCGGCCTGATGCAGATGGCCGTGCAGGCGATTACCGCGAAGACCACCGGCACCAACTAAGCCCATCCGGCGCTCGCGGCGCCGCTGAACGGCGCCGGTCCGCTGCCTCTTTCTCCTGAACCGCAGCAAACGCCTCCGCTGCTTCCCCCTGCCCGGCTCCGGCCGGGCTCTTTTTTTCTAACGGATAAAGGTTATCTCGGTCCCCGCAACGCTGCTGATCGGGCATGATCTACGCGTTGGCCGGATCCCGGTCGACCCGCGATCCACAGAATCGCGTGCCAACAATGACGCAAGGGGACAAGCGATGAAAGCCAAACTGACTGCGATTGCAGCGCTGGTCGGCCTCCTGGCAGGCGCCGGCGTTTCCGCCCAGGGCCAAAACCTGGAGAAGCTCAAGCAGTTCAAGGTCGCAACCACCGACCTGAACATTCCGCTGGTGCCGCAGACCGGCCGGAACGCCGACGCGATTCGCGCCAACCTGAAGAACATCAAGCTGCCGCCCGGCTTCAAGATCGACCTGTTCGCGGTCGTGCCGGACGCCCGCCATATGGCCGTGGCGCCGAGTTCCAACATGCTGTTCGTCGGCACCCGCAAGACCGCAGTTTGGGCGGTATCCGACCGCAACAGCGATGGCGTGGCCGACGAGGTCAAGTCGTTCGCGCCGTCGTTGAAGTTCACCAATCCCAATGCCGTGTGCTGGACCCGCGATGGCTTTCTGATCGTGGTCGAGCACAACCGCGTGCTCAACTTTCCTGCTGCGGAGTTCTTCTTCGAAGGCCCGGACGTCGCCGTGATCGAGGTGGTGCCCCAGGGCGGCCTGATCCCGGTCGAAGAAGAAAGCTTCAACCACGGTGCCCGCACCTGCCGGATCGGCCCCGACGGCATGCTCTACATCACGCTCGGCCAGCCGTTCAACGTGCAGCCGCGCAACAAGGTGGAGCTGTACGAAAAGATCGGCATCGGCGGCATC
>CAZTUT010000076.1:0-14154 GCA_964616395.1 uncultured Burkholderiaceae bacterium
TTCGAACCCACGACCCCTTGGTTCGTAGCCAAGTACTCTATCCAACTGAGCTACGGGCGCGAGGACGCGAAGTGTACCCGAATCCATTGGGGCTTGCCGCTGAGCGGCGCCGGCAGCAGGCTTGCTGCCTTGACCCGCAATGTTCGGCGTTTGCCCCAAGGATGCGATGCCGCTGACCCGCGCGTGTGGTCAGCCCGGGGCGGCCGGGCGAGGATGTAGCGCGGCGAGCAGGGTCAGCACGTGGGTGCCCAGCAGTTGCGCGAGTGCTGACTCGGCGTCGACTTTGCTCGCGGTGCCCTCGGCTTCACCCAGGCGTTCCCAGAGCGCGTGCAGCGGTTCCCGCTGTGTGGCGAACTGGTCGGAGACCGCCTGCTGCCAGAACGACGGGGCTTCGCCCTCCTCGTACTGTCCGCGGCCGCGCCCGAAGTGGGCCACCGCCAGATAGCGCAGTACCGCCGACTCCACAAGTCGGTCCAGAAACTCCGGTGAAAAGCGCAGCAGATTGCGGTCGCGACCGCTGAGCCGGTTGTAGCCGCGCGCGGCGCCTGCACCGGCGAGTCCGCCGAGCAGGCCGCCGACCAGCATCCCCGCGCCAAAGCTCAGGCCGCCGGCCGCGAGATCGGCTTTCAGCCCGGTCAGCGCGCCAGTCGCCAGACCGGACCACAGCGCAGCGCGCCGCTCGTCGACCTTTTCCAGTGCCGTGAAATTCTCGCGCAACCGCGCCAGCACAACCTGGGCCGCGCTGCCCTCCAGTCCGTGCAGCGCGATCAGGCGTTCGGTGCTGGCGCGGATCTGCGCATCGAGGCGTGCCAGCATCGGCGCCATCGCCTGCTCGCGCGCGGCTTCGCGCTCAGGCAGGCCGAGCGTGCGCATCAGCTTGCGCGCGGCGCTCGCGCCGCTCTCATCAATCGGCTGGCTGTCGGCGGCGGCCTGCACGAGTTGCACCGCCAGCACCTGCATGGACTCCTCGAAGCGCGCGCGATTGCGGCGCTCCCAGGCGTCCTGCAGCGGTGTGAACAGCGCGCGTCGCGGGGGCGGCAACGCAGCAGCGATGGCATCGAGCAGCACGCTGTCCTGTACCCAGCAGCGCGCGAACGCATCCATCGGCAGCACGGCCTGCACCGGGCCGAGCGATTGCAGGTGCTCGCGCCACATGCTTAGTTCGGCGGCTTCCACCTCAGCGGGTCGTGGTTCGCCCAACTGATTGAGCAGTGCCAGCACGGGTTTGCCGACCCAGCGCAAGATGTCCATCTCGGCGGCCAGGTAGCCGGCGTCGTGCGGCGACTCGGCTGCATTCACCAGATAAAGCAGCACATCGGCCTGCTCGCGCGCGGCGCGCAGCGCCTGCTGGCTGCACCACAGCGGCCGGTCGCGGTGCCGATCCCAGACCTCGCGCAGCAGCCAGCCCAGCGGGTTGCCGGCATTCCGCAGCCGCGCGGCCAGCCGCGCGGAGTCGCCAAAGCCCGGTGTATCCCATAGCCGCAACCGGGCCTGGCTGGTGCGCAGCAATTCATGAGCGCTTGCGATCTCGGTTACGTGCGGCGCGTCGCGGACGGTGCCAATGTCCTGCGCCAGCAGTGTGCGCGCTAGCGTTGTCTTGCCGGCATTAGTGTGCGAGATCAGCACGATCTCGAAGCTTTGCAGCGCGGGGTCCTGGATCGACGGGCTCATGCGGTTTGCCGTTGCCAGCTGCGATCAGCGGCCGCTCAGCGCGGCGAGCGCCTGCTCGGCTGCTGCGAGGTCGGGCGCCTCAAGGTCGGCAAACAGAACCGGCCAGCGATGGCTGTCGGCAAAGGCGCGCCAGGTGGCGCAACGCTCGTCGAGCCGGCTGGCGGCACCGGCCATCGATCCAAGGCGGCGCGTATAGCCGCCGGTATCCACCAGCAGCAGTGGATTTCGGCCACCGGCACGCAGCTCGTCGAGAAAGCGGCCGTGGTTCTCGCGCTCCGGCGTGGCGGCAAGCGAGCACAGGGCCAGCGTCAGCGTGACGGTCGATCCGTCGTCCGCAGCCGCGAAGCCGTGACGGCCATTACCCGACGGCGCAGGCGCGAGGGCGCTATCGGTACTGCCGATGCTCTCGTCGTAGCGTACCGGCGACTCAAGCCGGATCGCGCTGCGCTCGCCCCACAGGTGGTGGACGATGCGCTCCAGACCGTCGCGCTGGCGTGGCCCGAGCGTCAGGCTGAAGGGGATCACCCGCAGCACGTCGCGTCGATCGTCTAGCGCACCGAGCAGTCTGCGAAAGTAAGGCTGTGCAAGGTCGAGCGGGAAGCGCCGCGCAAGGCGCCCGGCGCGTCTGCCCGCGATCCATGCCAGGATCGCGCGCGGCAGAATGACCAGCGCGCCTATGGTTAGCGCATACCAGTGGATCCAGCGCGCTGCGCTTTCGCCGCTGCCGGGCGGATGGCGCAGCGCGCTTAGCTCCGCCACCGACGGAAAGCGGTCGCCGATCAGTTGCGCCGCTGGCCCGAGCAGCGTGGACAGCAGCGCATGCACGGTCGACGGCCCCAGGAAGGTGCTCTCCCACACGGCGCGGTAGTCGAACACCAGGCCGCGCAGATACATGCCCAGCACGGCCCCCAGCGCAAACAGCGCCGCGCACAGGTGCAACAGCCCGCCGAGCCGGGCCGAAGTCAGCGCTGCGCTGGCAGCCCGCCAGTCAACGTTGAAGGCGAGCGTCGGAGCGGCCAGCGGGCCGCTGGCGCCAGTCGCGCCGTGCTCCATCGCCCGGCGCAGCAGGCTGCGCACCATCCCCAGCGCGTCGTCGGATACGGCCGCTGCAGTCGCAGGCACACGAAGCCGGCGCAGCAGCGGGGACAGCAGCAACAGCAGATAGACAGCGAGGTTCCACAGCACCAGGCCGAGCAGCGGCAGCGCCAGGATGTTGATGCGCTGGCTGTCGCCGAGCCGCTCGAACACCGCGCCTGCCACCAGTGCCACGGCCGGCAGCAGCGCGGCGAGCGCAGGCCGCCACAGGCCGAGGCGGGCACCGCGCAGCGCCTGTGGGTGGCGCTCGTCGAGTTTGTCGAGCAGCAGTCGGGCGCGCCGCGCGAGGAATTCGCCCGCGTCGAGCGGCGCGCGCTGCTCGGCCGCGGTCCAGCGCGCCAGTTCGGTGGCGGTGCGGCTGGCGAACTCGCGATCCTCGCGCGACAGCAGAGACTGCGAAGCTTCGGATTGCTCGATCGCGCGGACCAGCAGGACGTCGCGGGCAGCGGTCTCGTTCATGCGCGGATTATGACGAGCGCGGCCGGCCGCCGCGCGCGATCAGGCCGCCGGGCCGATCGTGGCGACCACCGGGGCGTGGTCGCTCGGCTGCTCGAGTCGGCGCGGCGCAACATCGATCGTGCAGCCGATGCAGCGCGTCGCAAGTGGTTGCGACAGCAGGATATGGTCGATGCGCATGCCCATCTTGCGGCGGAATGCCAGGTTGCGGTAGTCCCACCACGAGTAGCTGCGGTCGGGCTGCGCGAACAGGCGGAAGCTGTCGGTCAGGCCCAGGCCGATCAGCGCGCGGAACGCGGCCTTCTCGGGCTCCGAGAACAGCACCTGGCCCGCCCAGGCAGCCGGGTCATGGCAGTCGCGATCCTCCGGGGCGATGTTGTAGTCGCCCAGCAGCGCAAGTTGCGGATGGGTGGCCAGATCACCGCGCAGCCAGTCCGTCAGCGCCGCCAGCCAGCGCAGCTTGTAGTCGTACTTGTCGGTGCCGACCGCCTGACCGTTCGGAAAGTAGCCGCAGACCACGCGCAGGCTGTCACCCGCGGCGGCGTCGAACGTCAGCGCAAGCAGGCGTTTCTGGTCGTCTTCGAAGCCGGGCAGGTTGACCTGGATGTCGCGCGGTGTGCTGGTGGTCGCTTCGCGCATCAGGATTGCAACGCCGTTGTAGGTCTTTTGTCCGGCGAACACGCTGCGATAGCCGGCAGCCTGCAGTTCCGCTTGCGGAAAGCGGTCGTCGGTGAGCTTGGTTTCCTGAAGACAGACGACATCAACCGCATGCTCGCCCAGCCAGCCGAGCAGATGCGCAAGCCGAACCTTCAGCGAGTTGACGTTCCAGGTGGCGAGCGTGAGTGCCATCGCGTTTCAGGCCTTAGCGCGCCGCCGGACCGGGGTTGGGCAGCGGAACGTAGGCATCGCCGGCGGGGGCGTTGTTCGATGGCGATGCGGCGCCGGCCGGGCTGGCGGGCGTGGCCGCCGCGGCGGGCGCCAGCGGCCTGGGCGCGGGGTTGTTCCAGGTGCGCGGCAGTGTGGCGTTACGCGGATAGCCGGCGCTGTCGAGCAGCGCGTTCCAGCGGTCCGACTGCAGTTCCGTCACCGACTGCCGGCCCACGGTGAGCACCGGCACGCGGTCACCGAAACCGAGTTTGCGGAAGGCTTCGAGATCCTGCGGCGTGCCGATGGTGATTTCGGTGAACGGCGTGCCGCGCAAACGCAGCAGGTCGCGGCCCGCGTTGCAGGGGGCGCCGCATTCGGACGACGTGTAGATGGTGACCGGGAAGTTCGAAACCGCGCGCCGCAGTTCGAGGGGCAGCGTGGCCACGGGATCGGCATCGCCGGTGAATGGGCGGCTGATCGGCTCGACCTTGCGCGCGTCCGCGGGCGGGTTATCGCCGTAGTTGACGCGGCCGGCGGCATCGATCCATTTGAACTGGGCAAAGCTGACGCCGGGCAGCAGCACGGCGACCGCGCAAAGCGTGCGAAAGGTCAGGCGCATGTCGAATCCCTCGGGAACGGTGGCCGCATGCTAACGACAACGGCAATGGTCGGCATGGGCCAGCGCGTGCCGGTGCCCTGAAAGCGGCATCGGTCAGCTCATCCCGCTATGACGCAGCAGGGCGTCGATGCGTGGCTCACGGCCGCGGAAGTCTCGAAACGACTCGATCGCCGGCCGGCTGCCACCGACCGCCAGGATCGCGTCGAGAAAGCGGCGGCCGGTGGCCGCGTCCAGGGTGCTGCCGTGCTGCGCCGCCGCCTCCTCGAACGCGGCGTAGCAGTCGGCTGACAGGACCTCGGCCCACTTGTAGCTGTAGTACCCGGCGGCATACCCGCCCGCGAAGATGTGGGTGAAGCTGTGCAGCATCCGGTTCCATTCGGGGGGATGCACGACCGACACCTCGCGTCGGACCTCGTCGACGATCCGCTGCACGTCGGCAGCGCTGGCGCTGCCCGGGTCGAGTTCGGCGTGCAGTCGCATGTCGGTCAGGCCGAACTCGATCTGGCGCACGGTCTGCATGCCGCTCTGGAAATTGCGCGCAGCAATCATCTTGTCGTAGAGCGCGCGCGGCAACGGTTCGCCGGTGTCGACGTGCGCGGTCATCTGCTGCAGCACTTCCCACTCCCAGGCGAAGTTCTCCATGAACTGGCTGGGCAGTTCGACCGCGTCCCACTCCACGCCGCGAATGCCCGACACGGCGGCCTCGTCGACGCGGGTCAGCATGTGGTGCAGGCCATGGCCGAATTCGTGAAACAGCGTCAGCACTTCGTCGTGGGTGAACAGGGCCGGCTTGCCACCAATCGGGCGCGAGAAGTTACAGGTCAGGAACGACACCGGCGTCTGCAGGTCGCCGGAGGCTGGACGGCGGCGGGCACGCGCGTCGTCCTGCCAGGCGCCGCCCTGCTTGTGCTCGCGGGCGTAGAGGTCGAGGTAGAACTCGCCGATGCGCTCGCCGCGGGCGTTGTCGATCCGGTAGAAGCTCGCCTGCGCGTGCCACAGCGGCGCGCGGTCGGCGACGATGCGCACGCCGAACAGCGACTCGATCACGTTGAACAGGCCGGCGACGACCCGCGGCTCCGGGAAGTACTGCTTGAGCTCCTGCTCCGAATATGCGTAGCGGGCCTCGCGCAGCTTCTCGCTGGCGTAGGCGATATCCCAGGGGGCCAGTTCGGCCAGCCCCAGCTCGCGCGCGGCGAACTCGCGTAGTTCGTTCATGTCGCGCTCGGCGTGCGGGCGCGCGCGACGCGCGAGGTCGCGCAGGAAATCCATCACCTCGGCGGGCGACTGCGCCATCTTGGGTACCAGCGACAGCTCGGCATAGTTGGCGTAGCCGAGTAGCTGCGCCTGCTCGCGACGCAGTCGCAGCGTCTCCAGCAGCATCGTGGTGTTGTCCCAGTCGCCCTTGCCGAATTCCGAGGCGCGGGTCACGTACGCGCGGTACAGCGACTGCCGTAGCTCTCGGTCGTGCGCGTACGAGATGGCCGGCATGTAGCTGGGAAAGTGCAGGGTGATCTTGAGACCGTCGGCCGGCGCAGTCGGGTCGGCAGCTGCGGCCTCGCGGTACATCTCGAGCGCATCGGCCGGCACGCCGTCGAGCCGAGCGGCCTCGGTGGGTGTCAGCATCAGTGAGAAAGCGTTGGTCGCATCGAGCACGTTTTCAGAAAAACGGGTCGAGAGCAGCGCCTGCCGGTCGCGGATCTCGCGCAGGCGCGCCTTCGGGCCTGCCGCCAGTTCGGCGCCACCGAGGCGGAAGTCGCGCAATTCGTTGTCGATGACCTTGCGGCGTGCCGCCGGCCATTGCGGGAACTCGGGCAGTGCGGCCAGCGCCTTGTAGCGCGCGTACAGCGCCTCGTTTTGCGACAGTTCGGTCCAGAACGCGGTGATCTTGGGCAGGTTGGCGTTGTACTGCTCGCGCAGTTCGGGCGTGTCGACCACCGCATTCATGTGCGACACCGCGCCCCAGGCCCGCGCCAGACGGTCGGCGGCGTCGTCCAGCGGCGCGACTACGTTGTCCCACGAGGCGTCGGCCTCGGTGGCGGTGGCCGATGCGACCGCGCGCCGGCAGCCGTCGAGCAGCGTGTCGACTGCGGGCGAGATATGGTGGGGAGCAATGGCGTCGAAGCGTGCCAGGCCGGAGAAGTCGAGCAGCGGATTGAAGTCGGTGTCGAGCGGCATCGGAGTCATTCCTCGAAGCGCAGGCCGGCCGTGCGTTCAGCCGACTCCACGGTGTTGACGAGCAGCATGGTGATGGTCATGGGGCCGACGCCGCCGGGCACCGGGCTGATCCAGCCGGCAACCTCCCTCACTGCGTCGAAGTCCACATCGCCGGCGAGCTTGCCTTCGGGCGTCTTGTTGGTGCCGACGTCGATGACCACGGCGCCGGGCTTGACCATGTCGGCGGTGACCAGCGCGCGCCGTCCGACCGCAGCCACGAGGATGTCGGCCTGTCGCGTGATGGCGCCCAGATCGCGGGTACTGCTGTGGCAGACGGTGACCGTGGCGTTGGCGGCCAGCAGCAGCATCGCCATGGGCTTGCCCACCATGTTCGAGCGGCCCAGAACGACCGCATGGCGGCCGGCCGGATCGATGCCGGCATCTTCCAGCATCTTCATCACGCCGTACGGCGTGCAGGACCGGAAGTGCGGCGTGCCCATCAGGGTCAGGCCGGCATTGGTGGCGTGCAGACCGTCGACATCCTTGTCGAAGGCGATCGACTCGAGCACACGCTGTGCATCGAGATGCTTCGGCAGCGGCAACTGCACGAGGATGCCGTGGATCGTCGGGTCGGCATTGAGGCGGGCGATGACGGAAAGCAGCTCCGCCTCGCTGACCGTGGCCGGCAGGCGC
The DNA here is from genome assembly GCA_964616395.1 of uncultured Burkholderiaceae bacterium. Lineage (GTDB taxonomy): Bacteria > Pseudomonadota > Gammaproteobacteria > Burkholderiales > Burkholderiaceae_F > JALHMQ01. The sequence goes on from CAZTUT010000076.1 coordinate 7,556, forward strand.
TCGAACAACGAGCGGATGCCGCACTCCTCGCAGGACTTGATCTTGTTGCGGACGTAGACCGCCGAGGCCGGGTCGTCGCCGACCAGGATGACGGCCAGACCGGGCGCATGGCCGCGCGCTTTCAGCGCGTCGATACGGGGAATGAGCTGCTGACGCAGCCGGGCGGCAAGCGACTTGCCATCGATGATTCGAGCGGTCATGGGACGCAGCAGAAGGCCAGGGACCACGAGCGCGGCGCCGTTGACCGGTCCGGCCCGCAGCCTGCGTGGCGCACAGTGGCGGATCGCGCCAAGTCTACGCGGCGCGCGGCAGCGCACGCGCCCCGTTCGCTGCTGCGCAGGCCTCAGCTCGCGTTTACCGCGAGGGCAACCCGCATCAGGTCGGCCACCGTATTGGCCTTCAGCTTGTCCATGATGTTGGCGCGATGCGCCTCGACCGTCTTGATCGAGATGCCCAGGTCGTCGGCGATTTGCTTGTTTAGCCGGCCGGCCATGATGCGTTCCAGCACCTGCTGCTCGCGCGCGGTCAGGCGCGACATCAGCGCCTGGTTGATGCGCTCGCGCTCGCGCCGGCTGGCGGCCTCACGCGCCTGCGTGAGCATGCGCTCCACCTGCGCCTTCAGCTTGGCCTGGTCGAACGGCTTCTCGATGAAATCGGCTGCGCCTTTCTTCATCGTGTTGACCGCCATCGGCACATCGCCATGGCCGGTGATGAAGATCAGCGGCAGATCGAGCTTGCGCGAGAGCAGTTCTTCCTGCAATTCGAGGCCGCTCATGCCCGGCATGCGCACGTCGAGCACGAGGCAGGCGATCGCCTTGGGGTCGAAGCCCGCCAGGAACGATTCCGCGCTGTCGAAGGTGCGCACCGTGTAGCTGACGCCTTCGAGCAGCCACTTCAGCGAGTCGCGCACGGCCTCGTCGTCATCCACGACGTAGACAACCCCGAGCGGGGCGTTGGTATCAGGGTCGGTCGCGCTGGCGTTCATGAGTCTGCTTCTCCTGAGGCGCATCGCGCCGGGGTTCGGGCCAATCAATCAGACGGACGTATCGCCGTCGCTTGCTTCGGAATTGTGGGGACGGCTGTCGCTCGTCGCAAGGGGCAGGGTAAACCGCATGATGGTTCCCCCGTGAGACTCGGGGTTTGGCTCAACCGTCAGACGTCCCTGGTGGAACTCGATGATCGAGCGGCAGATGTTCAGGCCCATGCCCATGCCTTCGCTCTTGGTCGAGAAAAATGGCTGGAACAGGCTGGCCAGATGCGCGGCGGGAATGCCCGTGCCGCGATCCGTGACCGTGATCTGGGCCATGCCGTCGGCGGTCGCACGGGCATCGACGTCGATCTGCCGCAGCGTCGCGTGGTCCATGGCTTCGAGTGCATTTTTCAGCAGGTTCAGCAGCACCTGCTCGATCAGGATCGGATCAACGTCCAGTGGCGTAAGCGACGGATCGACGCGGGTGATGATGCGAATGCCCTTCTTGCGGGCATCGATCTCTGCAAAGCCGACTGCGTCCTCGATGATGCGTGCGGCGGGCGTGGCGCGGCGGCGCGGCTCGCTTCGCTTCACGAACTCGCGGATGCGCCGGATGATGTTGCCGGCGCGTTGCGCCTGGGTACTTGCCTTCTCCAGCGCGGTCATCACCTCCGGGCTGATCGAGGCGTTGGATGTGTCGCGTCGCAGGCGCGCCAGCGCGCCTTCGCTGTAATTGGAGATCGCCGTCAGCGGCTGGTTCAGTTCGTGAGCGAGCGACGAGGCCATCTCGCCCATCGTCATCAGTCGCGACGTGAGCTGCACTTTCTCTTCCTGCTGGCGGACGATTTCGGCCGTGGCCTTGCGAAGCGTGATGTCGGTGGCGATCTGCAGCCGCACGGCGCGCCCGTCGACCCATCGGATCTCGCGCATCCGCACGTCGTACCAGCGGCTGCTGACCGCGTCCTGCACCTCGCCCGCCTGCTCGCCACTCGTGCCGGCGGGCAACTGCGCTGACAGCCGCGTATGACCTGCCGTATCCGATCCGAAAGCTTCTCGATAAGCGCGGTTTGCGAAGAGCAGTTCCGTCTCCGGGATCTCGCCGGCCACCACCGACACCACATCGTCGAGCGACTCCAGCACCGTCGTGAAGCGATCGTGGGCAGCGGCAAGTGCGTCGCGGATCCGACGCGGCTCGGTGATGTCGGTCATCGAGGTCACCCAGCCGATCTGCACGCCTCCGTCGTCGACCAGTGGCGATACGTACATGCGGGCGTCGAAGCGACTGCCGTCAGGTCGCTGCACCCGGGCCTCGAAACCGGCCGCGTCGATCTTGCCCTCGAGCATCCGCTCGAGCTGCGCTGCATGCTCGTGCGCCTGGTCCGGCGGCCAATACGGGTAGGGCGCGCCGCGGCCGACCAGTTCGGCATCGCTCCATCCGCTCATCTGCGCAAAGGCCTTGTTCACGTAGCGGATCACGCCGAGTGAATCGACCACGCTCAGACCGGTGGCCAGCGAGTTCTCCATCGCGCTGCGCAGCGAGGTTTCCGCCTGCAGCACCCGATCTGCGCGAAGCAATTGGGTCGTGTAGCGCAGAAGCGCAGCCAGCGCTGCCCCGACTGCCACTGCCAGTACGCCGACAACCCAGACAAGCGCGCTGCCGGTCAGTCGCGTGGGCAGCCTGAACGCACGCGCCTCGAGCTGGATACCCGGCGGCAGCGGCGCCAGCGTTGCTGCATAGATCGAGGCCTTCGCGGGCGGCGCATCGCTGCCGGATGCGGCCAACTCGTTGCCCTGACTGACGAGTCTGAACTGGTAGCGCTGTCGTGTTTCCGCCGTCAGGCCGTTGATCAGCAGGCCACGCGGATCGACGCGGGCCAGCACGACGCCAACGAGCTGACGGTCGCGCAGGATCGGCACAGCCAGCGCCAGCTGCGGTTCGCCGCTGCTGGCCGTCAGCTTGTCCCACTGGGGCGTGCTCGACAGGCGTGCCTTGGCCAGCAGCGGCTGGTAGCCGGCATCGACCTGAACGCCCGCAGTCGGTGACCCTGGTCCGGGCGCGACGATCCGGCCGGCCGCATCAACACGGTCAACCCGCCTCAGTTCCGGTTTGGCCGTACCCAGGTCGCCGACGATCGTTGCGAAGCGGCGGTCGGAGATGGTCTCGGCGCCCAGTTCGAGCGCAGTGGCCGAGAGTGCCTCGGTCAGGCTGCCAAGGCGGGCGCCGAGCTGCTGGGCTGCGGAATCAAAGTCGCGTTGACGTGCCTCGCGTTGTAATTGCCTGTCTTCCGTGACGATTGCGACAAACAGCGCTGCGCTGAATGCCACGAGGGCCGCGATCGCGACAAATGGAAGCCAGCTCGCGCTGCGGCGACGCGCCGGCGTGCGACCCAGCGCGTCGAACGCGGGGGCGCGGTAGATCAGTGCGCTGAAGTCTTTCGACGGGGTGGCAGGCATTGGGTGCTGTGGCGCGCGAGCGCGGGACGCGCAGGCTGCCCCGATTATTGCCGAGTGGCATCGCCGGGCGCCGCGAGGCTCGGCGGGAAGATGCTGAACATCAAGCTTGCGCAGTTCATATTGTGAAAACAATTGCCGCTATTTGAAAAAAATCGAAAGGCTGGTAGATTGTTGTTAACCCTATCGCACGGCTCGGATGCGCCGAACGAGCGCTGATCGGGCGATGATGACCATGACCCGGCGCGGCACCATGCCGCGCCCGCTGACAGAGGAGACAGGCCATGTCCGCAGTCCCGCACTTTCCGCCCGCGGCCAACGATCCGCGCGATGTCGACGCTCAGGAGACGCAGGAGTGGATCGAGGCACTCGACGCGGTCCTCGAGCGCGAAGGCCCGGAGCGTGCCCACTACCTGATCGGCCGCCTGTCGGAAAAGGCACGCCGCAGTGGTGCCTACATTCCGTTCTCGCCGAATACTGCGTACATCAACACCATCCCGCTGCATCTCGAGGAGCACTCGCCGGGCGATGCGGCGATGGAGGAGCGCATCCGCTCGTATGTGCGCTGGAACGCGATGGCAATGGTGGTGCGTGCCAACCGCAGCGAGGGCGATCTGGGCGGCCACATCGCAAGCTATGCGTCGGTCGGCACGTTGATGGAAGTGGGCTTCAACCACTTCTGGCGCGCGCCGCACGGCGACTTTGGCGGTGACCTGCTGTACCTGCAGGGCCACTCGGCACCGGGTATCTATGCGCGGGCGTTCCTTGAAGGCCGGCTGACCGAGGAACAACTGATCAATTTCCGCCGCGATGTCGACGGCAAGGGTGTGACCTCGTATCCGCACCCCAAGCTGATGCCGGACTTCTGGCAGTTCCCCACGGTCAGCATGGGCCTGGGGCCGCTGCAGGCGATCTACCAGGCGCGCTACCTGAAGTACCTGCACAACCGCGGCATTGCCGATACCAGCGGCCGCAAGGTCTGGGCCTTCTGCGGCGACGGCGAGATGGATGAACCGGAGTCGCTCGGCGCCATTGGCATGGCGGCGCGCGAAAAGCTCGACAACCTGATCTTCGTCGTCAACTGCAACCTGCAGCGCCTTGACGGTCCGGTGCGCGGCAACGGCAAGATCATCCAGGAACTTGAGGGCGATTTCCGCGGCGCTGGGTGGAACGTGCTCAAGCTGATCTGGGGCTCGTACTGGGATCCGCTTCTGGCCAAGGACAAGGACGGCGCGCTGCTGCGCCTGATGGAAGAGACGGTCGACGGCGAGTATCAGAACTTCAAGGCCAACGATGGCGCTTTCGTGCGCAAGCACTTCTTCGGCAAGTTCCCGCAGACGCTGGAGATGGTGTCGCGGATGACCGATGCCGACATCTGGCGCCTGAACCGCGGTGGCCACGATCCGCACAAGATCTACGCTGCTTTCGCCGCCGCCACCAAGCACGCCGGCCAGCCCACGGTGATCCTGGCCAAGACGGTCAAGGGCTACGGCATGGGCAAGATCGGCGAGGGCAAGAACCCCACGCACCAGCTGAAGAAGCTGGATGACGAGGCAATCCGCGAGTTCCGCGACCGCTTCGCGATCCCAATCCCCGACAGCAAGCTGCCCGAGGTGCCGTTCTTCCGCCCGGCGGATAACTCGCCCGAGATGAAGTACCTGCAGGAGCGTCGCCGCACGCTCGGCGGCTACCTGCCGCAGCGGCGCCGCACCGCGGACGAGAAGCTGGTGCCGCCAGCGCTCGACGCCTTCAAGCCGGTGCTGGAGCCCACCGCCGAGGGGCGCGAGATCAGCACCACGCAGGCCTTCGTGCGGGTGCTCACGCAACTGGTGCGCGACAAGTCGGTCGGTCCGCGCGTGGTGCCGATCGTTCCCGACGAGGCGCGCACCTTCGGCATGGAAGGCATGTTCCGCCAACTGGGCATTTTCAGTCAGCAGGGTCAGCTGTACGAGCCGGTCGACAAGGACCAGGTGATGTACTACCGCGAGGACAAGGCGGGCCAGATCCTTGAAGAGGGCATCAACGAAGCTGGCGCGATGAGTTCATGGATCGCTGCTGCGACCTCGTACTCGACCAACAACCGGATCACGATCCCGTTTTACATCTTCTATTCGATGTTCGGGTTCCAGCGCATCGGCGATCTGGCCTGGGCCGCCGGTGACATGCAGGCGCGCGGCTTCCTGCTGGGTGCCACCAGTGGTCGCACTACGCTCAACGGCGAAGGCCTGCAGCACCAGGATGGCCACTCTCACCTGATGAGTTCGACCATCCCCAACTGCATCAGCTACGACCCTACGTTCGCGCACGAGGTGGCGGTGATCATCCAGGACGGCCTGCGCCGCATGGTCGGCGAGCAGGAGAACGTCTGGTACTACATCACGCTGATGAACGAGAACTACCCGCAGCCCGGGCTCGGCAAGGGCCAGGAGGCGGGCATTCTCAAGGGCATGTACCTGCTGCGCGAGGGTCCGGCCGGCAGCGGCATGGGCCGCTCGATCGCCCGCGTGCAACTGCTGGGAAGCGGCACCATCCTGCGCGAGGTGATCGCTGCGGCCGAGATGCTGGAGAAGGACTGGGGCGTGGCAGGCGATGTCTGGAGCGTCACCAGCTTTACCGAACTGCGGCGCGATGGCATCGATGTCGAGCGCCACAACCTGCTCAATCCGACCGCCACGCCGCGCGTCAGCTACGTGCAGCAGTGCCTCGAGCGCACCGCCGGTCCGGTGGTGGCTTCGACCGACTACATGCGCCTGTTCGCCGACCAGATCCGGCCGTACATGCCACGGGGCCGCAGCTACACGGTGCTGGGCACCGACGGCTTTGGTCGCTCCGACACGCGCGAGAAGCTGCGCGAGTTCTTCGAGGTCGACCGCCGCTATGTGGTGATCGCGGCGCTGAAGTCGCTGGCCGAGGAGGGCGTGCTGCCGATGGCCAAGGTGGCCGAGGCCATTACACGCTACGGCATCGATCCGGCCAAGCCCAATCCGGCCACGGTCTGAACGTCACGTCAGTCAGCTCGCATCCGCGCCGCCGGCCGAGGCCGGCGGCGCGGCCAGAACAAACCCCTGAAGATGGGTGCACAGCATGGGACAAATGGTTGAAGTGAAGGTGCCGGACATTGGCGACTTCAAGGAAGTCGAGGTGATCGAGCTGCTGGTCAAGCCGGGTGATGCGGTGA
>CAZTUT010000077.1:0-14053 GCA_964616395.1 uncultured Burkholderiaceae bacterium
TAAGGCATGCCGCCAGCGTTCAATCTGAGCCAGGATCAAACTCTTCAGTTCAATCACTGTTAACGATCCACCCGAAGGCGGACCGCGATCGCTCTCACTTGCGGAATTGATCAAGTCCGAAGACTTGTCATTACTTTTAGTGAGGCGTTTGATGGTTTGAGCATCCCGCAGACATTGGCTCGTGAGAACCCCTGCCGCGGTTGCGCCGTTTCATCAAGCGCCCACACTTATCGGCTGTTTCATTTTTAAAGAGCAGGCTGCGTAGCGGGACTCGTTGAATTCACGCGTCAGCAGCGAAGAAGCGGGATTATGGGGAGCTCAGACTGCCCTGTCAAATCGCCCCGGTGGCCCGCTGGGAAGACGCGCGTAAGTCATTGATCTGAAACAACCCTGAAATCGAGCGAAATTTGGCCCGGACATGTTCGGCGCGCGCAGCGGCAACAGCGCCTGCACCCGTTAGCGCGACGCAGGCCTCGGTGAATAGATCGCGCCCCGGTCACCGGTGAGTGAAGTTCGGCGCGCGCTTGGCGACGAATGCGGCCATGCCTTCCTTCTGATCTTCGGTCGCGAACAGCGAGTGGAACAGACGCCGCTCGAACAGCAGTCCCTCGCCAAGCGGCACCTCATAGGCGCGGTTCACGGCCTCCTTGACCATCATCACCGCCGGCAAGGAAAAACCGGCAACCACCGTGGCCGCAGCCATGGCCTCATCGAGCAGCTTGTCAGCGGCAACGACGCGCGACACGAGACCGGCACGCTCCGCTTCGTGTGCATCCATCAGGCGACCGGTGAGCGCGAGGTCCATCGCCTTGGCCTTGCCCACGGCGCGCGGAAGCCGCTGCGTGCCCCCTGCACCGGGGATGATGCCGAGCTTGATCTCGGGCTGGCCGAATCGGGCACTATCGGCAGCGATGATCACGTCGCACATCATCGCCAGTTCGCAGCCGCCGCCGAGCGCATACCCGGCCACCGCGGCGAACACCGGTTTGCGGACGCGCTTGAGCGTCTCCCAGTTGCGCGTGATGTACTCGCTCTTGAAGACGTCCATGTAGGACCAGTCCTTCATCGCGCCAATGTCAGCGCCGGCCGCGAACGCCTTCTCGGACCCTGTCAGGACAATTGCGCCGATCGACTCGTCGCCGTCGAAGTCAAGCAGGGCGGCGCCGAGTTCGGTCATCAGCTCATCATTGAGCGCATTGAGCGCCTTGGGGCGATTCAGCGTGATCAGGCCCACGCGGCCGCGGCTCTCGACGAGAATGTTCTGGTAGGTCATGGTGATCTCCTGTGAAAAGTGGTCGCCCGACCGGACGGCGCAGGCGCGCGCTGACGTCTCGGCAAGACACGCCGCTGCATCTACCGTCCTGAGGAAGACATGAATTGGAGCGCCGCACCGGCCGACAGCGGGCGTGCGTAATGGAATCCCTGGCCGAACCGGCAACCGATCGAACGCAGATACTCGGCCTGCTCGGCAGTCTCGATGCCTTCGGCAACGACCTTCAGCCGAAAGTGGCTGGCAACGGCCACCATCGCGCCGACGATCGCGCAGCTGTCAGCATCGCCGGGCAAGCCTTCGACGAACGACTGATCGATCTTGAGCGCCTGGATCGGCATGCGCTTCAGATAGCCGAGCATCGAGTAGCCTGTGCCGAAATCGTCGAGTACGAGCCCCACCCCGAGCGACTCCAGTTCGCCCAGAACGTCGTTATTGACTTCGCCCTCGCGAACCAGCGTTCGCTCGGTGATCTCGAGCGTCAGGTCTGCCGGCGCGAGCCCGTGCCGCTCGATCGACGCCCGAACCAGTGCGGGCAGCGACACGCTGCCCATCTCCCTGCCGGCGACGTTGACGGCAACCGGCACGGCAAATGAGGGCGATTGGCGCTTCCATGCAGCGATCTGCGCGCAGACCTCGTTGATCACCCAGCGCGTGAGTCGCTCCGACAAGCCGCTGAGTTCGGCCACGCCGATGAAGCGATCGGGCATCAGCAGGCCGTAGGTCGGGTGCTGCCAGCGAATCAGCGCCTCCAGGCCGACGACCTGACCACTGTCGAGCTCGACCTGCGGCTGGTAAGTGATGAAGAACTGCCGGCTGTCGGACTGCACGGCCTTGAGCAGGTCGATGCCGATCTGCACTTCCCGGGTCACGCGCTCCTGCCGGACGGCGTTGAAAAAGCTGAACTGGCTGCGGCCATCGCGCTTGGCCTGGTACATCGCAGCGTCGGCGTTCTTGAGCAGTGTTCCGATATCGCGACCGTTGTCCGGGAACAGTGCGATGCCGATCGAAGCCGACATCTGCGTATCGACGTCCGGCACAAAATCAGCCCGCTGGAGCGCCTGTGTCAGGCGTGCTGCCAGCAGCGCGACCTCCTCTCGATGCACGAATTCGCTGACGAGCACCACGAACTCATCGCCGCCAAGACGGGCGACGATTCCAGCGCTGCCGATGGTCTCGCGCAGCGTCTGCGCGACCGACTTGATCAGCGCATCACCGACCACATGACCCAGGGTGTCGTTGACGTCCTTGAAGCGGTCAAGATCGATCAGCATGACCGCAAAGCGGCGGCGGCGGTTGGCGGCCTTGATCGCCAGGTCGCGCATCGACTCGCGCAGCATGTTGCGATTAGGAAGGCCGGTCAGCGGGTCGTACCACGCGAGTTGCTCGAGTCGGCCCTGCGCGGCCTGCCGTTGCGCCGACTCCATCGACAACGCAAGCATCGAGGCCGCCGTCGCCACGAATCCGGCTTCATCCTCGGTCCAGCGTCGCTCCGTGCTTTCATGGACCGACAGCACGCCGCGGACCTCTCCGTCCAGAACAACCGGCGCATCGATCAGCGCTCGCACCGGAATCCAGCGTGGTTCGCGCGCGAAGCGTGCCGCGAGCATCGGCGCGCGCGTGTTGGCGGCGACGATTGGCTGGCGCTGGTCGATGCGATCGAAGTAGCCGGGCTCCTGCGCGAGCTGGAGTTGCTCGCCGACCCAGTCGCGGTCGAAACTGTCGCTGCCGTGGTCATAGTGGACTTCGCAACGAAACGCCGAACCGTCGCTCGCACTGCGCCAGAAACTGGTGCTGGTGCTGTCGAGCGCCTGGGACACAGACCGAAGCACGCGGGCAGCAGCCTGCGCAAAGTCGCCGCGCATCTGCATGGCCAGCGCGAGCAGGCACTCCCGCAGTTCCAGGCGCCTGCGCTGCTGGACCGCGGGCAGATCCCCTTCGAAGGCAACCACAACCTGCTCGCGCTCGACAGGCACACGCGTTCCGCTGACCAGCAGGCCGCCCACCGCCGGATCACGCAACAGATTGCGAATCGACAGCTGCCAGCGCTGCGGCTGGCCGTCGGCATCCAGAAGTCCGACCGCGACGCTGACAGGCTGTCCAGCGCTGTATCGGCCCAGACTCTCGCCGACCGCGCGCGACAGGGTCTGCGCACCGGCCGGGTTGGCAAGCGACGCCAGCGGACGGCCGATCGTCGCATCGGCCGCGATCCCGAGGGCGGTGCCGATCGCCTGAGACTGATAACGCACGACGCCCAGACTGTCTGCCAGCATCAGGATCTCGGCCTCGTCGCCAGCGATACGACGCAACTGGCGCTCGACGTCGTCACCGGAATCCGGCATGGCCAGCGGATCGAGCTGCTCGTGAGGGCGCAGGTGAAGGATGTAGCGGCTGCGTCCACCGGACTCGCTCCGGAAGGAGATCGACGCTTGCATCAACCGGCTCTCGCCCGCGCGCAAACTGCGCAGCCGGCACAGCAGGCGTTGCGGCGTGGCGGCGGCCCGCTCGAATGCGGCGACGAAGTCGATCGCCGAGGCGTCGTCGAGCCAGAGCTCGAATGGCGTTCCCAGCAGCGCGTGACGGTCCAGTTCGGGAAGCGAGGCCGCCAGTCCGTGCGCAGCCAGCACGCCGCGATCCGCCGCGAGAACCAGCGTGGCGCCAGCGATCGACTCGAGCAGCGCCAGCGAATCGGCATGGCGGCGCCTCGCCTCGATCAGTGCGTCGCGGCGCGCCGCGGCGTCCTGCAGCGTGATCACCGCCGCCGGCTCGTCCTCGAACTTGAGCAAGGTGGCGTCGAGCTGCGCCACCATGTCGCTTCCTCCCGGCAAGGGCAATCGGACCTGAACCGAAACGGTCTCGTCGCGCAGCAGGCGCCGCCACAGGCGCGACCAGCGTCGCGAGGCCGACGCGGGCGCGGGGTAGGCGAGGCAGTCGGAAAGCGGCCGACCGCGGGCAGACGCGGCGTCGAAACGCAGCAGCCGGCCCGCGGCTTCGTTTGCCGCAAGCACCTGCCCTGCCGCGCCGACGCACAGCGCCGCCAGCGGCAACTGGTCAAAAGCACCCCGCTTGATCGACTGTTCGACGGCCGACTGGCGGATAGGAATGACGATTGAAGTCATCTGCGATCGGCAGCGCCGGCGCATCCGCCGTCACCGCCTGCCTCCGGACCTGCGTAGCCCGGCATCGGGACCATTGTGCCACCGCAGCGTGGCCAGCGCCCTGTTGAGCGGTGGGAACGCCCGACGTCGCTAAACTGACCTCATCGCTCATCCGGCAGCCTGGTGCCGGACCTGATCTGGACTCTCCGCATGGCCCAACTGATCGAACAACGCGCAGCGACGCTGCTCGGCAACTTTGGCCTGCTGCCGTTTTACGCGCTGGCCTTCGCCAGTTGGCTGCCGCTGGGCGCGCGCGCGGATCGCCTGGTCGACCTGGCGCTCGTTGCCTACGCGGCCGTGATCCTCGCGTTCCTCGGCGCCGTCCACTGGGGGTTTGTTTTGTCGACGCCCGGACTGGATCGGACCGGCAGCAAGCTCGCGCTGCGCTGGGGCGTCATTCCGTCGCTGCTCGGCTGGCTGGCGCTGCTGATGGCGCTGGCCGGCGTGCCGATGTTTCTTGTCGCGGTCTTTCTGATCATGGACTTTGCGATCTGCCGCATGATGGACAGCCGGCTGCTTGCAATGTACGGCACCCCTCCAAACTGGTATCTGCCGCTGCGCACGCGGTTGACGATCCTGGTCACGATTGCGCTGTCGGCCTTCCTCATCTCCGCGCTTTGAAAGAGGCGCCCGTTCCGGAGAAATCGATGTTCAATGCCATCTATCTGTCGAAGGACGGCGACCGCTTCGCCGCCGAGGTGCGCGCGATCGATGACGCCGCGCTGGCGGCTGCCACGCCCGATGACGACGTCACGGTCGCGGTCGACTTCTCGACAATCAACTACAAGGACGGGCTGGCGCTCACCAATCGCAGCCCCGTGGTGCGAACCTGGCCGATGGTGGCTGGCATCGATGCCGCCGGCACCGTGATCGACAGCCGCAGCGCAGCGTGGAAGCCGGGCGACAAGGTCGTGCTCAACGGCTGGGGCACCGGCGAGACCCATTGGGGCGGGCTGGCACAGCGCGCGCGCTACAAGAGCCAATGGCTGGTGGCGCTGCCGCCGTCGCTCAGCACGCGGCAGGCAATGGCGATCGGCACCGCCGGCTACACCGCCATGCTGGCGGTGATGGCGCTGCAGGCGCAGGGTGTGACACCCGCCGGCGGCGAGGTGCTCGTGACCGGCGCCTCCGGCGGTGTTGGCTCGGTCGCGGTGGCGCTGCTGGCGTCGCTCGGATTCCGGGTCGCCGCCTCCACTGGCAAGCTGACCGAGGCCGAGTACCTGAAGTCGCTGGGCGCCAGCGAGGTCATCGACCGTGCCACGCTTTCGCAACCGGGCAAGCCGCTGCAGAAGGAGCGCTGGGCCGGGGTCATCGACTCGGTCGGCTCGCACACGCTGGCCAACGCCTGCGCCCAGCTTCGCTACGGCGGTACCGCCGCCGCCTGCGGCCTGGCACAGGGCATGGATCTTCCTGCCAGCGTCGCGCCGTTCATCCTGCGCGGCTGCAAGCTGGTGGGTATCGACTCCGTCATGTGTCCGCTGCCGCTGCGCCAGCAGGCCTGGACACGGCTGGCGCACGAACTCGATCCGGCCAAGCTCGACGCGATGACGCGCACCGTGCCACTGGCGGGTGCGTTTGACGTGGCGCGTGACATTCTGGCCGGTCAGGTGCGCGGCCGGGTGGTGGTCGACGTCAACGCCTAGATCCACGCGTGCGCCAAGCGGCGGCACGCTCTTTGAACTTCGGGAGACTCGAATGACCCAACTCGTCGTCAACGGCCGCGGCGTCAACGTCGATGCCGATCCCAGCACCCCGTTGCTGTGGGCGCTGCGCGACCACCTCGGCCTGACTGGCACCAAGTACAGCTGCGGCGTGGCCGCCTGCGGCGCCTGCACCGTGCATGTCAATGGCCAGCCGGTGCGCGCCTGCACCACGCCGATCGCGGCGCTGGCCGGCGCGCAGGTCACGACGGTCGAGGCGATCGAGAATGATCGCGTTGGCCGCGCCGTACAGGACGCCTGGGTCCGCAACGACGTCGTTCAGTGCGGCTACTGCCAGAGCGGCCAGGTGATGGCGGCCACCGCGCTGCTGAAAGCCAACCGCAAGCCGACCGACGCCGACATCGATGCGGCGATGGCCGGCATCCTGTGCCGCTGCGGCACCTACCAGCGAGTCCGTGCGGCGATCAAGGATGCCGCCAAGAGCCTGGGCTGAGGAGGCCGCCATGCACAAGCTGATCCAGGCCCACGCGCCCGAGCTGCTCGCCACCCTCGGCGGCGGCGTCGCCCCGACCGCCCGGCCGACACGCGTGTCGCGCCGCGCATTCCTGCAGGCCACCGGCGTCGCAGGCGGCGGACTGATGCTGGGCATCCCGCTGGCGGGCCCCGCCGTCGCCCAGCAGCCAGCGACGAAGTTCGTCTATCCGCCGAGCGCCTTCATCCGCATCGGCGCCGACAGCAGCGTGACCGTGCTGATCAACAAGCTCGAGTTCGGCCAGGGGGTGTTTACCTCGATGGCGATGCTGATCGCCGAGGAACTCGACTGCGACTGGAACAAGGTGCGGGCCGAGCACGCGCCGGCCGCGCAGGTGTACGCGCATCCGAGCTTCGGCATCCAGATGACCGGCGGCTCCGACTCGATCGCTTCCAGCTACAACCAGTTCCGGCTGATCGGTGCCACCGCGCGGCTGATGCTGGTGCAGGCCGCTGCTGCGCGCTGGAATGCGCCGCTCGACAAGCTCGATACCCGCGATGGCGTGGTGATCGAGATCGGCGGCCAGAAGCGCCGTGCCCCGTATGGCGCGCTGGCCGACGAGGCGATGAAGCTGCCGGTGCCGGCGCGCGCCGGCCTGAAGGCCAGCACTGCGGACTTCAAGCTGATCGGCAAGCCGACCCGCCGCATCGACTCGCGCGAGAAGGTCAACGGCAGCGCCCGCTTCGGCATCGACCAGATGCCGCCGGGCTGCCGGGTGGCGCTGGTGGCCCGCGCACCCGTGTTCGGCGGCAAGGTCGAGAGCTTCGATCCAGCGCGCGCCCGCGCGATCAAGGGCGTGCAGGCAGTCGTGCAGGTGCCGACCGATCGCGGCGGCAGCGGCGTGGCGGTCATCGCGTCGGGCTTCTGGCCCGCCAAGACCGGCCGTGATGCGCTCGACATCAAGTGGTCGCTGCCCGCTGGCGTCAGCACCGACGCGCAGCGCGCCAGCTTTCGACAGCTTGCCGGTCAGCCCGGCGCCAGCGCACGCGCCGACGGCAATCCCGACGCGATCAAGTCGGCGCCACGCACGATCAGCGCCGAGTTCGAGTTTCCGTACCTCGCGCATGCGGCGATGGAGCCGCTGAGCGCCACCATCGAGCTGAAGGCCGACGCGCTGACCGTCTGGTGCGGATCGCAGTTCCAGACCGTCGATCAGTTGCTGGCGGCGCAGGCCGCGGGGCTGAAGCCCGAGCAGGTCAACCTCGTCACCACGCTGGCTGGCGGTGGCTTCGGCCGGCGCGCCAACCCGGCGTCAGACTACGTGGTCGAGGCAGTGCAGGTCGCCAAGGCGATGAAGGCCGCCGGCATCGATGCGCCGGTCAAGGTGATCTGGACCCGCGAGGACGACATGCGGGGCGGCTACTACCGTCCGCAGAACCTGCACCAGGTCGAGGTCGGACTCGATGCCGGCGGCCAGCCGCTGGCGTGGCGACACACGATCGTCGGCCAGTCGATCGTCAAGGGCACGGCCTTCGAGAAGTTCCTGATCAAGAACGGCGTCGATCACACGATCACCGAGGGCGTGACCGATACGCCGTACCGGCTGCCCAACATGAACGTGTCGGTCCATCACCCCGAGGTCAACGTGCCGGTGCTGTGGTGGCGCTCGGTCGGCCACACCCACACCGCGTTCGTGATGGAGACGCTGGTCGATGAACTGGCCGCCGCCGCGCGTCAGGACCCGATTGCGTACCGGCTGGCGCTGCTCGATCCGGCGCAGACACGGCATCGCGCGGTGCTCACGATGGCGCGCGACCGCTCCGGGTGGGGCAAGGCGCCGCTGCCCAAGGGCCGCGCGCGCGGCGTGGCCGTGCATGCCAGCTTCGGATCGGTCTGCGCGCACGTGGCCGAAGTCTCGGTCACCGGCAACCAGATCAGGGTCCACAAGGTCACCTCGGTGATCGACTGCGGCAGTACCGTCAACCCGCTGACCATCGAGGCGCAGGTGCAGGGCGCGATGGTCTACGGTCTGAGCGCCGCGCTGCACGAGAAGATCACGCTGGTCGACGGCCGCGTCGTGCAGAGCAACTTCACCGACTTCCCCCTGCTGCGGATCACCGAGATGCCTGAGGTGTCGGTCCACATCGTGCCCAGCAGCGACAAGCCGAGCGGCGTTGGCGAACCCGGTACGCCGCCGATCGCGCCGGCCGTGGCCAATGCGGTGGCTGCGCTCACCGGCAAACGGCTGCGCAAGCTGCCTTTCGAGCTGACCTGAAGCCAGACGGCGGGAACACCGATAGGTAGCGCTGTGGCGCGCAGCCCACAGCGGCGGCCCGCCTCAGCGCGCCAGCCAGCCGACGCAGGGCGACCGATGCGGCAGAATGCGGGGACCGCCCCGCTCGGGCGACCGCCGGCGCGCCAGCGCGGCGCACGTTGACGAAAGTTGTGATCGCGGTGACTGCCACCGTGATCGGCCACCTCCACAGAACGAGTCTGATCCGCAAGGAGCACCAAATGACGTTCCGAACCCTGCAAGCCGCTTCGCTGGCTGCAACGCTGCTGTTTGCCCTGTCGACAGCCACCGCGCAGGCCCAGCCCAAGACCCGCGCCGAGTGCGAAAAGTCCTACAAGCCGTCGGTGGGCCAGTCCGGCAAGGACGTGGTGTGGGTGCCCACCCCCGACGAACTGGTGCGCCGCATGCTCACCATGGCCAAGGTCACCGACAAGGACTACGTGATCGACCTCGGCGCCGGCGACGGCAAGATCGCGATCGCCGCGGCCAAGGCGCCGTTCAACGCGCGCTCGATCGGCATCGAATACAACCCCGACATGGTCAAGCTCGCCAACTGCATGGTCGAGGTCGAAGGCGCTGCCAACCGCACCAAGGTGATTCAGGGCGACATCTTCAAGGAAGACTTCAGCAAGGCCGACGTCGTCACGATGTACCTGCTGCCCGAGCTGAACCTGTGCGTGCGCCATCGCATTCTCGGCATGACGCCCGGCACGCGTGTCACGTCGCACCAGTTCACGATGGCCGACTGGAAGCCCGACGAAACCGCGGAGATCGAATACCGCACCGCCTACCTGTGGATCGTGCCCGCACGGGTCGCGGGCACCTGGACCTTCCGCGATAGCGGCAACACCCAGTTCGGCATCACGCTGAACCAGAGCTTCCAGGAGATCGGCGGCGAGGTGACGCTGGCCAGCGGCAAGCAGCCCCTGGTCGGCGCCACGCTGCGCGGCTCGGAGATCCGGTTCGCGTTCAACGACCCCAACGGCAATACACGCACGTTCACCGGCACCGTCAGGGGCGGCCAGATCACGGGCGGCCTGCGTGCACCCAATGGTCCGGAGTCCACCTTCACGGGGAGCCGACAAGGCCCGGCATCCGCTGCGCCGTGGGCCGACATGCAGCCGCAATGCGGCCGCTTCTACGGCAAGTAAGCGTCCCGCTGCGCGCTGCGCCGCTGGCTTTTCTCTGATGCAGGCCCCGCTCGCGCGGGGCTTCTTTTTAAGCGAGCCGCCATGACAACTCCCGCGCCTTCCACCGCCGCGCCCGCCGACGCACCCAAGCCGGTGCTGTCGGTGTTCGACGGCGTCATGATCATCGTCGGCATCATCATCGGCGGCGGCATCTTCACGTTCCCGCCGATGGTCGCCGGCATGACCGGCTCGCTCGAGTGGATGTACGGCGCCTGGGTGCTCGGCGCGGTGCTGGCGCTGGTGGGTGCGCTCTGTTACGCGGAACTCGCTACCGCCTTTCCCAATGCCGGCGGCGATTACCACTTCCTGACCCGCGCCTACGGCAAGGATCTGAGCTTCTTCTTCGCCTGGGCGCGCGTGCTGGTGATCACCACCGGCTCGATCGCGCTGCTGGCATTCGTGTTCGGCGATTACATGAGCCGCGTGCTGTCGTTGGGATCGCACTCGTCGACGATTTACGCGGTGCTGATCGTGGTGGCGCTCACCGCGGTGAACATTGCCGGCCTCAAGGAGTCGGCACGCACCCAGAACCTGCTGTCGGTGCTGCTGGTACTGGGCATGCTGATGGTGGTGGGCGCCGGCCTGATGGCGCCGGCCGCCAGCCCACCGCCGCCGCCTGCACCCGCGCCGGGCGTGCCGGCGCTGTTCGGCACGGCGCTGCTGTTCGTGCTGTTTACGTTCGGCGGTTGGAACGAGGCCGCCTACATCTCGGCCGAGGTCAAGGGCGGCAGCAAATCCATCGTCAAGGTGCTGGTGCTGGCGCTGCTGGCCGTGACCGCGATCTACCTGCTGTTCGTCACCGCGCTCTATCTGGGTCTGGGCTTCGACGGCCTGAAGAGCAGCAAGGCGGTCGCCGCCGATGTGGCAAAGAACGCGTTCGGCACCTTTGGCGAGAAGGCGATCGGCGCCATCGTCGCGCTGGCCGCGCTGACTTCGATCAACGCCACCATGATCGTCGCGGCGCGCACCAACTACTCGCTGGGCAATGACTGGCCGCTGTTCGGCTTCATGAGCCGATGGAACGGCCGGCGCGACGCACCGGTGGCCGCTTATGTCGTCACCGGCGTCATCAGCCTGGCGCTGGTACTGCTGGCTGCCGCCAACAAGAGCGGCGTGAAGTTCATGGTCGATTTCACCGCGCCGGTGTTCTGGTTCTTCTTCCTGCTGACCGGTCTGGCGCTGTTCGTGCTGCGCTTCAAGGCGCCCCACGTGGCCCGTCCGTTCAAGGTGCCTGGCTATCCGTTCGTGCCGCTGGTGTTCGTCTGCACCTGCGGCTTCCTGCTGTACCGCAGCCTGCTGTTCACGTTCCAGAACCAGGCGGTACAGGCAGCGCTGTACGTGATGGCGGCGGGCGTGGTCGCATGGATCATCGCGCGGATGAAGAAGGCGGCTTGAGCGTCCCGCCGGGCGACAGCGCGGTCGCAACGCCGATCATCGGCCTGCTGCTGGCCGCCGGCCGCGGCTCGCGATTCGACGCCACCGGCGCAGCATCCAAGCTGCTCGCCCCGGCACCTGCAAGCGCAGGTGAAGCGTCCGGTCTCGCAGTCGCGCTTGCAGCGGCTCGCACGCTCCGCGTGCAGCTAGCGCGCGTCATCGCCGTGGTGCGGCCCGCCGATTCACCGGCGCAGCAGTCGTTGCATGCGCTGCTGCGCGATGCCGGCTGCGAACTGGTGGTCAACCCCCGCGCCAATGAAGGCATCGGCACCTCGATCGCGGCCGGCGTGGCGGCCGCATCCGAGGCGGGAGGCTGGCTGGTGGCCCTTGCCGACATGCCGGCTATCGCGCCGGCGACCGTGGCCGCCGTGCGAGATGCGCTGCTCGCCGGCGCGCCGACCGCCGCGCCGCGACACGCGGGAAAGCGCGGCCATCCGGTGGGCTTTGCTGCAGGGTTGCGTGCCGAGTTGTTGGCGCTGACCGGTGACGAAGGTGCACGCAGCGTGCTGCTACGCCATCCGCAGCACCTGATCGATGTCGATGACACCGGCTGCCTGCTCGACCTGGATACGCCGGAAGACTTTGCGGCTGCCGCAGCAGCAGCGGCCCCCGCAAGCCACCGCAACACGCCGCCGCGCCGCTGATCCGCGGCCAGACCCATCGCGCGCCGCCTACACTGGCGCTCTTGTCGACGCGCAGCTTCCGACACGGAACACCCGATGCCCATTCACTATGCAATCCGCCCGGCGCACCCCGGCGCGCACCTGTTTCATGTCACCGTCACGGTCGATCGCCCCGACCCGCAGGGGCAGCTCTTCATGCTGCCGGCGTGGATTCCCGGCAGCTACATGATCCGCGAGTTCGCGCGCCACATCGTGCGGCTGAGCGCGCTGGGCGGCGAGCGCGCCGTTAGCGTGGAGAAGCTCGACAAGCACACGTGGCGCGCTGCGCCGACCGACGGCGCGCTGACGCTGGCCTACGAGGTCTACGCGTGGGACCTGTCGGTGCGCGCCGCGCATCTGGACCCGACCCACGGGTTCTTCAACGGCAGCAGCGTGTTCCTGCTGCCGATCGGCTTCGAGGGCGAGCGCTGCACGGTCGACATCCTGCCGCCCGAGGGCGCGCAGTACGCCGGCTGGAAAGTCGCCACCGGGCTGGCGCCGGCGCGCGGCACGCGGCGCGGCCGCTTTGGCACCTACACCGCGGCCGACTACGACGAGCTGATCGATTGCCCGGTCGAGATGGGTCACTTTGTCACCGGCAAGTTTGCCGTGCTGGGCGTGCCGCACGAGATCGTGATCACCGGCCAGGTGCCCAACCTCGACATGGCGCGCCTGACCGCTGACCTGGCCCGCGTCTGCGAGGCGCAGATCCGCCTGTTCGATCTGAAGGGCAAGCGCACCTCGCAGCCACGTAACGTGGCGCCGTTCGACCGCTACACGTTCATGACGATGGCGGTGGGCGACGGCTACGGCGGCCTCGAACACCGCAACTCCACCGCGCTGATCTGCAAGCGCGACGATCTGCCCTTCGTGGGCATGAAGGACAGCACAGTCGGCTACCGCACCTTCCTCGGGCTGGCCAGCCACGAGTACTTCCACAGCTGGAACGTCAAGCGCATCAAGCCGGCCGCCTTCGTGCCCTACGACCTCACGCGCGAGAACCACACGCGGCTGCTGTGGGCGTTCGAGGGCTTCACCAGCTACTACGACGATCTGATGCTCGCCCGCTGCGGGCTGCTGACCGAGGCGCAGTACCTCGACGTGCTGTCCACGACGCTGACCACCGTCACGCAGCGCAGCGGCCGGCTCAAGCAGAGCGTGGCCGACAGCTCGTTCGACGCCTGGATCAAGTACTACCGGCAGGACGAGAACGCGCCCAACAGCGTGGTCAGCTACTACCAGAAGGGCGCGCTGGTCGCACTCGCGCTTGACCTCACGATCCGCGCTGCCACCGGCCACCGCAAGTCGCTCGACGACGTGATGCGCGCGCTGTGGCGACAGTGGATCGAAGCGGGCGCCGACTACGCCGGCGTGAGCGAAGACGGCATCCTGCAGGCGGCCGAGGCAGTCACCGGGCTGAGCCTCGCGCGCAGCCTGCGCGAGTGGACCGAGGGCACGCGCGACCCCGACTTCGCGCAGTTGCTGGCGCCCTTCGGCATCCGCTGCGAGACGCGATCCGCGCTCGACAAACCGCATTTCGCGCTGCTCGGCATCCAGGTGCGCGACGGCGCCATCACGCACGTGTTCGACCAGACGCCCGCGCAGGCGGCCGGTATCTCGGGCGGCGACACGCTGGTCGCGCTCGACGGCCTGCGCGCAAGCGCCGCCAATCTGGACAGCCTGCTGGCGCGCTACCAACCGGGCGACGTCGTGAGCCTGCACGTGTTCCGGCGCGACGAGCTGATGCGCTTCGACGTCAAGCTGGCGCGGCAGGCGCCGGCCCGCCACACGCTGACCGTGGACGCACGAGCGGCACGCGCCGCACACACGGCGCGCGCACGCTGGCTGCGCGCCTGAGCGCACCGCCGATGCAGCTCGACGCGCTGCGCCGCTGGCTGGCCGAGCACGGCGCG
>CAZTUT010000078.1:0-14016 GCA_964616395.1 uncultured Burkholderiaceae bacterium
GTCGGCTGGCGGAAGCCCGGATCGAGTACGTTGGCGACGGCTATTTGAGCGAACGGGCTCGTCCGGGCCTGATTCCGCGAATTTTCAACTGGCTGGGGCTCTGGTGATGATGCGTCGCCTGCTTGCACTCCTTCTGGCGGCAATGAGCGGTCTGCTGGTGGTCCCGGCAGAGGCCAGCGAAGTTCGGCTCAAGGACCTTGGCCGCTTTCAGGGCTGGCGCGACAACATGCTGGTCGGCTATGGCCTGGTCAGCGGGCTGGCCGGCTCGGGCGACTCGCCTCGCAGCCGCATCACGCGCCAGACCCTGGCCAACGTGCTGTCCCAGTTCGATCTGATCGTGCCGGAAAGCGATTTGCAGAGCAGGAACGTCGCGGCGGTGATGGTCACCGCAATGCTGCCGCCCTCCTCGTCCGTCGGCGACAGGATCGACATCAGCGTGACCTCGATCGGCGATGCACGCAGCCTTGCGGGCGGCGTGCTGCTGATGACACCACTGCGCGGTCCCAACCGGCAGATGTATGCGCTGGCCCAAGGCCCGATCTCGGTTGGCGGCTACCGCTACGACTTCAACGGCAACCTCGCGCAGAAAAACCTGCCCACTGCCGGACTGATCAGCGGCGGGGCGACCGTGGAGTCGCCAGTAAGCGCGAACCTGCTTGCCGCGGACGGCGGCCTCGTCTTCGTACTGAAGGACGCCGACGTCACCACGGCGCAGCGCGTTGCGGACCGGATCAACGCCACGCTCGGCGCCGGTCATGCGGTTGCGCGCGATGCCGCCAGCGTCCGGATTGCCGTGCCGGAGGTACACCGGTCCGACCTGAACGGCCTGCTCGCCTCGATCGAGGCCCTGCGGATCACTCCGGACCGTATGGCGCGGGTCGTGATCAACGAGCGCACGGGCACCGTGGTGGCCGGCGGCGACGTCCAGGTCTCGGCGGTGGCGATATCGCACGGCGACATACGGGTCACGGTGCAGACCGAGTTCACCGCTTCGCAGCCGGTGCTGGTCGCGGAAACCGGACCCGGCGTTCGCAGCCTGCTGGTGGCCAACAGCAAGCTCGACGTGGCCGAGGGCGGCCAGAGCGTCACCGCGAAATTCCCCAACACGACAGTGGCCGACCTGATGCTGGGCCTGAGCAAGCTGCGCGTGAGCACGCGCGACAAGATCGCCATCCTGCAGGCGGTCAAGGCGGCCGGCGCCCTCTATGCCGACCTGGTGGTCCAGTAGCCACGCAAGGAGACCGTTCGACATGCCTGAAATCGATAGCACTTCCGCGATCGCAGCCCGCGCGCTCGACGGCCTGTTCGCCCGCCAGATGGCGGTGGCGCACAACGTTGCCAATGCCAATTCGTCGGGCTTCTCGCCGATTCGGGTGAGCTTCGAGAGCAGCCTGCAGCAGGCGTTACGCGCTGGCGCCGCACCGGCGGAACTGCGCCGCGCCCCGATTGGGGTACAGGTCGCCGCCGGCGAATCGGTCCGTATCGATCTTGAAATCACTCACTCGGCAGAGAACGCCTTGCGCTACGCCACGCTGGTCGGCGCACTCGACCGCCGCATGCAGCTCCTGTCGCTCGCGATCAACGAAGGGAGGAATCGATGACCCTGCCCATTCTCGAAATCAGCCGCAGTGGGATGGATGTCGAGTACCAACGGCTGCAGGTGGTTGCGCAGAACATCGCAAACCTTGGCTCGGCGCGCAGTGCTGACGGCGAGACCTGGTTTCCGCTGCGCCTGATTTCCGGTCCACGCGGCGCGGCAGCATCGCCGTTGACGGCCACCGCTGCGGCGGTGAAGTCGAGCTTGCAGCCGCCCGGCGCCGGCGTCCAGGTACTGGGGGTCGAGCGCATCAGCGCACCACCGCGCCAGGTCTATGAGCCATCGCATCCGCAAGCAGACAGCCGCGGCTTCGTCCACTTTCCGGGCATCGATCAGCTGTCGGAGATGACCACGCTGATGAAAGCCGTGCGCGTTTACGAGGCCAACGTGGCTGTGTTCGGAGCTTCGCGCAGCATGGCGTTGAAGGCGCTCGACATTGGAGGCCGAGGATGAGCAGCACCGAGCAGGGCGCAACGCAAGCCGTCGCGGCAGTCGAACGAGCTGTTGACTCGGCTCGCCTGCAGGCGCAGCAGCTTTCGACCCTCACCTCTACGAGCGATGGCGCACAGCGCACGACCTTCGCCGCGGCGCTCACCGAAGGCGTAGACCGCGTTGGTGCCGCGCTTGCCAAGGCCGATGCGGCCATTGTGCAGGCCGCGATCGACGGCAGTCAGCCGCCGCATCAGGTAATGCTGGCCATCGAGGAGGCCCGGCTGTCTTTTCAGCTCGCGCTGCAAGTTCGAAACCGCCTGATCGAGGGTTATCAGGAACTGATGAGGATGCAGGTCTGACATGAGCAATCCCACGCCCGGCTTATCCTGGTCGTCCGCACTCACCGGCTCGGGCACCCGGCAGATCGCGCTGGTTGCCACTGCGGTTCTGTTGATAAGTGCGCTGATCGGCGGTGGCTATCTGCTGCTTCGGCCGAACTATCAGGTGCTGTTCAGCGACCTGCGACCACAGGATGCCGCCACCATCGTCGCCGAGCTCGAACGGCAAAAGATGCCCTACCGACTGGCCGGTGGCGGAACCAGCGTGCTGGTGCCTGAAGCGGATGTCCACACCGCGCGGCTCAAGGTCATGAGCCGCGACCTACCGCTGAAGGGAACGGTCGGCTTCGAGCTCTTCAACAATGCTGACCTCGGCTTGACCGAGTTTGCGCAGAAGGTCAACTACCAGCGCGCACTGCAGGGTGAACTGGCGCGAACCATCATGAGCCTGGCTGAAATCGACAGTGCGCGCGTGCATTTGTCGATTCCCGAGTCAGGCCTGTTCCGTCGCTCCGGCGCGAAGCCTCGGGCTTCGGTTGCGCTGTCGACACGGACCGGTGTCGAGTTGCCGCCCGAGACGGTCCGCGGCATCCAGCGCCTCGTGGCAGCAGCCGTCGCCGAGTTGGAGCCTCATGACGTCACGATCGTCGATCCGCGAGGCGCGTCGCTCTCCGGATCGCGCAGCGGTGAAACAGTCAGTGATCGCAAACTTGAGCTGAAGATCGAACTGGAGCAGTACTACGCGCGCAAGCTGGCTCAGCAACTTGAACCGATTGTCGGTATTGGCAACGCGGCCGTAAGCGTCGACGTAACGCTCAACTTCGACCAGATTCAGATCACCCAGGAATCTGCCGTCGTCGGCCGGCGCATCGCCATGCCTGCGCGCGCTGGGTCGCCGGATGGCCCGACGCCACCTCCTTCTGCAGATCCGTCGGCACCCACCGATGGACAGCGGGCTCGCGTGCCACTCGACAGCGGACCTCGCCGCATGGAGCAGATCGTCGCCGCGCCGGGGACCGTCAAGCGCATCGCAGTTGGCGTACTGCTGCAATCCGCGCAGGACGCGCGAACCATCGAGCAGGTGCGCCAACTGGTTGGCGTCGCTGCCGGCCTGTCGCCAGAACGCGGCGACAGCGTCGTCGTGTTCGCGCGCGACCGCTTCGCTGCGCCGGAGCCGATTGGGGCGGCAACTGCGCCGCGACCCGTCAGTGGCGCGGGAAGCGATAGTGCACCCTCACCTGCACCCGCGGCGCGCATTGCGGTGGCAGGCCATGCTCCGCATACGGCAAGCATGGGCTCCTGGGGACTGCTGGCTCTTCTCGTCATCGTGCTGTCGATCGCCCTGCCCTACTGGTGGCTTCGCCGGCAGTCGGACGAAACACCGCTGATGAACTCGGAACAGCGGGAGCGCAAGCTCGAACAGCTACGGCAAGTCCTCACGCGTAACGGAGCACCTGCGGATGCCTGAACCGCTCGATCAAGCGCTGCGGCGCGCCGCCGCCGACCTGGCGACGATGGCACCGGCTGACCGCGACTGGCTGCTCGATCGGCTTTCGGCAGCCGAACGAGCGCAGTTGCAGGCTGTGCTTGAATCCGCGCAGGCTGGCGATGCGGACAAGGCCCGCGCTCAGTTCAGCGATCACCTCGACGCCGCAGTGACATCCGCGCTTTCGACCCACAGCGCCATGTGGGAGACCCGGCAGCGCCTCCTCGGTGCGCTGGCATTGGCACCTGCTGATCGCTGGCTGCTCTCGCGCGTTATGGCGGTCCTGCCCGCAGACGAGAAGGCACTGGCGACCGGCTACGCCCAGCCTCAGCCGACAAACAGCGCAGCAGGAGCGGCCGTGCCGACCCGCATACTCCGTGTCGCGCTGCTGGACGCGGTCGATGAAGTCAGCGCATCGCTGCCTGACACCGTCGGCCAGTTGCCTCGGCCTGAGCCGCTCCTCCGTCGCCTGCTCCGGAAAGTGAACGGATGAATGCCCCGCAGCGGCCTGTCGATCCTGAGGACGCCCCGCGGCGCCGCGTGGTCGGTCGCGCACAGCGCCCGCCGCTCGCAGCCGCCACCGATCCGCCGGTTGTTGACCCTGCCCTGCAGGCGCTGGAGCACCAGGTCACCGAGCTTCAGCATCAGCTTTCACGCATGTCGACCCGTGCGACAGAGCAGGCGCGGCAGTTGGAAGAAGCAGCGCGCGAGATCGAGGTGACGCGCGAATCGAGCCTCGCAGAAGGGTTCACCGACGGCCTGCGTCAGGCCGAGGCCGACTTTACGGCCCGCAGCGAAGCACTGGCGGAAGCACTCGCGTCCGCACTTCGCACGTACGACAGCGCAGTGAAAGGGCTCGAGAAACTGTCTTCGATGATTGCGCTTGCTGCGCTTGATCGAGTGCTCGGCCCAGCGCACGGACGCGACGATGCAGTCGCCCGTATCGTCGCTCGGCAGGTTGATCTACTGGCATCGTTGGCTCCTGTCGAAGTGCGGGTATCGGGCGAGGACTTCGCTGACTCCGCAGCCTTGCACGACGCGCTAGTCCGCGTCGGCGCGGATCCGGCACGCGTTCGCGCCGATCCGGTACTGCCTTCGGGTCAGGTCACGATCCGTCTGCGCCTCGGCGAGGTTGATGCCGGCATCGATCAGCAACTGACGGCCCTGCGACGCCTGCTGTTGGAGAACACGGATGCTCGCTGACCTCGACTTCGCCCGCCAACAGATCGAGCGCATCCGCAGCGCCGAGCTGATCGCCACGCGTGGCCGCCTGACGCGCGTCATGCCCACCTTCGTCGAGGCAGACGGCCCGCATGCCCCGGTCGGAACGGTCTGCCAGATCGACTGTCAGGGTCGTTCGCCGATCGACGCAGAGATCGTCAGCATCGACGAGCGGCGTGTGGTGCTTATGCCGTACGACTCAATTCACGGCCTCATGGTCGGCGATTCGGTGCAGGCGTTGCAACGCTCGGCCCGCGTCAGCGTAGGCGCCGGCTTCCTGGGTCGCGTGGTCAACGCGGTTGGTGCGCCGCTCGATGGCGGTGCCCCCATCATGGCTGAAGCGGACAGGCCGCTGCACGGACACCCGATCAGCCCACTGGCGCGTGAAGGCGCGTGTAGTCCGCTCGAGACCGGGGTACGAGTCATCGATGCGCTGCTCACGATTGGCCGAGGCCAGCGCATGGGGATCTTCGCCGGCAGCGGCGTTGGCAAGACCACGCTACTGAACTGCATGACGCACAACGTGACAGCCGATATTCGCGTCGTCTGCCTGGTGGGCGAGCGCGGCCGCGAGGCCGAAGAGTTCTGGAACCACGTGCTGACCGAAGAGCAGCGCGCCAGCAGCATCCTGGTGGTGTCCACCTCGAACGAGCCGGCGATCGTTCGTGCGCGCGCAGTGCACTACGCGCAGGCGCTGGCAGAGCACTTCCGGGATCAGGGTGCACATGTGCTGTTCGTACTGGACTCGATGACGCGATTGGCGATGGCGCTGCGGGAAATCGGTCTTGCAGTCGGCGAGCCGCCGACAGTGCGCGCTTACACGCCGTCGGTCTTCGCCGTGATGCCGCAGGTCATCGAGCGCTTCGGCGCACTGCGTGGCGCCGGCGCCATCACTGCGCTGGTATCGGTGTTGACAGAGAGCGACGACGCCGATGACCCATTAGCAGAGACGCTCAAGGCCCTGCTCGATGGTCATATCGTTCTTTCGCGCGAACTGGCGGAGCAAGGTCAGTTGCCCGCCGTCGATGTTCAGCGCAGCGTCAGTCGCTACTTTCGAACTGTCGCCGACATCGATGCGCAGGCGCTGGCTGGCGAAGCCGTCGGACAGCTTGCGACTTACGCGTCCTCGCGGAGCCTGGTCGAGTCTGGCATGTACAAGCTAGGAATGAACGCACGTCTGGATCGCGCGCTAGCCTGCCGCGAGGGTCTACTGACGCTGCTCAGGCAGCCAACCGGCGAGCACGTCCCAAGAGCGCGGGCACTGACGGCGTTAGCCGAGGTGCTGAGTACGAGTGGTAAGCATGGCTAGCCGACACCAGCGCCACCTTGACTTGCTCGCGCCATGCAGGCCGCTGCGCGAACTGCAGCTGCGTCTCGCGCAGTTCCAGGCACTCGAAGCCGCGCAGGAGGCCGAGCGCCAGCGTCTGGCTTCGTCGGCAGCGACCGAACGTGTGAACGCAGTGTCCGCCCTGCTTGGCAGCACCCTCGCCTCGCCCGCGTTCGGGGCGTCGGAATTACGGTCTCTCGGCGCAGCCCATGTGGCACTTGCTGCAAAAGCGAGAGTCGCCACCGGTGTGCTTGAGACGGCACAGCATCAGGTCGACGCCCGGCGCGCCGACTTCGCGGCGGCGGATGCGGCCCTAGCGGTGCTGGATCGTGACCTCGCATCCGCACAGCGCAAACGACAGCGCGAGCTCGATGAACTTGCGCTGCGCCGAACCGAAGACACCGGAAACGCCTGGAGACGCAGGTCATGACAGCCTTTCTCGCAGTTTCGCAGTCTTCCGCAGCGGGCCGCGTTTCCACGGCACCGGCAGTCAGTGAGCGGCAGACCGCCGCATTCGCCGAGGCGCTTCGTCAACTGGAGCGCAACGCGACGGACATGCTGGGCATGCAAGCGGTGTCGCTGACCGGCGCCAGCGTCGTGCGCGAAACCTCTGCCACGGAAGCCTCTGCCGCCCTGACTGACGCGCCAGCGCCTGCATCGACCCGTACCAGGCTCGAGGACATCCGGGCGGGCTGGCGCGACGAGCGCTGCCGCGTCCTGGCTCAGGATGCGAGACCTCCGCAGGACGCGCATCCGACGTCTGGCGCTGCGATCAGTACGGCTTCGTCTCCAGCTTTCGAAGACGAACACGGCCTCTTGCCGCCCGATGCCGCTCACGCATCAGCGCCGGTGCAGCACGATGATCATGCGCCGAAGGCGGCGGCGGGCGAACAACCTGCCGCGTCGGACCGACATCAGCCGGGAGACGTCATCAACCGCGCCCCGCCGGACCTGAACGTGCCGGCTGACGCCCTTGCGCCGTCTCCGGTTTCGGCGGTGATGGCCCCCTCCCCAACCGAAAGTGCGCACGAAGGAGAGTGGACGACCGCGATCCGGGCCAGCACCGGTGCCGCAGGGGCGCCAGCCAATCCTTCGGTCGTACAGATCAACGTGTCCGCAGCGATGACCGGCGCCCCGCAAGTGGCGTCGCAATTCGCCACCACGATGGTCCGCGGCACCGTCAGTCGTCTTACGCATGTCGCAGCCGCTGCCCCGCCTGTTTTTCAGGCGCCGACCAGCGCACCCATCACACCCGCCCTTGTCGTTGCACACGTCGCAGCGGACCGCGCCGCGCTGGCAGTCCGTATCGCCGGCCTGAGCGAAGCCAGCGAGCGCGAACTGCTTCAACGACTTCGCGCCGAACTCGGCGCACACGGCTTGCGTTGCTATTCCCTTCAACTGAATGGAGCGGGTGCCATGCCCGCTTCACCAACCTGAGGAGCACACCAATGGCATTGGGAAGCGTGGGCAGCGTGTCGAGCGCGGACACGCGCATGGACTCGCTCGGACTCGACTTGCAGTCGCTGCTTCGAATCGTCCTGACGCAGTTGACCTACCAGGATCCGCTCAAGCCGGTGGACAACTTTCAGTTCATGTCGCAGCTGGCGCAGTTCACATCGCTTGAGCAGACACGGCAACTCGCCGAAAAGGTTGACAACCTGCTTGTGGTGCAGGCCTCAAACCAGGCAGTCGGTCTGCTGGGCCGGCAGGTCAACCTGATCGCCGCGCAGGGCAGCGTTGCCGAGTCCGGCACCGTGCGCTCTGTCTCGTTCAGCACGGGCCAGCCGCTGCTGTCGATCCAGACCGCCGACGGCCGCGTGCTCAACGACATCTCCCCGTCCCAGATCGGACAGGTTCGCTAAACCGCTTCTTCCGAGGAAACAGCATGCTCGAATCGATCTTCATCGGCCTGACCGGTCTGAACTCCTACTCGCGCGGGTTGCAGATGATCAGCAATAACGTCGCCAATCTGAACACGCCGGGGTTCAAGTCCTCGAGCCTGCGCTTCGGCGATCTGTTCTATCGCGGCACGACGCCATCGGGCCTTCTGGGAAGCACCGGTGCGATGCAGTTCGGCACGGGCGTCGGGCTGTCGGGCTCCACGCTCAACTTTCGCCAGGGCGATCTGCGCTCCAGTGGCGGCGATCTCGACTTGGCGATTCAGGGCCGCGGCTTTCTGGTGCTGATGGATGGCAACAGAAAGGTATACGTGCGTACCGGCCAGCTTGCGCTCGACAAGGACGGCTACATCGCCGACAGCGCACTCGGCTTCCGGCTTGGCGTGCTGAGCGCCGGCGGCGGCTTGCAGACTGTCAGCATCAACGGGCAGCGGACCAACCCGCCCAAGTCCACGTCCGAGATCAAGTTCGCGGACAACCTGTCGGCGACGGCAACAGCGCATGTGATCTCGGGGGTGGAGGTCTATGACAGCAATGGCGGCAAGCACACCTGGACGATCCGGTTCACCAATACGTTCTCGACCACCGCCGGGCGCTGGGCGGTGACCGTCGAGGACGAAAAGGGCGTCAAGATCAAGGAGGGCGAGATCGTCTTCAACGGCAGCACCATCGTCGCCGACAAGAGCAAGATCACGATCGATTTCGCACCGGCGGGTGCGACCGCCTCCAAGGTCGTGCTTGACTTCGGTACAGGCGTCACCGGCTTCTCCGCCGGCACATTCTCCTCGCTCAACGTCAAGAGCAAGGACGGGTACGGGGTTGGCGACCTGACCCGCGTGCTGATCGACACCGATGGCCAGATCAAGCTTGAGTACTCGAATGGCCAGTCCACCAAGATCGGCTACGTAGCGCTGGCCGACTTCGAGGACTTGCAGGGCCTGACCCAGCGCGGTGACGGCGTGTTCGAAGTCACCAGCGGCGAGCTCCCGCAACTGCTGCGGCAGGGTGAGGGCGGCATGGGCACCATCAAGTCGCAGTCGGTTGAGGCATCCAACGTCGACCTGTCGCAGGAGTTCGGACAGCTGATCCTCTATCAGCGCGGCTACCAGGCCTCGTCGCAGGTGATCAGCGTGGCCAACGAGATGATCCAGCAGCTGTTCGAACTGCGGGGTCGCGCATGACGGCCTGGCGCCGCTGGCGCCCGCTGGGCAGCAGTCACGTTGCTCAGATCCGGGAAGCAGTTCGCCACACGCTTGCCGAGTGGGTGGCAGACTGGTTTGGCGCACGTGCGCAGTCGAGCATTCCGCAGGGCGCCGCTACAACACTGGACGGCAGGTCGGCCGATCGCGAAGTCGATGCTGCGGGCCCGGCACCGGGCGCAGTCACCCGTGGTACCGGTCAACCCTACCCGGTGCTGGCAGTTGACGCGAGCGGATCGACGCCCGCCCCGCTCGCTGTCGCCGCGCTAGCTCCTGAAGGCCTCGGCCAAGGCGCGGGTGCTACGGCGTTGGCGTTACTGGAAAATCTCGAGCGGCGGATGTTGCTGGACCTGCGCACGCGTCTGGCCCGAGCGCTGCGAATCGACGACGCAGATTCGACCTTCCGTCCGACACGTGGTCAGCAGGTCAGCGTCTACGCCACGGTCACAGGAAGCGCAGGTCACGTCGCGCAGGTCTGCATCAGCGTCGATGCGGCAGCGCTACCGCGACGATTGCGAGCTGGTGCTGCGCTCATCCGTGAACTGTCGAGCCGATGGGACGCCATAGGTCCCGAATCGATCGTAGTACACGTTGGAATCGGCCGCGGCCAGGTGAACGCGCTGGACGTGGTGCGGCTGAAGCCCGGCGACGTCCTGCTGTCGAACCGCGGTATCGATGCACCTATTGAAGTCAACCTCGGCAATCGTCGCCTCGGCTGGGGCTATCCCTGCCGAGTCGGCGACCGCAAGGCGGTTCAGCTCAGCCTCGAGGCACAGGAAGCACAGGAAGATGGCAAACGCTAAACAGGAAAAGATCGTCGAACTGGCTGCTTTCGCGGAGCCGTTACCCGCGCCGCAAGGCGCTGCCACCATCGCTGGCCGCAATGCGGCGCTGCTCAAGGACGTGCAGGTAACGCTGGAGTTTCGGCTGGGCGAAGCGACGATCTCCGCGCAGCAGCTGTTTTCGCTGCACGACGGGGCTGTTGTCGAACTCTCACGCGCGGTCGACGATCCCGTCGATGTTCTGCTCAACGGAAGACTGATTGCGCGGGGACACCTTGTGGCTGCCGGCGACCAGTTCGGCGTTCAGGTCACAGAGATCATCGCCGTCGACACCGAATGAGGCCCTTGATCCGCGCGGTCGTGCTGCTGGGGTGGGCTTTGCCCGCCGCCGTTCCAGCCTCAGTGGCAGCACGCACGAGCGCACCTCTGGCCGGCGGCGTGGGCAGTGTCGAGATCGACTACCTGCGCGTGCTGCTGGCGCTCTTTCTCTGCCTGACACTGGCGGTGTTGATCCTGTGGTGGATCAAGCGACAGACCGGTCACCGGCTTGCAGCAGCACTTGGGCAGAAACGCGGCCAGTCAGTACGCGTGGTCGAGCGCGTTCGGCTGAGTCCGCGAGCGACGCTGCACGTGGTGGAGTTCGATGGCCAGCGCGTCCTCGTCGCAAGCGATCCGAATGGTGTCTACAGGATCGCACAAAGCGGATTGCAGGATTCAGCAGGCACGCGAGCGACCGCACAGGACCCGGAGGCCCCGGCATGATGCCCCTGGTGCGGCTGCTCGCCACGCTGCTGGTGCTGTTGCTGCATGCAGTGCCAATTCCCTCATCAGCGCAGCCAGCCGCACCGGCTGATTCCGCATCCAGCCCCCGCCCCACGGCACAGGAGCGTGCGACCCCGCCGGCAGCGTCGCAGCAAGCACAGCCCGCAGCGACGGCGGGCTCGGCCAGCAAGCCTGCGGCCAAGACATCGCCACCGCTGACGATCAGCCTCGACCCGGCCACGCCAGCCGGCACGCGTCAGGTCGCCGATGCCGTGAAGATCGTCGTGCTGCTCACGGTGCTCAGCCTGGGACCGGCAATCGTGGTATCGATGACAGCTTTCATCCGCATCATCATCGTGCTGTCGATGCTCCGGCATGCGCTCGGCATGCCGGAGACCCCGCCCAATGCCGTGCTCGTCAGCCTTGCGCTGTTCCTGACCGCCTTCGTGATGATGCCGGTGGTCTCGCAGGTCAACCGTGATGCATGGCAACCGTATGTGCAGGACCGCATCGGCACCGGCGAGGCGCTCGACCGTGCGGCCGCACCAATGCGCGACTTCATGCTGCGACAGGTCCGCGATGCCGACCTGCGGCTGATGTACGAGCTATCCGGCGAACCTGTTCCCACGCGTGCCGAGGATGTCAGCCTGGTGCAACTGACGCCGGCGTTCATCCTCAACGAACTGCGGGTCGCGTTCCAGATTGGATTCGTGATCTTCCTGCCGTTCCTGCTCATCGACCTCGTTGTCTCCAGCGTGCTGCTTTCGCTGGGCATGCTGATGGTTCCTCCGGCCACGGTCGCATTGCCGCTGAAGGTGCTGCTATTCGTGCTGATCGATGGATGGACATTGATCCTGCGCGGTGTGATCGGAAGTTTCCAGCTGGCATGACTACTGCCCATGGCCCCAGTTGGCTTGTCCGGCAACTCTCACGGCGGAGAGTTGCCCCGTGATTGAACAGATTGACGGCACCGTCGCCGCTTTGGATCCCACACCGAGCGATGAAGCCGATTTGTGGACTGCCTGGCGCAACGACAACAGCGCCATGGCCCGTGAACAACTGGTTCTGCTGTACCTGCCCTACGCGCGAGGGATCGCGGTGCGCCTCTATCGCAACCACAGGCATCACGGTGGTGACTTTGGCGATTACACGCAGGCTGCCTGCATCGGTCTGCTCGAAGCAATCGAACGGTATGACCCCGGACGCGGCGCGACCTTCAAGACCTACGCGGTACGCCGCATCGAGGGCGAGATCCACAACACCTTGCAGCGCCAGTCCGATGTCAGCGAGCAGGTCAGCCTGCGCCGGCGTCTGCAGCGCGAACGACTGGTCTCGCTCAAGGGCGAGTCGCGTCCGCCCACGGGCCGCGACGGGCAGCAATTGCTGGCAGACCTCACCGAGATCGCGGTCGGATTGGCGATCGGACTGATGCTCGAAGAAACCGCGATGTACCAGGCGGAGGATCGGGACCCCGTCGCCGACAACGCCTATGGAACCACTGCATGGCGGCAGGCGCGCGATCGGGTGCTATCGGCCGTCCGCCTGCTGCCGCAGCGTCAGGGTCAGGTGATCGTCATGCACTACTTCCACGGGCTCGCGTTTGACCAGATCGGCACGGTGCTGCGGCTGACGCGTGGCCGCATCTCGCAACTGCACCGCGAAGCGCTGCTGATGCTGCGCAGTCACCTTGGACCAGCCGATCACTTTTCCCTGGTGCGATGATGCACTCACGCCCGGATGTGACAACAACTCCATCGTCGCGGATCAAACCATGAATGATCTGACTTCTGTTTGCGATCCCGCGGCGTTTCAGCGGCTGGTGGACGCAGTGGCTGCCGCCGATGACGCCACGGCGCTGCACCTCCTCGACGACGCACTCATCCGCTGGCCCACCGATGGAAGGTTGCACTTCCTTCGCGCATCTCTTCTAGCCGAGACCCGCCGCGTCGACGACGCCGCCACCGGCTTCGCGGCCGCACTCGCGCATGAACCATCCTTGCACATTGCGCGCTTCCAGCTTGGCCTTCTGCTGCTGTCCTCGAGCCATGCCGACGCTGCGTTACGGGTCTGGGAGCCGCTGGACGCGCTCGACCCGGCTGACCCGCTGCGACTCTTCCGACGTGGACTGACCGCGCTCACCGCGGCGCGTTTTGCCGAGGCCATCGACTTGCTGCGTCAAGGAATCGCGGTCAACTCGGCCTTTCCGCCTCTTAACCGCGATATGCAAGGCGTGATCGACCGGGCATCCGCTCAGCTCGCGCCCGCGCCCGCCGTCACCGTGCCGGCTGCCCAGCCGGCCGCTGCCGAAAGCGCACGACACCTGCTGCTTGCCGAGTACCTGGCCAGCAAGACGCGGCACTGAGCAACATGCAGCCGATCTCACGCGTCGATCAGGTCCTGCTGTTGCTGCGCAAGCAGCTCGCCGGACGAACGCCGCGCACATCGCCTGCGTCGACCGGCAACGCGGCCGCACATGCCCAAGGTCGCGCTGGCGATGAGCCATTAGCCGAAACGCTGAGCCGTCGCGTGGCCGAGTTACGCGCCGCCGGCATGAGCGATCGCCGCTCGCTGGGCCGCGTCCTCCTTGAGCAGATGCTGCTTAACCAGTTCGGGCGGGAACTGATGAACGACGCGAGCTTTCAGAGGGTCGTCCATGCCGTCCATAGGGAGCTCGAGATGGATCCAGTACTTGCAGAGCTTCTCGACTCCCTGGATCAGATATGAGTTGAAGCAAAGACAAGGGGCTTCCGCAAAATGATACGAATGCGGAACGCCACAAGCCTGACGACCGGGTCAAGCAAAGAGCCTGGACAACCAACGCCAGCCGCTCCGAATACTCAGTTGCGCCGCTGGCGAGGTCCATCGAACTCATGGCATCCCGACAATCTTTATCGGTACAAATAGCCCCGCACCCCATACCGAACAGCCAGCGGCTGCGAAGGATCAGCTCGGACGCAATTTCCTGCAAAGCCTG
>CAZTUT010000079.1:0-5248 GCA_964616395.1 uncultured Burkholderiaceae bacterium
GGGGCGGTGGCGTTGCAACGCGGCTTCGAGACGGCTGACGGCAGCGCGGCATCGCA
Organism: uncultured Burkholderiaceae bacterium; assembly: GCA_964616395.1. GTDB lineage: Bacteria > Pseudomonadota > Gammaproteobacteria > Burkholderiales > Burkholderiaceae_F > JALHMQ01. The sequence continues at coordinate 57 of CAZTUT010000079.1, forward strand.
GCGCGGGTCCGCCCTCGGTTCGGCGGGCGCGGGCGATCCGCTGATGGGCTCGGGCGCCGGTCCGGGCCGTTCCGCGGACGCAGACGCTGCCGCTGCCGACGACAGCAGCCGCGCCCCGCAGCGATTCGAATCGGCCTCGTGGCTGACGCGCACGGCCCTGTGTGTCGAAGTGCGCGACCCGCAGCGGATGAACGGCCCGCGTGCCGAGGTCGAGCATGGCGGAAAGAGCGGCATCGTCTACGTGTTCATGCCGCCGCTGGCCAAGATCGACCACTACCTCGAACTGCTGGCGGCGATCGAAGCCACTGCCGCGGAGCTGCGGGTGCCGATCGTGCTCGAAGGCTACCCGCCGCCGCGCGATCCGCGCCTGCGGATGCTTCAGGTGACGCCGGACCCGGGCGTCATCGAGGTCAATATCCATCCGGCGCACGACTGGGACGAACTGGTCGATCACACCGAGTTCCTGTACGCCGCCGCCCACCAGACGCGGTTGTCGACCGAGAAGTTCATGCTCGACGGCCGCCACAGCGGCACCGGCGGCGGTAATCATTTCGTGCTGGGAGGCGCCACGCCGGCCGATTCGCCGTTCCTGCGCCGGCCGGATCTGCTCGGCAGCCTGGTCGCGTTCTGGCACAACCATCCGAGCCTGTCGTACCTGTTCTCGGGGCTCTTCATCGGGCCGACCTCGCAGGCACCGCGGGTCGACGAGGCGCGCAACGACCAGCTCTACGAGCTGGAGATCGCGCTGGCGCAATTGCAGGCCCGCTCCGCAGGCGAGGGCCCTTGCCCGCCGTGGCTCGTTGACCGGACGTTGCGCAACATCCTGATCGACGTGACCGGCAACACGCACCGCGCCGAGTTCTGCATCGACAAGCTGTATTCGCCCGACGGCCCGGCCGGCCGGCTGGGCCTACTCGAGCTTCGCGCCTTCGAGATGCCGCCGCATCCGCGAATGAGTCTGGCGCAGCAGTTGCTGCTGCGGGCGCTGGTGGCGTGCTTCTGGCGCCGGCCCTACCGCCGTGCGTTGACGCGCTGGGGTACCGAACTGCACGACCGGTTTTTGCTGCCGACCTTCGTGCAGATGGATTTCGAAGACGCACTGGCCGAACTCGAAGCGTTCAGCGATGGCGCGTTCCGCCTTGATCCGCAGTGGTTCGCGCCGCATTTCGAATTCCGCTTCCCGATGGTGGGCGAGGTGGCGGTGCGCGGCATTCACCTGACGCTGCGCAATGCGCTGGAGCCATGGCACGTGATGGGCGAAGAGGGCGCGACGGGTGGCACTGTGCGTTACGTGGACTCGTCTCTGGAGCGCATCGAGCTGCGGGTCAGCGGTCTGAACGACACGCGTCACCGGATCAGCGTCAATGGCGTGGCGCTGCCCTTGCAGCCCACGGGCCGCGCGGGCGAGTACGTGGCCGGCGTGCGATACCGCGCCTGGCAGCCGGCCTCGGGGCTGCATCCATCGATTGGCGTGCACGCGCCGCTGACGGTCGACATCGTCGACAGCTGGCTCGAGCGTTCGCTGGGCGGCTGCCGGTACCATGTCGCGCATCCTGGCGGTCGCAACTACGAGGTCTTCCCGATCAATGCCTATGAGGCCGAAAGCCGGCGCCTTGCGCGCTTCTTCAAGTTCGGCCACACGCCCGGCCGCATGGTGGTTGCGCCGCCGCAGCGCAGCGAGGAGTTCCCGTTCACGCTCGACCTGCGCCGGCACTGAGGGGCGCTGCGTGGCGTCTGATCCGGCGGCGGGGGCCTGAGGGTGGGCCAGACCAGCTTTTCCTTCAGCCCCGGCGCGCCGTCAGCCGCGGCGCTGTCGGTCTGTGCGCCGCTGCGTATCGCGCACTATGACGAGTTGCGCGAGGCCGACGGGCTGCGCGCGCCATGGCAGGGCTTCTTCGATGCGCTGGGGTCGGATGATCTGGCCGACCTCGATCGCCGGCTGGCCGCGCTGCGGCGGCAGATCCGCGAAGACGGCATCACCTACAACGTCTACACCGAGGCGCCCGATGCCGAGCCGGCGCGTCCCTGGTCGCTCGACCTGCTGCCGTTCATCGTCGAGGCCGCCGACTGGGCGCGCATCGAGCGCGGCATCACGCAGCGCGCCGAACTGATCGCCGCGCTGATGCGCGATGCCTATGGGCCGCGCAGCATGCTTGCCGAGGGGCTGCTGCCGGCCGCGCTTGTGCTCGGCCATCCCGGCTACCTGCGTCCTCTGGCCGGCGCGGCTGCAGCCGATCCGGTGCCGCTGCAGATCGTCGCCTTCGACCTGGCGCGCGCTGCCGATGGCCAGTGGTGGGTGGTCTCGCAGCGCACGCAGGCGCCCTCGGGTCTTGGCTATGCGCTTCAGAACCGGCTGATCGTCTCGCGCCAGTTCCCGGACGCTTTTCGCGCGCTCAGCATCCAGCGCCTGGCCTCCAGCTTCCGCCGGCTACTGGACACGCTGACCCGCACCGCGCCCGCGGCCGACGGGGGCAGTCCGCGCATCGTGCTGATGACGCCGGGGCCGTACAACGAGACCTACTTTGAACATGCCTACCTGGCGCGCTACCTGGGTCTGCCGCTGGTCGAGGGCGGCGACCTGACGGTGCGCGAGGACCGCGTCTACCTGAAGACGGTGCGCGGGCTGGAGCGGGTGCACGCGATCCTGCGGCGCGTCGATGACGACTTCTGCGATCCGCTCGAACTGCGCCCTGACTCCGCGCTTGGCGTGCCCGGACTTTTGCAGGCGGTGCGTGCCGGCCATGTTCGTGTGGCCAACGCGCTGGGGTCGGGCTTTCTGGAGTCTCCGGCGCTGCATGGCTTCCTGCCGGCGCTGTGCGAGCGGCTGCTTGGCAAGCCGCTCGAACTGCCCTCGCTGGCGACCTGGTGGTGCGGCGAGCGTGCCGCGTTCGAGGCCGTGCGCGGCGAGCTTGCCAGCAAGGTGGTCAAGCCGACCTATCCGGCCTCGGCGCGCCGCGCGCACTTCGATGCGCTGATCGGCGCCGATCTGGCCCCGGCCGCGCACGAGGCGCTGCTGGCGCGCATCGAGGCCGATCCGGCGTCGTTCACCGTGCAGGACTACCTGCCGCTATCGCAGGCGCGTGTCTGGCAGGACGGCCGATTGCTGCCGCGTGCCGCGATGCTGCGCGTATTCGCGCTGGCCGATGGCGACGGCCGCTGGCATGTGATGCCCGGTGGCCTGACGCGGATCGCCGGCCGTGCGCAGCGCGTGGTGTCGATGCAAAGCGGTGGCAGCAGCCTCGATACCTGGGTGCAGACCGATGGGCACGTCGACCGCTACTCGATGCTGCCAGCCCCGCTCGGCGCCGACGCGCTGGGCCGGCAGCGCCGGCCCGTATCGAGCCGTGCGGCCGAAAACCTCTTCTGGATGGGTCGCTACACCGAGCGTGCCGATCATTCGGCGCGGCTGGCGCTGGCCACGCTCGGGCTGCTCGGTGGCGACGACGCGCCTTCATCCTCGGTCGCGGCAGCGCTCGGGCGGCTGTGCGTCGAGCAGGGCCTGGTGCCGCCGAACGTGCCGCCACCGGGGCAGGGTGCGGCCGTGTTCCTTCGCACGCTGTTATCGGGCCTGCGCGATGCGCATGGCTCTCCGGGCGTGGCATTCAACCTGGTGAGCCTGCAGCGCGCCGCCGCGCAGATTCGCGAACGTCTGGTGCCCGAGCACTGGCAACTGCTGCGCGTGGCGGGCGAGCGCTTTGCGGTCGACCCGGAGGCCAGCAAGGGTGTGCGCAGTGTTGCGCAGGCGCTCGATGCGCTCAAGCGCCTGAGCATCGACCTGGCCGCGATCACCGGCGCTCACGCTGACCGCATGACGCGCGACGATGGCTGGCGCCTGCTCGCGGTTGGCCGACAGGTCGAGCGGCTTGCCTGCCTGGCCAGCGCGCTCGCAGCGTTCGAGGCCACAGGTGCGTTGCATGACGATGCCGGCTTCGATCTTGCCCTGACGCTTGCCGACAGCAGCGTGACCTACCGTGCGCTGTATCAGCGTCGCCAGGAATTGCCGGCGTTCCTGCATTTGCTGATTCAGGATGGCGACAACCCGCGGTCGCTCGCCTGCGTGGTCGAGTCGCTGCGGGCCGAGCTTGCACGGCTTCCTGGGGGCGCGCAGGAGTTGGTGGGGCTTCTCGATCCGCCGGAGGCCTGGTCGCCGCTGGCGACGCTGTGCGCGGCCGATGCGCAGGGCCGGCTACCGGCGCTGGCGGCCACCGCTGCATCGCTTCGCAACGGCGCGTATGCGCTGTCCGATGCGATCGGCGCGCGCTTTTTCAGTCACGCGGCTGGCCTGCGGGCGCTTGTCTGAGCGGGGCGGTCGTGACGATTCTCGACATCACGCACGAGACTGTCTACGAATACGGTGCAAGGGTGGAGGTCGCGCAGCACATCGCGCATCTGCGGCCGCGAGCCACCGCAAGCCAGCAGGTCGAGCGAGCGGCGCTCGATGTCGAGCCCACCCCGGCGCACTGGACGCGCGACGGCGACGTTCACGGCAACGCGCGCGATGCCTTTTCGCTGTACTCGCCGCACGAGGCGCTGCGGGTGGTGGCGCGCAGCCGGGTTGTTCTCGGCAGTGCCGCGGCGCGGGCCGCCGCCGACGGGCCCAGCGCTGGCTGGGAACAGACCGCTGCCGCCTGTGTCTATCGCGCCGGCGCGCCGTTCGAGCCGGCCTGCGAGTTCGTCTTCGAGTCGCCGTTCGTGCCGCGTCTGGAGGCGTTGCAGGCGTATGCGCAGCCGTCCTTTCCGGCGGGCCGCGCTGTGCTCGATGGTGCCGATGACCTGATGCGCCGCATCCATGCCGACTTCGCCTACGACGGCGAGGCCACCGAGGTGCACACTCCGTTGTCCGAGGTGATGCGACTACGCCGCGGCGTATGCCAGGACTTCGCGCACGTGATGATCGGCGCGCTGCGCAGCCTCGGCCTGCCGGCGCGCTACGTGAGCGGCTACCTGCTGACCGAGCCGCCCCCGGGCATGCCGCGTCTGCTCGGCGCCGACGCATCGCACGCGTGGGTCAGCGCCTGGTGTCCGCAGGCGGGGTGGGTCGACTTCGATCCCACCAACGCGGTGTGGCCGGGTCAGCAGCGCGGTCACGTGACCCTTGCGTGGGGGCGCGACTATGGCGATGTGATGCCGCTGCGCGGGGTGATTCGCGGCGGCGGCGCGCACCGGCTGAGCGTGGCAGTGAGTGTCCTGCC
>CAZTUT010000079.1:5348-12845 GCA_964616395.1 uncultured Burkholderiaceae bacterium
TTACTGCGCGTACCACCCGCCATCCACGTTCCATGCCGCGCCACGCACCTGTGCGCCGGCATCGGAGCAGAGGAACACCGCCAGCGCGCCGAGCTGCTCCGGCGTGACGAACTCCATCGACGGCTGCTTTTCGCCCAGCAGGCCGCGACGCGCCTCGTCGGCGCTGACATTCAGCGCAGCGGCGCGATCGTCGATCTGCTTCTGCACCAGCGGCGTCAGCACCCAGCCCGGGCAGATCGCGTTGCAGGTCACGCCGGTGCCAGCGGTCTCCAGTGCAACCGACTTGGTGAGTCCGACCACACCGTGCTTGGCCGCCACGTAGGCCGACTTGTTGGCCGAAGCCACCAGGCCATGCACCGACGCGAGGTTGATGATCCGGCCCCAGTTGCGCGCCTTCATCGCCGGCAGCGCCGCCTTGATCGTATGGAAGCTGGAGCACAGGTTGATCGCGATGATCGCGTCCCAGCGGTCCTCGGGAAACGATTCCACGGGCGAGACGAACTGGATGCCCGCGTTGTTGACCAGGATGTCGACCGCACCGAAGCGTTCGGCAGCGAAGGCCATCATCGCGCGGATCTCGGCCGGCTTGCTCATGTCGGCGCCGTGATAGCCGGTGCTGACGCCATGCGCCGCAGCGACCTCGCGCTGAATCCGGTCGATGGCGGCGGCCTCGCCGAAGCCGTTGAACACGATGTTCGCGCCCTGCGCGGCCAGCGCCTGCGCGATGCCGAGGCCGATGCCACTGGTGGAGCCGGTAACCAGTGCGGTCTTTCCCTTGAGCATGCTGTTCTCCGTGATCGATGCTGCTACGCAGTATGCCAGCGCCGATGCACCTACAATTCACTCTCGATGTCCGCCCGCCGGAGCTGCTTGCGCCGGCGCAAATGCTTCCCGCCATGCACACCGATTCGCAACCGCGCGCAGGCCACGTCAACTGCCTGTCCCCCTCCGGAATGCACCGGATGGCCTACGTCGAGTGGGGCGCGCCTGACAACGAGCGCGTGCTGGTTTGCGTCCACGGGCTGACGCGGGTTGGCCGCGACTTCGACCGGCTGGCGCGCGCGCTGTGTGACCGCTACCGCGTCGTGTGCCCCGACGTGGTCGGCCGCGGCGCCAGCGGCCGGCTGCGCAACCCGGCCTTCTATGGCATCCCGCAGTACGTGGCCGACATGGTCACGCTGATCGCGCGACTTGGCGTCGATCAGGTGCACTGGGTTGGCACCTCGATGGGTGGACTGATCGGCATGATGCTGGCCGGCCAGCCCGAGTCGCCGATCTCGCGCCTCGTGATCAACGATGTCGGACCCACGCTCGACGCGGCCGCGCTGGCGCGCATTGGCGAGTACGTGGGCAAGCCAGTGCGCTTTGCCACCATCGAACAGGCGGTCGACTACATCGCCTGGGTCAGCGCGCCGTTTGGCCTGCGCAGCCGCGACGAGTGGCGCGAGATTACCGAGACCGTGGTGCGGCCGGTGCGCGACGCGCAGGGTGAGGGCTGGGTGATGCACTACGACCCGGCGATTGCCGAGCCGTTTCGCGCGATCACTGCTGACAGCGCAGCGGCCGGCGAGGCGGCCCTGTGGGCGCTGTACCAGCAGATCGCCTGCCCGACGCTGCTGACGCGCGGCGTGCAGTCGGATCTGCTGTCGGTGGCAACCGCGCAGCGAATGACCGAGGTCGGTCCGCGCGCGCGGCTGGCGCAGTTCGACGGCGTGGGTCATGCGCCGATGTTCATGCACGCCGATCAGATCGACGTCGTGCGCCGTTTTCTTCTGGAGGAGTGACGCAATGCCCGCGATTCAAAGGCTGGACGAAGGTGCCCGCATGTCCGAGGCGGTGGTGTTCAACGGCATCGTCTGGCTGGCCGGGCAGGTCGCCGAGGACGCGAGCGCCGACATCGCCGGCCAGACCCGCTCGGTGCTGGCGCAGATCGACAGCCTGCTGGCGCGCGCCGGCAGCAGCAAGCGCAACCTGATTTCGGCCCAGATCTTCATCGCCGACATGGCCGACTTTCCCGGCATGAACGCCGTGTGGGACGCGTGGATCGCCGACGCCGGCAAGCCGGCACGCGCAACCGTCGAGGCCGCGCTGGCGCGGCCGGGCTGGAAGGTCGAGATTGTTGTGACCGCGGCCCAGGAAGCGCTGGTCAACGACGGCGGCCTGATCGGCGGCGGCAACTGAGTTTTGGCCGACTGCCGTCGACCTGCGGCTACAGGATGCCGGCGGCCAGCCCGGCAGCAAGTGCTGCGCCGATCTCGGCGCAGCGCGCCAGGTCTTCGGCGCCCAGGTCCTTCGGCGCGAGGATGCGCTCCGGGGTCTGTGCCGAGGTGTTGATCACCAGCGGCGCTGCCGCCTCGCGCAGCCGCAGGCCCGTGCAGATGCGCTGCAACTGCCGCACCGCGCCGCTGCCGTCGCTACCCGCGCACACCATCAGTGCGACCGGACGGCCATTGATCTGGTCGAGCGCCGGGTAGTAGATGCGGTCGAAGAAGTCCTTCATCAGCCCGGCCATGCTGCCCAGCGTCTCGGGCGTGGCGAACAGGTAGCCGTCGGCCCACAGCACATCGGCAGCGCTGGCCTCGCTGGCGCGGCGCAGGCGCACATCGACATCCGGCTCGGCGCGCGCTGCAGCCGCAGCAGCCTGGGCCATCAGCGCGGTGCCGCCGGTCAGCGAATGCCAGACGATCAGTAGCCGCTTCACGGCCGTTGCCCTGGCGGCTGCCGCAGCCGCGCGGCCGGGTCCTGGCGGAAGAACAGCACCAGCAGGTCGTACCACTCGGGAAAGGCATCCTGCAGCCGCGCCGGATCGACGAAAAACTGCTCGCTGGAGACCGCGAAGAATTCGCCTTCGTCCTGCGCCGCGTAGGGGTCCAGCGGCAACCGGGCGAAGTGCGCGTCGGCTGCCGGCGAGTCGGGATCGATGCCGGATGGCAACTCGTCGGCCAGCAGGTCGAGTTCGGCGCAGAAGCGCTCGTAGGCGTCGGCCAGCGACTGCTGCCAGCGGCGCGGGTCGATCTGCGCGTGCAACTGCCGGTCCAGCGGCGGGCATCCGTCCGGATCGCCGTTGAGCATGTCGATCTTGTGCGTGAACTCGTGGATCACCACGTTCAGGCTCCACGGGCCCTCCTGCGGCTGGGCGCCGGAAGCATCGGCCCACGAAAGCAGCAGCGGCCCGCCGTCCCAGGCCTCGCCGGCGAGCGTGTCGGTGAACTCGTGGACGACGCCATCGTCGTCGACGACTTCGCGCGGCACCTGGAATTCGGCCGGGTAGACGACGATGCCGCTCCAGCCGCTGTACCACTCGATGCCAAGGTTCAGGATCGGCAGGCAGGCCTGCACCGCAATGGTCACCTGCATTTCCGCCGTGAGGTCCAGATCACCGGTCGCGCCCATCTCCTTGTCGGCGAGCAACTGCTCTGTGAGGACGCGCAGCCGCTGCCGATCGCCCTCGTCGAGGGCGCCGATGAACGGCAGGTGCTCGACCGCGCCCCGCCACAGTGGCTCCGGGATCGCGACACTTCGGGTGGCGCCGAGCCGGCTCAGCAATGCCTTGAACATATGACCGATTGTGCCGTAGCGGCGGCGGCTGGGCTCCTAGAATGGAACCCTGACCTGTCGGTGACGGGCGGCCTCGGCCCCGTCGCGTGCGCGATGCGCTCGGCGCTTCTTGCCGGGCACGTCGCAGGATCGTCTGCAAACACACACTCTCTGTCGCGAAGCCCGTGAACACCACCGCCCGAACAGACGAAACCGAAGCCGCACCGGCGTCGACGTCGCTCGCGCCGGTGGATGCCGCGGCCGCGCGCGACCTGGTGGCCTCGCTGTATCTCGACCGCCGATTGCGCACCGGCGAGCCATTTGTCGAGCATGCCGATGGTCTGGTCAACATCGTGCGGCCGCTGCGCGACGATCCCGATCTGCTGGCAGCCGGTTACCTGTTCGGCGCCTATGACGTGTTGCGTGAACCGGAGGACTGGCTGCGCGCGCGCTTTGGCACGGCCGTGACTGCGCTGGTGGGCGACCTGCGGCAACTGATGCGTCTGTCGGAACGGACCCGGGCTCGCAGCAGCCAGGCCAAGGGCGACAGCGATGCCGAGGCGCTGCGCCGGATGCTGCTGGCGATGTGCAACGACCTGCGCGTGGTGCTGCTGCGGCTGGCCTCGCGCCTGCAGACGCTGCGCTGGTACGCGGGCAACAAGGACGGGGGCCACGATCCCGCGGTGCGCGAGCGCATCGCGCGCGAAACGCTCGAGCTGTACGCACCGCTGGCCAACCGGCTCGGCATCTGGCAGCTCAAGTGGGAGCTCGAAGACCTGGCGTTCCGCTTCATCGAGCCGCAGACCTACAAGCAGGTGGCGCGTCTGCTCGACGAGAAGCGCGTCGAGCGCGAGGGATTCATCGAGCAGGCGCAGCAGCAAATCGCACAGTTGCTGGCAAACGCGGGCGTGCGTGCCGAGATCAGCGGCCGGCCCAAGCACATCTACAGCATCTGGTCGAAGATGCAGGCCAAGCAGCTTGCGTTCGACGAGATGTTCGATGTGCGGGCGCTGCGCGTGATCGTCGATGAGGTTGCGCACTGCTATCAGGTGCTGTCGCTGGTGCACGAGCGATTCACGCCGGTCTCTTCGGAGTACGACGACTACATCGCGCGGCCCAAACCCAATGGCTACCGGTCGCTGCATACGGTCGTGCTCGATGGCGCCGGTCGTCCGGTCGAAATCCAGATCCGCACGCGGCAGATGCATGCGCTGGCCGAGCTCGGCGTGGCCGCGCACTGGCGGTACAAGGAAGGCGCGCCGCGCGAGCGTGCTCGCGGCGCCAGCGCCGATGATGAGCGGGTCGCGTGGCTGCGGCAACTGCTGGCGTGGCGTGCGGATGTCGAGGCGCCGCAGTCGGCCCAGGCCAGTGGCCAGCGCGACGATCGCATCTACGTGCTGACGCCGCAGGCCCGCGTGGTCGAACTGCCGCAGGGTGCGACCGCAGTCGACTTTGCCTATCACCTGCACACCGAACTGGGGCATCGCTGCCGCGGCGCCAAGGTCGATGGCGCGATGGTGCCGCTGAGCACACCGCTGGCGACCGGTCAGACCGTCGAGGTGATTGCCGCCAAGACCGGCGGACCGAGCCGCGACTGGCTGAATCCGGATCTCGGTTTTCTTGCGAGTCAGCGCTCGCGGGCGAAGGTGCGGGCCTGGTTCAACGCGCTGGAGACCGAGCAGGCGATCGCCGCCGGACGCGAGATCGTCGACCGCGAGCTGGCGCGCCTCGGCAAGACGGCGGTCAAGCTCGACGACCTGGCGCGGCGCCTCGGCTTTACGTCAGTCGACGAGCTGTGCGTGGCGGCCACCAAGGAGGAGTTCAGCCTGCGCAGCATCGAGCAGGCGCTCACCGCCGCACCCGCGACCCCGGAGGAGCCGCCGCCGCTGATGCTGGGCAAGTCGCGCGCGCTGCCGGCCGGCAAGGGGCAGGTGCTGGTGGTCGGCGTCGACTCGCTGCTGACCAACCTGGCGCGTTGCTGCCGGCCGGTGCCGCCGGATGACATTGTCGGCTTCGTCACGCGCGGCAAGGGCGTGTCGATCCATCGGACCGCCTGCGCCAACGCGCAATCGCTGGCGCAGCGTCAGCCCGAGCGGCTGATCGACGTGGCCTGGGGTCAGGGCGGTGCGACCGACGGGGCGCTGTACCCGGTCGACGTGGTGGTGCTGGCGCAGGACCGTCAGGGACTGTTGCGCGACGTGTCCGAAGTGTTCGCGCGAGAGAAGCTCAATGTCGTTGGCGTCAACACCGTGACCTTGCGCGGCGAGGCGCAGATGCAGTTCACGCTTGAGGTCGGCGACGCGGCGCGGCTGCGTGCCGCGCTGGCTCACGTGGCCGAGGTCAAGGGCGTGATCGCGGCGCGGCGACGCTGACCTTGCTGATGCCGGCTAGAACGGGGCAAGGAAGATCGGTGGCTCCGCCACGGCGGGCCGTTGATGCCGCCGGCCCTGACGCAACAGACCGAGCAAGCGGCGAATGAGTCGGTGGCGGGTCAGCATGACGGCACCACGGCGGCGCTGGCGTGCGATGTGTGCAGCGTGCTGGCATCGACCATCAGGTCGAAATGACGCGCGTAGCGCGGATTGAGCCGCTCCAGCGATAACCAGACCAGGAAGTCGGCGGTGTTGAAGTCAGGATCCCACGCCGGCTCGCCGCAGATCTGCGCGCCCAGGCGCATGTAGCCGCGGATCAGTGGCGGCATCTCGCACCGGGCCGCGCGCTCGAAGCGCTCGTGCGGGAACGGCACACGTGGAAACACGCGGTACTCCGGGTCGGCGAGGTGAGCCTGAAGACTGTCGCGTAGCGCGGCCGCCTGCGCGCCGCCATCGGCCAAAGATGCGCTCGCGCAGCCAATCATGTGACGGTAGCCATTGCCACGCATGTACTGCGCCAGCCCCGCCCACAACAGCATGATGGCCGGGCCCTGGCGGTAATCGCGGTGTACGCACGAGCGGCCGATCTCCACCATCGACTCGCGAAGGTGGGTCAGCCGCGACAGGTCGAACTCGGACTCGGAGTACAGCCGCCCGAGCTGTCGGGCCCGATGCGGGGGCAGGATTCGGTACGTGCCGATCACGCGCAGCGAGTCGTCATCGCGCACGATCAGGTGATCGCACACGTCATCGAAGCTGTCGCGATCAAGGCCATCTTCGCTGTCGATGCGCGCGCCGAGCTCTTCCGCAAACACCTTGAAGCGCAGGCGCAGCGCGTCCTCCACGTCCGCACTGCTTCGTGCGAGACCGACCGACAGGCGCGGCTCGGATCCTTGCGTCGTCTGAGACGGCTGGCTGCCGGGGGCAGGGCTGGCGAGGCTCTGGGCGATGGTTCTCATGCGCGGCGCGTTCGTTGTTGACGATGGCCGCAGGCTAGAAAGCGCCGGTTTCAGCGGTGTGAATTCGCGATGACGGCGCGATGACAGGGCTGATTGCTCACCATGCCGCTGGTGTATGATCTGCGCCCTGTTGCAACGACAGGCGCGTAGCTCAGTTGGTTAGAGCACCACCTTGACATGGTGGGGGTCGTTGGTTCGAATCCAATCGCGCCTACCAACGCTGTTTGCCCGGCATCGATAAACGGTGCCGCAAGGATCGTCCGATGAAGTTCCGAACTACGTTGACCGGCAGCTGATTCGCCCCGACGAGTTCGCCCTTTCAATCTCGGCAAGACGAAAGAAGTGCGGCTCGACCGCACTTTTTTTTTGCTGGAGACACCGATGATTTCCGTGCAACTGCCCGATGGTTCCAAACGGTCGTTCGACCGGCCCGTGACGGTGGCTGAGGTAGCCGCGTCGATCGGCCCGGGCCTGGCCACGGCCGCGCTGGCCGGCCGCGTGGATGGGGAACTGGTCGACACCTCGCGCCTGATCGAGCACGACGCGCAGCTGGCGATCGTCACCGACAAGGATGCCGACGGCGTGGACGTCCTGCGCCACTCGACCGCGCATCTGCTGGCCTACGCGGG
>CAZTUT010000080.1:0-12807 GCA_964616395.1 uncultured Burkholderiaceae bacterium
TCGCGCTGGTTGATCACGCACTTGCGCGCCTCGTGCACGAACTCGATCGGGTCCTCGATCGTCAGCACGTGGCCGTACAGGCTGTTGTTGATGTAGTCGATCATCGCCGCCAGCGTGGTGCTCTTGCCGGAGCCGGTTGGACCGGTCACCAGCACCAGACCGCGCGGCTTGCTGGCGAACTCGGTGAACACGCGGGGCGTGCGCAACTCCTCGAGCGACAGCACGCGTGAAGGAATCGTCCGCAGCACGGCGGCCGCGCCTCGATCCTGGTTGAACGCGTTGACGCGGAAGCGGGCCAGGCCGGGCAGGTCGATCGAGAAGTCGCATTCCAGGTTCTCGTCGAACTGCTTGCGCTGCGAGTCGGTCATGATGTCGTAGATCATCGCGTGCACGTCGCGATGCTCGAGCGGCGGCAGGTTGATCCGGCGCACATCGCCGTGGACGCGAATCATCGGCGGCAGGCCGGCCGACAGATGCAGGTCGGAGGCCTTGTTCTTGACGGAGAATGTGAGCAGTTCGGAGATGTCCATCGTCTTTTTCCCATGACGGCAGCCGGCTGCAGTGTGCCCGCGGCCCTGTCTGCCCCCAACCCGACTGATTATGTCTACTTTGCAGCAACAGGTGCAAGCCAGTCTGTACCGCGTGAACGAAAGGATTAGCGCCGCAGCGCGGGCCGTTTCGCGCGATCCGGCCAGTGTGACGCTGCTGGCGGTCAGCAAGACCTTCGGCGCAGATGCCGTCGCGGCCGCCGCCCACGGCGGCCAGCGCGACTTTGGCGAAAACTATGTGCAGGAGGGCGTGGACAAGATCGAGCAGATCCGGCGCCGCGCCGAGACCGACCCCGCATTGACGGGACTGCGATGGCACTTCATCGGCCCCCTGCAGAGCAACAAGACGCGGCCGGTGGCCGAGTGCTTCGACTGGGTGCAGTCGGTCGACCGGCTGAAGATCGCAGAGCGGTTGTCGGCGCAGCGACCGGCCACGATGGCACCGCTCAATGTGCTGTTGCAGGTCAACATCAGCGGCGAGGCAACCAAGAGCGGTGCGAGCCCGGCCGAGCTACCGGCGCTTGCCGCCGCGGTGGCCGCCCTACCCCGGCTGTCGCTGCGTGGGCTGATGGCGATCCCGGAACCGGAAGACGACCCGGCACGCCAGCGTGCACCGCTGGCGGCGCTGCGCGTACTGTTCGACGATCTGCGGAGTCGCGGCTTTGCGCTCGATACGCTATCCATGGGCATGTCGGCCGACCTGGAGTCGGCGGTGGCCGAGGGAGCAACGCTGGTGCGCATCGGCACGGCGATCTTCGGCGCGCGGACGGCAGCCACGCTGCCGGCCTGACGTTCGCGCGAATCCACCCATCCGGCGTGCGGCGCAGGCCAGCATCGGGACCTGAGAGAGAAACGTCATGACTTCAATCGCTTTCATCGGTGGCGGCAACATGGCGGGCGCGCTGATCGGCGGCCTGATCGGCCGTGGCACGCCAGCAGCACGAATCCGCGTGCTCGAAATCGATCCGGCGCGCCGGGCGCAGCTGCGCCAGCAATTCGGCGTGGATACGCTGGCCGCGCCCGATGCCTCGCTGCGCAGCGCCGACACGGTGATCCTCGCCGTCAAGCCGCAACATCTGCAGCAGGTCTGTGCCGACCTGCGGCCGCATCTGGCCGCCCCGCTGGTCCTGTCGATCGCCGCCGGCATCCGCGCCGCCGACATCGCCCGCTGGCTGGCGCAGCCGCGCGTGATCCGCGCGATGCCCAACACGCCGGCGCTGATTGGCCAAGGCATCAGCGGTGCCGCAGCGCTACCGGCCGCCCGCGCCGATGACCGCGAGCAGGCGCAGACGCTGCTGGAGGCGGTCGGACCGGTGGTGTGGTTCGATGACGAGGCGCTGCTCGACCCGGTGACCGCCGTATCGGGCAGCGGCCCGGCCTACGTCTTCGCGTTCATCGAAGCCCTGCAGCGCGCCGGCACCGAACTCGGGCTGGCGCCCGCCCAGGCGCGCGAACTGGCGATCGCGACATTTCGCGGGGCGTCCGAACTTGCGGCGCGCTCCGAAGAGTCGCTGGCCACGCTGCGCGAACGCGTGACCTCGAAAGGCGGCACCACGGCCGCCGCACTGGCACGGATGGACGCTGACCGCGTCGGCGACAGCATCGTCGCCGCGGTACGCGCCGCCAGCGAACGCGCGACCGAGATGGGCGACGCATTCGGCCGCGACACGCTCGACCGCAATCACGACGCTGCCTGAACTGACGGCATCCACGACACCCGCTCAGGCGGTTCGCGCTGCGAACGCCCCGCGGCGGACGAGCGTGCTCAGCGCAGCAGGTCGCTTGCCGCCACGCCCGCAAAGATCGCCAGACCCACCCACTGGTTGTGGCGGAACGCGCGCAGGCACCGGTCGCGCTCGCGCGTGCGAATCAGCGCGAAGTGATAGATCGCGCAGCCCACCGCCACGGCCCATCCCAGGTAGAACGGCCAGCCGGCGCGCATCTGCGCACCGACCACTAGCAGCAGCGAGAAGAAAACGCCATAGCAGGCCATGACAGCAGCCACATCGGCGCGGCCGAACAGGATCGCCGATGAGCGCACGCCGATGCGAAGGTCGTCGTCGCGATCGACCATCGCATACTCGGTGTCGTAGGCGACCACCCAGAACAGGTTGGCCGCGAACAGCCACCAACCGATCGCTGGCACCGTGTTCTGCACGGCCGCAAAGGCCATCGGGATACCGAAGGAAAACGCGATCGCCAGATACGCCTGCGGCAGCGGAAAGAAGCGCTTGAACAGCGGATAGGTCGATGCGACCAGCACGCCGACCACCGCCAGCGTGAAACTCAGCAGATTGAGCGGCAGCAGCAGAAGCGCTGCTGCGAGCGTGAGCAGCGTGGCAACCGCGAGCGCCTCGGCAGGCGTGACCTGGCCGCTGGCGACCACGCGGTCGGCGGTGCGCTTCACGTGTCCGTCGAAGTCGCGATCGGCCACGTCATTGACTGCGCACCCGGCCGAACGCATCAGGAACGTGCCTGCGACAAAGATCGAAAGATGCAGCAACGAGGGCATGCCGCGCGATGCGATCCACAGCGCGGTCAGCGTCGGCCACAGCAGCAGCAGCGTGCCCACCGGCTTGTCGATGCGTGTCAGCCGAGCGTACAAGTGAATTCGGTTGAGTTGCATGAAAGGAAACTCGATGGGTCAACAGGTGCCGCAGCAATCAGAAAACGCGTAGTACGAAGGGGATCGTAGCGTGAGCCAGCGGTGATCGTAGTGCACCGCGTTCAAAGTACGAAGACAACGCCATCAAAGAGCGTTCAACCCCTTGAACGAAAGTGCGTTGCACGGGCACACTCCGCACCTGCGGCAGCACCCTTCGCATCTGCGCGGAACGACATGGCGGTAGATCGTTCCGGTTTCGCGACAGGCTGTCCGAACAACAAACAGAATCGCTGCGAGGAACATGTCGATGTCCAACCCACCGGCCGGGATCGTCGATCCGCTGGTGCAACAACTCGCCGACCGCGGGACGTTGCGCAACTTCCCCAAGAACACCGTCATCATCAACGAGGCTGACCGTGGCGATTCGCTTTTCGTGATCCTGAGCGGCCGGGTCAAGGTCTACGTATCCGACTCGGAGGGACGGGAAATGATCCTCGACCACTACGGTGCCGGCGACTACGTGGGCGAGATGTCGTTCAACGGCCAGCCGCGTTCGGCCTCGGTGATGACGCTCGAACCGACGCTGTGTTCGGTGGTCACGCGCGAGACGCTGCGCGAGGCGATCGCGGCCAACCCGGACATTGCGATGTCGCTGATCAGCACGCTGATCGAACGCGCGCGCATCGCCACCGACAACGTGAAGAACCTCGCGCTGATGGACGTGTACGGCCGCGTTGCCCGCCTGCTGCTATCGATGGCGAAGGAGCAGCCTGACGGCAAGCTGGTGGTGCCCGAGCGCCTGACACAGCAGGACATCGCGGACCGCGTGGGCGCGTCGCGCGACATGATCAGCCGCATCTTCAAGGATCTGACGGTGGGTGGTTATGTCACGGTGACCGACCGCATCGTCACGATCCACCGCAAGCCGCCCGCCCGCTGGTAGCGCGGCCGGCAGACATCATCGGGTCGCACTGCTGCACGAGGACCGTCTCGCTCAGGCCGGCAGGCAGCGCACCTGACTGGCCTCGATGCCGAGTCGCACCGCCGTGCCGGATGCACGCGCCGTCGCCCCTCGCAGGTGCGGCTGGTCGGCAGTCACCATGACTTGACCGATGCGCACCTGATAACGGACGAATTCGCCGAGAAACTCGCTTCCGGCGATCACACCATCAAGCCACGCCACGCCGCCGTCGTCAGCATGGCCTGCTGCATCGATATGCGTTGCGTGGGGCCTGAACGTCAGCGTCACGGTCCCGGCCTCGGGCAGACCCGCCGAAGCGGGCAGCCGGATGCTGCCGATCCCGTCGAGACTGACCGCCACCGCATCGCCATCGCGTCCGCAGACGCGGCCGGGCAGCAGGTTCGCAGTACCGACGAAGCCGGCCACGAAGGCATTGGCCGGATTGTCGAAAAGCTCGGCCGGGGTACCGACCTGCTGTAGCACGCCGGCATCGAGCACCGCCATCCGATCGGCGGTGGTCATCGCCTCTTCCTGGTCGTGCGTGACGAAGATCGTCGTGATGCCCAGCTGGCGCTGCAGCGACAGCAGCTCCTGCCGCATCTGAACGCGCAGGTTCTTGTCGAGGTTCGACAGCGGCTCGTCGAGCAGCAATACCTGCGGCTCGATCACCACGGTCCGCGCCAGCGCCACCCGCTGCTGCTGTCCGCCGGACAACTGGTTGGGGCGCCGCGCCGCAAATGCGCCGAGGCCCACCAGGTCGAGCGCTGCGCCAACCCGGCGGCGGATCTCGTCGCGCGCCACCTTGCGCTCGACCAGGCCAAAGGCCACGTTGTCGTACACGCTCAGATGCGGCCACAGCGCGTAGTTCTGGAACACCATGCCGATGTTGCGCGCATGCGGTGGCACGCCGGTGATATCGCGGCCGTCAACAAGCAATTGGCCGCGGTTGTGCTGGTTGAATCCGGCGATCAGCCGCAGCAGCGTGCTCTTGCCCGAGCCCGAGGGCCCCAGCAGCGCGAAGAACTCGCCCGGCTCGACGCGCAGGTCGATCCCCTTGAGCACCTGATGGCTGCCGTAGGCGAGACCGATATCGATGCACTCGACGGCGACACGCTTCATTTGAGGTCCTTCAGATTGCGGTTGGCGCGCTCCACCAGCACGTGCGACGCATAGGTGCCGGCGGCGACGATCAGCACCGCCAGCACGCCCAGGGCCGCGCCCGGACCGCGTCCGGCCACCGATTGCATGTACAGGTAGATGCCGTAGGCCATCGGCGCCTGCGACTCCTTGACCGTCAGCAGGATGGTCGCCGACAGTTCCACCGCGGCCGTGATGAAGCTCGACACGAATCCGGCCAGGATGCCGCCGGCCATCAGCGGAATCACGATGCGACGCACCGTGCGCGCGCGGCTGGCGCCGAGCATCTCGGCCGCCTCTTCGAGGCTGTGATTGATCTGCTGCAGCGCCGCCACGCACGAACGCAGCGCATACGGCAGGCGCCGCACCGCCAGCGCCAGCATGATCAGGATCCACATCTGCGTGACCGGCACGCCACCGATCTGCAGCGACTGAAACGTGCGCAGGTAGCCGATCGCCAGCACGAGGCCCGGCACCGCGATCGCTGCGCTCGCGAGAAAGTCGAGCCACTGCCGCCCCGGCAGCCGGGTGCGCAGGATCAGGTAGGCGATCGCCACGCCGATGATCACGTCGATCAGGCCCGCCAGCCCGCAGTACAGCAGCGTGTTGGCGATCATCTGCGACGAATCGGAGAACACCGTGCCGTAGTGCTGCAGCGTCCACGCATCGGGCAGCACGCTGAAGCTCCAGACCTTGGCAAAGCTCAGGATCAGCAGGCCCAGGTGCGGCGACAGCACCACCAGCAGCACCAGCAGGATCACGCCATAGGCGAGCGCCGCCTCCCAGGGCCGCAGGCGCCGCCGGGCGATGCCGGCCGCGCCCTTCTGCACGCTGGTGAAGTCCTTGCCCTTCATCGTGCGTGCCGACATCCACAGCGCCAGCACCGAGAAGGCAATCAGGATCACGCTGATCACATAGCCCAGCGGGTCTTCGAGACCGACCTGCGTGATCCGCAGGTAGGCCTGCGGCGCCAGCAGGTTGGTGGTGCCCAGCACCAGCGGCGTGCCCAGATCATCGAACACCTTGACGAACACCAGCGCCGCACCGGCCACGTAGCCCGGCAGCGCCAGCGGAAACACCACGCGCCGGAACAGCCGCCAGCCGCGGCAGCCGAGATTGAGCGCTGCCTCTTCCATGGCGCCGTCGATGTTGCGCAACGCCACCGTGAGGTTCATCAGGATGAACGGGAAGTAGTGCAGGCTCTCGACGAAGATCACGCCGGTCAGGCCCTGCATGATCGGCAGCGAAAAGCCGAAGTGATCGTCGAGCAGCAGGTTGACCGAGCCGCTGCGGCCGAAGATCAGCTGCATCGCCACCGCGCCAACGAATGGCGGCATGATCAGCGGCAGCACGCCGAGCGTCTGGATCAGCAGCGCGCCGCGGAATTCGAAGCGCACCGTGATGTAGGCCAGCGGCACCGCGATCAACGAGGCAATGACCACGCTGACCCCGGCCACGTACAGCGAGTTCAGGAACGACTCGCGCATCAGCGAAGTCGCGAAGAACGAACCGAAGTGCGCCAGCGTGAAGCCGCCATCGCCATCGCGGAACGCGGTGACGAACACCGTGCCCACCGGCACCAGCAGCAGCGCCACCAGGAACGCCAGCACGCCGAGCGCCAGCGCGAGCGTGCCCGGGCCGGCGCCGTAGCGCAGCCGCAGACGCGCCGACAGGCTGCCGGCCGGCAGCGGTTGAGCCGACAGCGCGCTCATCGACGGCGCGGCCGCGCGCTGACCGCGACCTTCCCGAAACGCGGCATCAACGGGCCAGTGCCGCCGCCTGCTGCGCCAGTTCAGCCGCCTTCAGGTAGTTGGCGCGCGCCTTGCTGTTCCAGGTCTCCTCCAGACCGGTGATCTGCTTGGACACCGAGACCTCCTTCTTGTTGGAGGCGAACAGCTTCTGGAAGTCTTTCTGGCCTGCGATCTGCGACGACAGCACCGGCGTGAAGGCCAGGTCGCGCGCCTGCTTCAGCAGCTCGCGGCCCTGCGCGTTGTTCTTGGCGGCCAGCCTCGCCTCGGCTTCGTGGATCGCGCGCGTGGCGGCCTGCAGCTCCTTGAGCCGGAACGTGATGGTCTGGTCGAACAGCGAATGAACGATCGAGTAGCGGTCCTCGGACAGGTCCGCGTTGAACTGCACCTTGCTGCGCTTGACGATGTCATCCGGATTCGGATACCCGGCAGGGATCTTGTTGCCGAAGGCGCTGTACGGCAGCACCGGCAGGCGCGAGATCGCCGGGGTCAGCAGCAGCTCCTGGCCCTCCTGGCTGAGCGCGAACTGCACGAAGCGCTTGCCGCCGGCATTGTTGCGGCTGCCCGCCACCAGCGCGATATTGGCCGGCACGATCGAGGTCATCTGCGGATAGACGAACTCCACCGGAAAGCCCGAGTAGCGGCCCGCGAGCCCGAAGAAGTCGATCACCGGGCCGGCGCCGAACTGGCCGTTGTTGATGCCGTCAGGCACACCGAACGAGCGCTCGGTGATCTGCGCGCTGTTGCCCGCCATCTGCAGGATCTGGCTCCAGCCCTTGTCCCAGCCTTCGCCCTGCAGGATGGTCTCCACCGTCAGGTGCATCGTGCCCGAGCGCGACGGCGAGGTCATCGCCACGTGGCCGAACCATTGCGCGCCCAGCAGGTCGATCCACTCCTTGGGCGCCGGCAGCTTGTTGGCGCGCAGGTAGCGGGTGTTGTACATGATCCCGTAGCCGGCCAGCGCCTGGCCCTTGTAGAACCCCTTGGGATCGTTGATCGGATAGTTGCCGATCTTGGCCGGGATCGCCTTGTTGTCGACGTCGGGTGCCGCCACCAGCAGGTTGTCGCGCTTGAGCACTTCGAAGGCGTCGGGCGCGCTGGCCCAGAACACGTCGGGCCGCTGGCCGGCCGCGGTCTCGCGCACGAACGCAATGCCAGCCACCGTGCTCTTGTTGAGGATCTCGACCTTGAGGTCGGGATTGCGCTTCTCGAACGCCGCCTTGTACGCGGCGGTCAGCTCGCGCGGAAACGAGGTGATCACGGTCACCGTCTGCTGGGCAAGCGCAGGCACAGCGGGCAGCGCCAGCACGGCCAGCGCCGCCAGCCTGCGGGCGAGGCGGAACGAAGCGGGAAGTCGATTCATCACGAGCACCTCATGAAGATGAAGATCAGCAGGAAGAGAAAGGCGCGTCAAGGCCGGTCGGGCGGCTGCGTCAGGCGCAGCTGCGTCGACCGTCAGACGCGAAACGCATTGGCATAGCGCTCGCGCAGCAGGTTCTTCTGCACCTTGCCCATCGCGTTGCGCGGAAGATCGGACACCACCCAGATCCGCTTGGGCAGCTTGTAGTTGGCAATGCGGCCACGCAGTGCGGCGGCGATCTGCGCGGCGTCGAGTTGCGCCGGATCGCGCGCCACCACGACCGCCGCAACCGCCTCGCCAAAGTCGGGATGCGGCAGCCCGATCACCGCGCTCTCGACCACGCCGGGCATCTCGTCGATCCAGCCCTCGATCTCTTTCGGATACACGTTGTAGCCGCCGGAGATGATCAGGTCCTTGCTGCGACCGACCAGCGTCAGGTACAGCGCCGGCTTGATCGGCTCCACGCCGGACGCGCTGCCAAAATGGCCCACGTCGCCGGTCTTGAAGAAGCCATCGGCGGTGAACTCCTCGGCCGTCTTCTCCGGCATCCGCCAGTAACCGGCAAACACGTTGGGCCCGCTGACCTGAACGCCGCCAATCTCGCCGGTCTTGCAGGGCGCGCCGGTCTCGTCGACCACACGCACGGTGACGCCGGGCAGCGGCACGCCAACGGTGCCCGCCAGCCGGTCGCGCGTGGCGATGCCGAAGTACGGGTTGGACACCAGCATCAGCGTCTCCGACATCCCGTAGCGCTCGAGAATCGTGTGGCCGGTGCGGCGCTGAAACGCGGTGAAGGTCTCGGCCAGCAGCGGTGCGGAGCCGGACACGAAGAGGCGGATGTTGCGGCAGACATGGCGGTCGAAGCCCGGCTCCGACAGCAGCCGCACGTAGTACGTGGGCACGCCCATCATCACGGTGGCGCGCGGAAGACGGCGCACTACCTCGGCCGCATCGAACTTCGGCAGGAACAGCATGCGCGCGCCGGCCAGCAGCGCCGCGTGCGAGGCCACGAACAGGCCATGCACGTGGAACAGCGGCAGCGCATGCAGCAGCACGTCCTGGTCGCCGGACTCGCGCTCTTCCTTGAAGCCCCAGAACTCGTCGAGTACCAGCGCATTCGACGACAGGTTGCCGTGGCTGAGCATCGCGCCCTTGCTGCGGCCGGTGGTGCCCGACGTGTACAGGATGGCCGCCAGATCCTCGGCCTTGCGCGCAACCGTGGCAAAGCCGTCGGCAAACGGCGCTGCCAACCCGAGCAGCGATCCGTCGCGCTGCTCGCCGAGTGTGACCACGTGCGGCACCCCGGCGACGCGCGCCAGCGGCGCCAGTTCGGCCTCACGCTGGGGCGAGCAGACGAACACCGCAGGCTGCGCATCGCGCAGGAAGTAATCGATCTCCGCCGACTGATAGGCGGTGTTCAGCGGCACGTAGACCAGACCGGCCCGCAGCGTCGCCAGGTAGAGCATCAGCGCCTCGGGCGACTTCTCGACCTGCACGGCCACGCGCGCCGGCGAGCCGTCGGCCTCGGGCGCCAGGTTCAGGCTGGCCAGCCAGCCGGCCAGCCGCGCGCTCGCGTGGTGCAGGTCGCGCCACGTATACAGCAGGCCCTGCTGGGTCTCGATGCTGATGCCATTGAGGTCGCGCGGCAGGCGCGACTCGACAAGCGCATAAAAGTTCTTGTTTTTCATGGGTTTGCGGCTACCCGACCCGTCCCGCGACGGTTCCGGAGTCGAATTCTTGCAGGAACCGGAAACAAATGCAGGCAGAAATTGGCAGCACTCCAAACAGGCGGCATCAGCGGCCGCGAAAAATCGGCTTGCGCTTCGAAAGAAAGGCTTGTAGCCCTTCTGCATAGTCGTCGGAGGCAAAGAACCCAAAACTGTCGACCAATTGCGCGTCGGTGAAGTCCCCGCCCTGCTCGACCAGCATCCGGATGTTGGCCTTGTTCAGGCGCGCCGCCAGCGGTGAGCCGGCGCACACCGCCTCGACCAACTGCTCGACCGCGGCGTCGAGTTCTCCGGCGGCAACGACTCGCTGCAGCAGACCGGCAGCCTGCGCCTCATCGGCCTGAAGCAGCCTGCCGGTCAGCAGCAG
The DNA here is from genome assembly GCA_964616395.1 of uncultured Burkholderiaceae bacterium. GTDB lineage: Bacteria > Pseudomonadota > Gammaproteobacteria > Burkholderiales > Burkholderiaceae_F > JALHMQ01. The sequence continues at coordinate 10,454 of CAZTUT010000080.1, forward strand.
GTCCGATACCAGCGCCGGGCCTGCAAGCCGCAGCATCGGCGCCAGTTCCGGCAGCGCCAGCGGAAACCCCAGCCGCCCGACCGGCGCCCCGAGCCGGCAGCCCAGCGCGCCGATCCGCAGGTCACACACGCTGGCAATCTCCAGGCCGCCGCCGACGCAACTGCCCTCGATCGCGGCGATCACCGGCTGTGGCGCGCATTGCAGCGCGCGCAGCGCTGGCGCGATCAGGTCGAGGTGGTAGCGCCGACCGCTTTCGACGTCGAAGCGCTCGCGCGGAAACTCCGAGATGTCGGCGCCCGCCGCGAAGTGACCCCCAGCACCGCGCAACACGATGCAGCGCACCGCCTCATGCGCAGCCGCCTGCTCGACGGCTGCACGCAGGTCACGCCACATGGCCACGCTCAGCGCATTTTGGCGTTCCGGCGCATCGAGCGTGATGCGCGCGACGTCGGCGTCAAACTGACAGCGGATCGCCATCGGGAAAGGATCAGCAGGTGGAGGATCGACCGGCGGCGCAGGTCAGCCCGACGAGCCGACCCCGCGCCGCGCGGAACGCAGACCGGATCAGTCCAGCTTGGCGCCGCTGGTCTTGGTGACCTGCGCCCAGCGCTTGATTTCGCTGTTCAGGAAGCGCGCGAAGTCAGCCTGCTTCATCAGCGCGATCTCCGACCCATTATTGGTCCAGGTCTCGCGCAGTTCCGGCGTGTTGATCGCCTTGATGACCTCGTCATACATGCGATCCACCAGCTCTTTCGGCGTGCCCTTGACTGCCCAAATCCCGTACCAGGTCGACACCTCGTAGCCGGGAAGCCCCGCCTCGGCGGCGGTGGGAAGGTCGGGGAAGGCCGGCACCCGCTTCGACGACGCGACCGCCAGCGCCTTGATGCGACCGCCGCGGATGTGCGCGGCCGACGAACCCAGGCCATCGAACATCATGTCGACGTTGCCGGCGATCAGGTCCTGCAACGCCGGTCCAGCGCCGCGATACGGAATGTGGACGATGAACGTCTTCGACATCTGCTTGAACAATTCGCCGGCCAGATGGTGTGACGTGCCATTGCCCGCCGAACCGAAGTTCATCTTGCCGGGATTGGCGCGCGCGAAGTTCAGGAACTCGCCGAAATTCGCCGCCTTCACGCGCGACGGGTTGACGACGATCACCTGTGGCGGATTGGCGATCGTGGTCATCGGGATCAGGTCGCGCTCGATGTCGTAATCGAGCTTCGGATAGAAACTCGGCGCGATCGCGTGGTGCACAGCGCCGATGAAGAACGTGTAACCGTCCGGCGCTGCCTTGGCAGCGAACGATGCGCCGACAGTCCCGCCGGCGCCGCCACGGTTGTCGATGATCACCTGACGACCCAACTGCTTGGTCAGTTGCGCTGCCAGCGGCCGGGCGAACGCATCGGTGCCGCCACCGGGCGGGAACGGCACCACCAGCGTCACCGGCTTGTTGGGCCAGGCCTGCGCCTGGGCTGATAGCGGCGCAAGCGCCGCGACCGCCGATGCAGCGGCAATCAGAACGGAACGTCGATTCATTACGGTCTCCTGGAGGCTGCGCCGGCCGTTGCGTCGACGGCCGACATGGTCAATGCCCAACCGGGCATCCGAAACTGGCGACGGATGCTACCGACCGGATGTCGGCACGGATAGCCCCAGCGGATCTCGCACCCCGGACTAACCCGTAGCAGCGCCTCGTCGCGTCACCCGCTGCACGCCGACCGAAGGGACTCAAGTGCAACGCGCGTGAGCCGATAGCCTATCTGATGAGGTGTGATCCCTGCCGTCGCCGCGATCACGGATCGTCCGGCGCGAGCGATCACCTGAACTGAACGCTCCCCACGCCTCATCTCTCCCTCTGGGCACGCCGCCTGCCGCGGCCGCTTGCCCTCCAGTCCTTCATCCCCTCTGCCGTAAACCGTCATGCCGGGTCTCGTCCTGCATCGACGTGGCCTGCGGCATGAACCCGCGCACACCCGCGCAGTAACCGAAGCACCAACCGAAACGCCGACCGAAGCACCACCGCACCGTGGCCCTGAGCATCAACACCAACCTGTCGAGCCTTGCGACCCAGCGGGCCCTGAGCCAGTCTCAGGACCTGCGGGCTGCGGCCGTTCAGCGCTTGAGCTCGGGTCTTCGCATCAACGCCGCCCGCGACGATGCGGCGGGGCTTGCCATCTCCGAGCGGCTGACCACCCAGATCCGGGGCCTGGCTCAGTCCGCCCGCAACGCCCAGGACGCCATCGGCCTGAGCCAGACCGCCGAAGCGGCGCTGGCCTCCATCAGCGACAACCTGCAACGGGTGCGCGAGCTGGCGGTGCAGGCGGCCAACGGCACCAACTCGGATGCCGAAC
>CAZTUT010000081.1:0-5930 GCA_964616395.1 uncultured Burkholderiaceae bacterium
AGGCCAACCCGACCATCATCGAGGACAACTGCTTCATCGGCGCCCGCTCCGAGGTGGTCGAGGGCGTGATCGTCGAGGAAAACTCGGTGCTGGGCATGGGGGTCTTCATCGGCCAGAGCACCAAGATCTTCAACCGCGAGACCGGCGAGATCACCTATGGCCGGGTGCCGTCAGGCTCGGTCGTGGTGGCCGGCTCGCTGCCGTCGTCAGGCTGCAACCTGTATTGCGCGGTCATCGTCAAGCAGGTCGATGCGCGGACCCGCGCCAAGACCAGCATCAACGAACTGCTGCGCGAGTAGCGCGAACCGGCGGCGTTTTTCGACCATTTGCGGGACTCGCCGGCGGTGGATCGCGTGCGTATGCTGGACGCTCCTACGGAGATGCAGAGATGAATCTCGACCGCCTGTTCCGCCTGATGTCCGAGAAAGAGGCGTCCGACCTGTACCTGTCGGTCGGCTCGCCGGTGTCGATCAAGCTCAACGGCGTGTGCGTGCCGGTCAACCAGGAGCGGTTGCGCCCTGAAGACGTGGTCAAGTTGCTGTCGGAGCGGGTCACCGCAGAGCAGTTCGCCGAGCTGGAGCGGACGCGCGAACTGAACATCGGCCTGCCGGTGCCGGCGCTCGGCAGTTTCCGCCTCAGCGCGTTCCAGCAGCGTGGCACCGTGTCGGCGGTCATACGCTACATCCCGCAGCGCGTGCCGCGCATCGACGACCTGATGCTGCCCGATGCGCTCAAGGGCCTGTCGCTGGAGCGGCGCGGCCTGATCCTGCTGGTGGGCGCTGCCGGTTCGGGCAAGTCCACCACGGTCGCCTCGATGATCGAACATCGCAACGAGACCACGACCGGCCATGTCCTGACCTTCGAAGATCCGATCGAATTCCTGTTCCACAACAAGCAATCGATCATCAACCAGCGCGAGATCGGCGCCGACGCACTGACGCTGCAGGAAGCCCTGCGCAATGCGATGCGGCAGGCGCCCGATGTGCTCTACATCGGCGAAATCCGTGATCTGCCGGCGATGCAGGCAGCGGTGGCCTACTCGATGTCGGGTCAGCTCGTGATCGCCACCATGCACGCGACCAACAGCGCGCATGCGCTCAACCGCGTCATCAGCTTCTATCCGAACGAAGCGCGCACCGCGCTGTTCCAGGACCTGGCGGCTTCGCTGAAGGCGATCATCTCGCAGCGTCTGGTGCGCTCCAAGAAAGGCGGGCGCGTGCCTGCGGTCGAGGTCCTGCGCAATGAAGGCCATACGCGCGATCTGATCGAGCGCGGCGATGTGCTCGCCATCAAGCAGGCGCTCGAGCAGAGTCTGGCGCCCGAGAGCCGCTCGTTCGAGCAGAGCCTGTATGGTCTGCTGCAAAAGGAAGTCGTCACGCGTGAGGACGCTCTGGCCTGCGCCGACTCGAAGAACAACCTGCTGTGGCTGATCAACAACGCCGGCAAGTCGGCAGCACCCGAGCAGCCGAAGGAGCCGCCGCCCAAGACGGCGTCGTACTCCGAGTTCACGCTCGATATCTGACCGCGCGTCTTGCGACGCGCGAAACGCGCGCTGCGAGCCGCGCCGCGGAACCCGCGCCGCAGTTCCGCGATAATCACGCTTTGATCGTCGTTCCAAATTGATGAGGCGCGCGGCCCTGCGGCGGCGATTTCGCCTTCCCCTCCATCACGCAATGTCACACATCGCATGAATCCCACGCTCGATCTTGCCCAGCAATTGATCCGTCGCCGCTCGGTCACGCCAGACGACGGCGGTTGCCAGACGCTGCTGGCGGACCGACTGGCACCGCTCGGCTTCCAGGCCGAAACCTTTGCCCGCAACGGCACCACCAACGTCTGGTTACGTCGCGGCACCGCGCGGCCCACGGTCGTGTTCGCCGGACATACCGACGTGGTACCGACCGGTCCGCTCGACCAGTGGCACAGCGATCCGTTCGAGCCGCAGATCCGCGACGGCGTGCTGTACGGACGCGGGGCCGCCGACATGAAGTCGTCGATCGCCGCCTTCGTCGTGGCCGCCGAGGAGTTCATCGCATCGCGCCCGTCGCACGCGGGTTCGATCGCGCTGCTGCTGACCTCCGACGAAGAAGGTCCGGCGACCGACGGCACGGTGTTCGTGCTGGAGCAGTTGCAGGCCCGCGGCGAAGCGATCGACCTGTGCATTGTCGGCGAGCCGACCTCGGTCGACCGCCTCGGCGACACCATCAAGAACGGCCGCCGCGGCTCGCTGTCGGGTCGCCTCACCGTCATTGGCGTGCAGGGCCACGTCGCCTACCCGCAACTCGCCCGCAATCCGGTGCACACGCTTGCGCCGGCGCTGGCGGAACTGGCGGCTACGGTCTGGGATGCCGGTAACGAGTTCTTTCCGCCCACGACCTTCCAGGTGTCGAACATCCATGCGGGCACCGGCGCGTCGAATGTCATTCCGGGCACCTGCGTGGTCGATTTCAACCTGCGTTTCGCGCCGGTGTCGACAGCCGCGTCGCTGCAGCAACGGATCGAGGACATCCTGCGCCGCCATGGCGTCCAGTACGAAATCCGCTGGACAGTCGGCGCGCAACCGTTCCTGACGCGCCCCGGCACGCTGGTCGATGCGCTGTCGGCCGCCATCACCGATGTGACCGGCGCAGCCCCCGAGGTTTCGACCACCGGCGGCACGTCCGATGGCCGCTTCATCGCCACGGTCTGCCCGCAGGTCGTGGAGTTCGGACCGCCCAACGCGACCATCCACAAGATCGACGAATGCATCGCGGTGGCCGATCTGGCACCGTTGAAGGACGTCTATCGCCGCACGCTCGACCGGCTGCTGGCCTGACAGGACCGCGATGAACGCCACATCGACCGACGGCCTGACAACGGTGCGCGATCTGCTGCGCCTCGCGGTGACGCGCATGGGCCGGGCGCGGGTGTTTTTCGGGCACGGCCAGGCCGACGCGGTGGATGAAGCCGCGCAACTCGTCGGTGCTGCACTCAAGCTGCCGCACGAACGGCTTGACCTGTTTCTAGACGCCCGGCTGACCACGCCCGAGATTGACAGCTTGCGCCAGCTGATCGAGCGGCGCGTGGTCGACCGGCTGCCGGTCGCCTATCTGGTCGGCGAGGCCTGGCTGCAGGGCTACCGCTTTCGCTCTGATCCACGGGCGATCATCCCGCGCTCGTTCATCGCCGAGTTGCTGAAGGACGGCCTGCTGCCGTGGATCGACGACGCAACCGAGGTCACCGACGTGCTGGACCTGTGCACCGGCTCGGGATGCCTTGCCGTCATTGCGGCCGATGCGTTTCCGCAGGCGCAGGTCGATGCCGTTGACCTATCAGCCGACGCCCTCGCGCTGGCAGCCGAGAACGTAGCCGAACACGACCTGGCCGCGCGCGTGCACCTCCACCGCGGCGACCTGTTCTCGCCGCTCGGGGGCCGCCAGTACGACCTGATCCTCAGTAACCCGCCGTATGTTCCTGAGGCAACGATGCAGCGCCTGCCGCCCGAGTATCTGCACGAACCGCGAATGGCGCTGGCGGCGGGCGACGACGGCATGGACATCGTGCGCCGCCTGCTGCGGCAGGCTCGCGCCCACCTGAAACCGGGCGGCCTGCTGCTGGTCGAGATCGGTGGCGAGCGACACACGGTCGAAGCGCAGTTCGGCGATCTGCCGTTCACCTGGCTCGCAACCAGCGGTGGCGACGACATGGTGTTCCTGCTGCGCCGCGAGGACCTGGTCTGACGATGCTGCGGCATGCGGGTCATTGCCGGTGCTCGCGCCCGCGGCTGCGCGCGTCGTCTTCGCGCGGCTGACACCCGATGCTTCGACTGATCGACGTCGCACTGGCGCGTGGCCCCGAGACGCTCTATCGCGGCGCCTCGCTGGTCGGCGCGCCCGGCGAGCGCATTGGCCTGGTCGGTGCCAACGGCTGCGGCAAGTCCACGCTGTTTTCCGCGGTGCTGGGCGAACTGGCGACCGAACATGGCGAGATCGAGGCACCGCCGCCCAGCCGCATCGCGCATGTGGCGCAGGACATCGAGGCGGTCGACGAATCCGCGCTCGACTACGTGCTGGGCGGTCATGCGCCGCTGATGGCGGCACGCGCCGCGCTCGCTGCCGCCGAGGCATCACACGACGACCTCGAACTGGCCCACGCGCACGCAGCGCTGGCTGAACTCAACGAAGGGGCGATCGCTGCGGCTGCGCTGACCGTGATGCACGGCCTGGGCTTTGCCGATGCCGTGACCCGCCGCAAGGTCTCCGAGTTCTCGGGAGGCTGGCGCAACCGGCTTGCGCTGGCGCGCGCGCTGCTGCGGCCCGCCGATCTGCTGCTGCTGGATGAGCCGACCAATCACCTCGACCTCGACTCGGTGGTGTGGCTGGAGAACTGGCTGCGCCGGCAGCAGGCCACGGTGCTGGTCATCTCGCACGATCGCGAGTTCCTCGATCGCTGCACTGAAACCACCTGGAGCATTGCCGACGGCACGATCCGCCGCTACGCCGGCAACTACAGCGCGTTCGAGCTTGCGCGGCTGGAACAGACCCGGCAGCAAGACGCCGCCGCCCGCAGCTACGAGCGCAGCGCCGCGCATCTGCAGAAGTTCATCGACCGGTTCCGCGCGCAGGCCACCAAGGCGCGCCAGGCCCAGAGCCGGATCAAGATGCTCGAGCGCCTGCAGGCCGTGGAGCCATCGCGCGCGAAGCGCGAATGGCGCTTCGAGTTCCCGGCGCCGGTCAAGCTGCCGGAGCGCCTGCTCGATGGCGAGGACCTGCAACTGGGCTACCGCGGCAGTGCCGGCGAGCGATGCATCCTGGCCGACGTGAAGTTCCTGGTGCGCTCCGGCGACCGGATCGGCATCCTCGGCGTCAACGGCGCCGGCAAGTCCACGCTGGCGCGCACGATCGCCGGCGACCTGAAGCCGCTTGGCGGCGAACTGCGCCGCGGCGCGGGGCTGGCCATCGGTTACTTTGCCCAGCACCAGCTCGACCAGTTACGCGCCGACGAGACGCCGCTCGACCACCTGCGCCGACTTGCGATCGAGACCCGCCCCGATGTTCGCGAACAGGAGCTGCGCGACTTCCTCGGTCAGTACCGCTTTACCGGCGAGCTCGCAACGCGACCGGTCGGCCCGATGTCCGGCGGCGAGAAGGCGCGCTGCGCGCTGGCGCTGATTGCCTGGAGCCGCCCCAACCTGCTGCTGCTGGACGAGCCGACCAATCACCTCGACATGGAAACGCGCGAAGCGCTGACCATGGCGCTCAGCGCCTTCGAAGGCGCGCTGATTCTCGTGTCGCACGACCGACACCTGCTGCGCGCCACCACCGATCAGCTCTGGCTGGTGCACGATGGCCGGGTCGGCATGTTCGATGGCGATCTGGACGACTACGCGGCGCTGGTCCTGAACAACCGCCGCGATTCGACATCCGTCGATGGCGCCGCGCCCGACAATCGCGAGGCGCGCCGCGAGCAGCGCAAGCTCGAAGCCGAGCAGCGGCAGCGTCTGGCCAGCGCGCGCAAGCCGCTGCAGACGCGCCTGTCGAAGATCGAGCCCGAGATGGCGGCCATCAGCAACCAACTGCGCGAACTCGACGCGCGCCTGGCCGACAGCGACTTTTATCACTCAGGCGACGCCGACACCGTGGCAGCCACGATCCGGAAGCGCGCCGATCTGGCGGGCAAGCTCGAGACCCTGGAGGAGCAATGGCTGGACCTGCAGACGCAACTGGAACAGATCGCCTGACCCCAGCGGCCGACCTGCTTGCCGGCCTGCGCATCATCGATCTGACGCGCCTGCTGCCGGGTCCGGCGGTCACCATGCACCTGGCCGACTTCGGCGCGGACGTGATCAAGGTCGAAGACACCGGCGAAGGCGACTACCTGCGCAGCTTTCCGCCGCAGGTCGACACCGGCGCCGGCGCATCCGCGCATCCAGCGTTCGTCGCCCTCAATCG
>CAZTUT010000081.1:6030-12473 GCA_964616395.1 uncultured Burkholderiaceae bacterium
TGTCCACGCTGACGATGGCACTGCTGGCGGCGCAGCGACGCGGTGTCGGCCACTGGGTCGACGTGGCGATGACCGACGGGCTACTCGCGCATCACGTCTTCCCACACGCCGACCTGGATGTTGGACAGCCTCCCGTGCCGGGCGCCACGCTGCTGACAGGCGGCGTGGCCTGCTATGGCGTCTACGAAACATCCGACGGCGGCTTCCTCGCCGTCGGCGCGCTCGAGTTCAAATTCTGGGACGTGTTCTGCAGCGCGATCGGCCGCCCCGACCTGCGCGCGCAGCACTGGACACTCGGTCAGTCTCCCGGTTCTGCCGCCGCCTGCCAGACCATTACCGAGGTGGCGACCACGCTCGCGCAGAAGACCCGTGCATATTGGGTCACATGCTTCGAGGCGCTCGACTGCTGTGTCACGCCGGTGCTTTCTCCGGCGGAGGCGCTCGATCACCCGCAGACGCAGGCGCGTGGCCTACGGCACCGCGATGCGGGGGCGACCTGGATCGGCCCGCTGGCGTCGATCGCCGGTCAGCGCCCAGCGCCTGCACGCGCTGTGGCCGCAGGTCTGCACACGCGCTCGATTCTGCGCGAGGCCGGACTCGATCCGGCCGAGATCGCCGCACTGATCGAAGGTGGACACGCCCGCGGATAGCCGCAGCCTAGTTTTTCGGACGCTTGTCGTTACGCTGCGTGAAATTCGACAGGTCCAGATCCAGTTCCAACGGCTTGAGCACGGTGGTTGGCAATTGCGACGGGGGCAGCGAGCCGTCATCCCACGGCTCGACGGCGGCATCGTCTTCGCTCGCCGTGCCCGCAAGCCGAGCACGCGCACCGTCGTCGCCCATGGCGAGCACTTCGCCACGCGTCACGGCGTCCCTTCGAACGTCCCTGTCGTTTTCGACCGAGCCGCTGATCGCCGTGTCGCCCGCCAGAAAATCCAGCGGGATATCGACGTTGGTCGGGCGGGCAGCCATCGGCTTGGTGTTGCCGCGAATCACATCCGCATAGAGCTCGCGAATCGCTTCTTCGTCAGCCATCTCCGTGACATGCAGTTCCGGCCGCATCTCCGACAGGTGCGACCCCATCAGTACCGATCCCATGGCTGTGCCTGCGGGCGCCGGCGAAGCCGCGGGCGTCTCCACCGTGGGCTTGCCAATGATTCGCGTGAGCGGACCTTCGGACGGAATCTCATCGTCGGGCGCGCTGCCGCGCCGACGCCATGTGATCGCGAGCCAGACAGCAAATGCCAGCGCAATGACGCCCACGACCCACCAACCCAGCGTCCAGCCGCGATCCTGGGCCAGCTTGCCGGCCATGGCCGCGTTGCGCTTGTTGGCCGCATCGAGTTCGCCCCGCAAGCGCTTCACTTCGGTGGACAACTCGTCGAGACGCTTGACGAGTTCAACGGAAGCGTCCGGAATCGCGACAGGTCGGGCGTCAATCGGCTGCTTTGGCTCGTCGGGCGAGGCAAGCACAAGCCGATCAGAACCGGCAGGCGATGGCGGGGTCTTCGCGGCCTGGGCGCTGTCCGCCGGCGCTGTGCCGGTCGACGCGCTCGCCGCCGCAGGCGCGGGCGCGATCCGTGGCGTCGCACTGGATACGGGGAGCCGCGGCGCCGCCGTCTGTCGGGGTGCTGTGGATGCACGCGCCTGGGAGTCATCGGCGGACGGGCTGCTCGGAACCGGCGCCGCTTCAACCAGGATGTTGAACTCGCGTCGTACCGCAGCGCCGCAACCTGCCTCGACCACAACGCGCAGCATCCTGTCGGTGATGGCGGTCGAACTGGAGATGTCCAGCATCGGCTTAGGCCCACCTGCGCCGGTCAGCCGCAGACGCGCATCTGCGTAGACGGGAGGCTGCCCACCGTCATCGACCAGTCGCAAACAGGCTGGCGTCAGACTGGCGGCGTCGGCGCCGAGCACCGGCGCGGAAAGCGCCAGACGACGCCCCTGAACGGCCTGGATGCGAGGCTCGCCGAAAGTGATCGCCGGCAGCAGGCCGTCGGCCTCGGGCGTCACTCGCGATTGCACGCGCTGGGACGTTGTCTCGCCTCGGCCAGGCACGGGGGGGTCGATCAGCAATACATACTCGCGCTGAACCCGCTGCGTACAACCAAGCTCCACCACGATACGAAGCGCCGGGTCGTTGATTGGGCCCAGGCTCTGGATGCGTGCCCAAAGCAGCGCGCCATCGCGATCAACGCGAATTCGACCGACGGAGAGCGTCGGCAGTTGGTCATCCACGGGGTTGACCAGCCGGATGCAGCGCGAGTCGAAGTCTTCGTTTGCCTCGGTACGGATCGGAATCGACAGATCAAGGGCCTGCCCAAGACGGCTATCGAGTTGCGGAGTACCCAGGCTGAGCGCGCCCGCCCATGCGGGTAGCAAGGCCACCAGCGCCGCACTGACTCCGAGGACGCCGTACTTCAGCACGGATTGAGACCGCGAAGAAACGTGATGGGATGAAGGGTCTGCCTGCATGAGAGCCGATGAATTGGGCGACGTTGAAACAACTATGCCCATATTCACCAATATATGGGATACGCTGAACGGCAGCCGCTGAATGCATGAATCCGCTAATCCGAATTCGCTAGCGCCTTCCCTCCGCCGCGGTGAAGCCAGTCAGGCGATCCTCGGCCGGCTGAGATGGCCCTTGCTCTCAGTAGACTTCGAGCACGATGAAACGCCGCCGACTACTGCTGATGCGCCATGGCGCAGTCGAGTACTTCGATGCGACCGGCCAGCCGATCAGAGATCCGCTGTCCGTTTCCCTGACTGCAGCGGGCGAAGCGCAGGCGCGCTCGATGGGTGCAGCGATTGCCAGCGCCGGCGTGCCGATCGATCGGGTCATCACCAGCGGACTTGCGCGCACTCGCCAGACGGCGGCACTCGTGCTGGAGGCTGCAGGCATCTCGCCGCCCGTGGAACATCGGTCAGCGCTTGAAGAGATCCGGGCAGGCCACCTCGGCGGGATCGCGCGCAACGAGCTACGCGACGCGTTTCTCGCGGCGTTCGCCGGCCCGGTTGACGAGAATGTCCGGTTTCTCAACGGCGAAACGGTGGGTGCGCTACTCACCCGCGTCTTGTCGGCCTTGGATTCAATCCTTAAAGATGACCATTGGGATACGTTGCTTTTGGTCGCCCACGGCGGTGTGAACCGAGCCTTGCTGTCGTGGTTCCTGACCGGCCGCCGTCAGTTACTCGGTGGTATCGAACAGGCGCCGGGATGCCTGAACATTGTCGACGTGGGGGCGACCCCGGCCGACAGTCTGGTTCGCGTCGTCAACTACAGCCCGATGGACGCGCTGCAGATGGTCGGACGCCAGTCAACGATGGAACACCTGCTGGGGCAGTACCTGAAGTTCCGCAACAACGACACCTGAGCCGAACAACCGCGCCGCCATTGCGATGACAGCCCCCAACGACGCCAGCAGCACCCGACACCGCTTCGACGAACTGCGCCTTGCCGCGTATCTCGCAGATCACCTGCCGAGGTTCAGCGGTCCGCTGACGGTGCGCCAGTTCCAGGGTGGTCAGTCAAACCCGACTTACCTGTTGACCACTCCGACACAGCGCTTCGTGATGCGAAGCAAGCCAGGACCGGTCGAGCGGTTGCTGCCTTCGGCCCATGCGATCGAGCGCGAGTTCAGGATCATGCGAGCGCTGGGCGCCCAGGGCCTGCCGGTACCGCAGATGCACCTGCTGGTTGAAGACGAGTCAGTGATCGGACGTGCTTTTTACGTGATGGAACACGTCGAAGGCCGCATCTTCTGGAATCCGACGCTGCCCGAGCTGGGCCCAACCGAACGCGGCGAGATCTACGACGAAATGAACCGCGTGCTGGCGGCGCTGCATGCGGTCGACCCACAGGCAGCGGGCCTGTCCGACTTCGGAAAGGCAGGAAACTACTTCACCCGACAGATTGGCCGCTGGAGCAAACAGTATGTCGCCAGCGAGACCGAGACCATCGAGGCGATGAACCGCCTGATCGCCTGGCTGCCCGAGCATGTGCCGCAAGGCGATGAAGTCGCCGTGGTCCATGGCGACTACCGGCTCGACAACTTGATATTTCACCCGACCGAGCCGCGGGTGGTGGCCATGCTCGACTGGGAACTGTCGACGCTCGGCCATCCGCTGGCCGACCTCAGCTACCAGTGCATCGCCTGGCACATCCCGCCCGGCGGATTCCGCGGCATCGGCGGGCTGGACCTGGCGGCTCTCGGGATCCCGTCAGAAGCCGACTACATCGCCCGCTACTGCGAACGCACCGGCCGGTCCAGCATCGCGCACTGGGATTTCTATCTGGCCTACAACCTGTTCCGTATCGCCGCGATCCTGCAGGGCGTGTATCGGCGCGCCACCGAAGGCATGGCCTCCAGCGACAACGCGCTGGAGACAGGCAAGAATGTGCGGGCGCTGGCCGAACTGGGCTGGTCCTTCGCGCAACGTGCGGGCTGAGCAGCCTCCGGGCCTAACGGGCTGGGGGCTGGGGCCTGGGGGCCACGTACCGCGCGGCGCGGGCGGGCGCGGCAGCCGCCGCGACTCGCCCGGCCGTAGCCAATCACTTGCTCTTCTTCTTCTCGAGCTTGGCTGCTTTCTTCTCCTTTGCAGTCTTCTGCGCCGGCTTCTTCTCTTCCTTCTTCTTGTCCATCGACTTGGCCATGGATTCTCCTTTCGATTGAGCGCTCGGCCGATCCCGCATCGGCCTGGGAACGCGATGCTCGCAGCAAACAGGCCGCCGGTAAACCGTCAGCCGGCGACGGTCGCCGCCAAGCAACGGTCGCGCGTCATGGCGTGACGACCAGCTTGCCGACCGCGCGCCTCTGCATGACCGTGGCGATCGCCTCGGCCGTCTGCGACAGTGGATACGCCGCGGCAACCTGCGGCTGCAGACGCCCCTGGGCAAGCCAGCCAAACAGCGACGACATCAGCATCCGGTTGGCGGCCGGCTCGCGGCGTGCGAAGTCGCCCCAGAACACGCCGACAGCCGAGGCCCCCTTGATCAGCAGCAGATTGGCCGGGATGCGCGGAATCTCGCCGTTGGCAAAGCCGATGACGAGCAGCCGTCCGCGCCATGCGATCGCGCGAAGCGCCGCCTCGGTATAGGCGCCGCCCACCGGATCGAAGATCACATCGATACCCTTGCCTGCCGTGATTGTCTTCACCGCATCGCGCAGATCGAGCGTCGAGTAGTTGATCAGGTCGTCCGCCCCCGCGCGGTGCGCAGCCGCGAGTTTTTCGTCGGTGGACGCAGCCGCGATCACCCGTGCACCGATCAGCTTGCCGATCTGGATCGCGGCCAGCCCGACCCCGCCGCCGGCGCCCAGCACCAGCAGCGTCTCACGGCTCTTCAACTGCGCGCGGTCGATCAGCGCATGGTGCGCGGTCGCATAGGTCAGCGTGAACGCTGCAGCCACCTGATCGCTGATGTGCTCGGGTAGCGTCACCACCTGGGTGGCCGGCACGCAGACCGCCTCGGCGAATCCGCCTACGCCAACAAACGCCACCACCCGCTCGCCGGCGCGAATGTCGGTTACGCCCTCCCCTACGGCGTCGACGCGGCCCGCCACTTCGGTGCCCGGGATGAACGGCAACTCGGGCTGGACCTGGTACTTGCGCTGAATGATCAGGCCGTCGGGAAAATTGACGCCGGCCGCACCCACCCGGATCCGGATCTCCCCGGGCTGCGGCTGCGGCAACGGGAGCTCGGCGAGCACGAGCTTGTCGGCGTCACCCCATTCAACACACTGAATCGCGCGCATACGATTGTTGCCTCCTGACATTGAAACGGTTCAGCGACTCGGCTCGGCACGGCACGACCGCGCGCTGCTGCGCTATTCTGACCTGAACACAGCCCACGGCAGCGCATCGCCGCACCCGCATTCATCCCTCGATCAACGGGCACGTGCCCGCACACCATGGACTTTTCCTACTCTCCCAAGGTTCACGAACTGCAACGGCGCGTCGACGCGTTTATGCAGGAGCATGTGTTTCCCCAGGAACGGCGCTATGCCGACGACGTCGAGCAGAACACCCGGCGCGGCGCCCGCTGGACACCGACCACGGTGGTCGAGGAACTGAAGGTCAAGGCGCGCGCCGCCGGGCTGTGGAACCTTTTCCTGCCGGACTCGCATCGCGGTGCGGGGCTGAAGAACATCGAGTACGCGCCGCTGGCCGAACTGATGGGTCGCGTGCCCTGGGCGCCCGAGGTCTTCAACTGCAGCGCGCCGGACACCGGCAACATGGAGACGCTCGAACGCTACGGCACCGACGCGCAGAAACAGCAGTGGCTCGAGCCGCTGCTGGCCGGCGAGATCCGCTCCGCGTTTGCAATGACCGAGCCCGCGGTTGCCTCCTCCGACGCCACCAACATCCAGACCGAGATCCGGCGCGACGGCGACGACTACGTGATCAATGGCCGCAAGTGGTGGATCTCCGGTGCCGGT
>CAZTUT010000082.1:0-12292 GCA_964616395.1 uncultured Burkholderiaceae bacterium
AGAAGGCCATCATCGCCGTCACGAAGTCGGCATAGGCGATCTTCCAGGCGCCGCCATGGTGACCATGGCCGCCCTTCTTGATCTTCTTGATGACGATCGTGCTTTTTGCTTTTTCCGAGGCCATGCGCAGTGCCTGATGGAGTGCCGTGTCAGCGTTTCTGCTTGACGTGCTTTTCCAGTTCCATGAAGGTCGGCCTCTCGGTCGAGTACAGCACCTTGCGACCGAACTCGACCGCCACCGCGGGTGCATAGCCCTGCAGGCTGGCCAGCAGCGTGGCCTTCACGCACTGCAGTTCCTTCGACGATTCGTCGGTCTTGGCTTCGAGCAGCTTGGCCAGCGGGCTGACGAAGCCATAGGCCAGCAGGATGCCGAGGAAGGTGCCGACCAGCGCGCTGGCGATCATCGCGCCCAGTTCGGCCGGCGGCTTGCCCACCGAGGCCATCGTCTTGACCACGCCCAGCACCGCCGCCACGATGCCGAAGGCCGGCAGGCCGTCGCCCATGGTCTGGATCGCATGGGCAGGGATCAGCGCCTCGTGGTGATGGGTCTCGATCTCCTGATCCATCAGGTTCTCGATCTCCAGCGGGTTCATGTTGCCGCTGACCATCATGCGCAGGTAGTCGCAGATGAACTCGACCAGATGATGGTCATGGCCCACCAGCGGGTGCTTCTTGAACAGCGCGCTCTTGTGCGGATCTTCGACGTCGCCCTCGATCGACATCATGCCTTCCTTGCGGACCTTGGACAGGATGTCGTAGAGCAGCGCCATCAGCGCCATGTAGCGCGCCTTCGTGTACTTGGACCCCTTGAACAGCGTGGGCAGCGCGGCGATCACTGCCTTCAGTGTCTTCGCTGGATTGGCCACGAGGAAGGCGCCGAGTGCTGCGCCACCGATGATCGCCAGCTCGATCGGCGCCGCTTTCGCGATGATCGCCATGTTGCCGCCGACCAGCGCGTAGACGCCGAAGACGCAGACCAGCACGACGACATAGCCGATGATGACGAACATTTGCTGCGATCCCTGGCGTTGCGAGTTGGTGCCTGTGAGCGGGTTCTGGCCTGGAGGCGACTGCCCGGCGCACGCGCACGGTCAGCGCAGACGCCGCAAGGTGTGTTACGGCAGCGTAAGGACTCAACTTGAATGCGGGCTGCCGCGTCGAGCCCGCTGCGGCGCGGCGAAATCCCCACCATTTCCGTCGATTTGCGCGGCGTGCTGCTGCTCCTGCAGGCAGCGCGACAGGCGTTCGCCCAAAAAAGAGCCCGGGCATCGGCCCGGGCGCAAGTCGGAGGAGAAACACAATGAACAACATGCGTGCCGGCGTACTGCACGGCCCCGGCACGGACCGGTGAAACTCTGGGTGGCGGCGGCATCCAGGCCGCCGGTCGGTCAGACGGCGAGTTCTTCCTCGTCGCGCCGGACCGTGCCCTTGCCCTTGCCGGCGCGCGCGGGCGGCTCGCACAGCCCGCACACATAGTCCTTGGTCAGCTCATACGTATGGGTGATGAACTTGCCGTTGCACTTGCAGCAGGGGGTCAGCGTCACCATGCCGGCATCGACGAACTTGACCAGGCGCCAGGCGCGCGTGACCGACAGCAGCGGGTCCAGGCCCTGCGACCGGATCTGCTCCAGATAGAGCTCGTAGGCCTTGATGATGGCGTCGATCTCTTCCAGCTCGGTGGTCTTGTTCAGGTACTCGTAGATGTTGAGGAACAGCGACGAGTGAATATTGGGCTGCCAGGTCATGAACCAGTCGGTCGAGAACGGCAGCATGCCGCGCGCCGGGCTCTGCCCCTGCACTTCCTTGTACAGCCGCAGCAGGCGTTCGTAGGACAGGTCGGTCTCGGATTCCAGCACCTGCAGACGGGCGCCGAGCTTGATCAGCGCGATCGCGCGCTGGATCTGGCGGCTTTCAGTGACGATGCTCTTGATGCGCATGGCGGTTCCTGGTGACTTAAGCGGGTACGGCGGACGTTCGATCAGCTCAGGTCGGCGATCTGGCCGGCCATCACGATGTTCGCGTGCAGGCCGGCGACAGCACCGGTACCGGTGGCGCGCGACTTGCTGTGGCTGGTCAACAGGTTCCACACCATGTCGTCGTCGAAGCGGAAACGGCAGATCAGCTGGTTGGCGCTGGCGATCTTCATCAGCTGCGCCGGCGACAGCTGGTCGACCACGTTGGCCACCTCCTCGGATACGCCGAGGCGGTACATCGCCTGCGCCTTGTCGGCGCGGATCATGTGCTGGGCCAGCACCAGATAGGCCAGATTGACTTCGCGGACTTCTTCGAGGAGTTGCTCGTTGATGGCTTGGCTCATGTTGTCTCTCCTTGGCGTGGCCCGCTGCGCGGTGCCGTGTTCGTGATCGGATAGGCGCATTGTGGGCAAGCGCCGAATTCCCCGGCATCAGCGGCCGTCCAAATCGCTTGTAGGCGGTCGGCGCCGCCCGGTGTAGGAAAAATTCCTACACGGCCCGAGGTTGCAGGTCTGCCGGTCCCCCAGTCCCCTAGTCCTACATCGCCGCGCACGTCGGCTAAAGAAAGCGGTGGCGTGGCCGTAATCGCAGACTGGATCCGCCGGAATCCGCCTGTTGCCCGCAGGCCCGATGCGATCCTCTGCGTGCAACCCGATTTGCCACGCAATTCCTCCTGTTCGATGGCCAGCGCACCCTCAAGTCTTGCGGCGCCGCGCCCGATATTGACTTCAACGCGACGCACTTTGCGCCGCGCCACCAGACAGGCAGCTTCGCGATGACGGCGCTGCCACTTGGGCAAGGTCGACGGCCGCCACTGACATCAGATGATGCGGCTGCGCAAGAAACAACTGGCTTAACACTCACAGGAGCTCGCCATGCCGCAAATCATCAATACCAACATGCTCGCGCTGAACGCCCAGCGCAACCTGAGCCAGTCGCAGAACACCCAGGCCATCGCGATCCAGCGACTGTCCTCGGGCCTGCGCATCAACAGCTCGAAGGACGACGCGGCCGGTCTGGCGATCTCCGAGCGCTTCACCACGCAGATCCGCGGCCTGAGCCAGGCGGCCCGCAACGCGCAGGACGCGATCAGCCTGTCGCAGACGGCCGAAGGCGCGCTGGCCTCGGTGACCAACAACCTGCAGCGGATGCGCGAGCTGGCGGTGCAGTCGGCCAACGGCACCAACTCCACGGCCGAGCGCGACGCGCTTGACCTGGAATTCGCACAGCTTCGCCAGGAAGTGAACCGGATCGCCTCGCAGACCGCCTTTGCCGGCGTGAAGCTGCTGGACGGTTCGTTCACCAATGTGGGCTTCCAGGTCGGGGCCAACGCCGGTGAGACGCTGAGCATCGCCAGCCTGGTCAACGCCAACGCCGGTTCCCTCGGCACCTACACCGGCGCGGCGGTCAACGGCGCCGCGGCAACCGCGTTCACGGCGGTAACCGCGGGCGACCTGACGATCACCGGCCCGCTCAGCGGCTCAGCCGTGTCCCTCGGCGCGCTGGGCGCTGTTGCCAACGCCACCGAGCGCGCGGCGCAGATCCGCACCGCCGTCAACGCGGTCTCGGCGCAGACCGGTGTCTATGCCGTGTCGGAGTCGGATGACACGGTCACGCTGCGCTCCACGGGTGCAATCACGATCGGCCTGGCAGGTACCGCGACGACCGCCACCACCGGCCTGACGGCGGCCACGACGGCCACCGCGACGCAGACCGGCTTCACGTCGGCCAGCATCAGCACCGTGGGGGGCGCGAACGAGGCCATGGTGGCCATGGATGGCGCGCTGTCGGCGGTGGCGAGCGCGCGTGCGACGATGGGCTCGATCCAGAGCCGCTTCGAGGCGCTGATCAGCAATCTGCAGATCACGACCGAGAACCTGACGGCCTCCCGTTCGCGCATCCAGGACGCCGACTTCGCGGAAGAGACGGCCAAGCTGACCCGCTCGCAGATCCTGCAGCAGGCGGGCACGGCCATGCTGGCGCAGGCCAACTCGGCGCCGCAGAACGTGCTGTCGCTGCTGCGCGGCTGATCTGCAGGTTCGCTTCCCGGGCAATCGCGGGGCGCCTGATGGCGCCCCGCGCTGCTTTGGGTGAGTCGCAGTCGCAACCGAGCCGACCAACGACGATACGGCTGTTGGCTTCAACCGGGACCGCGGTTGTGATGGGCCTCAATTCCGGCGATCTGCACGTCAGTGAGGTCATCGGTGCCGCTCAAGTTCGCGCTGGCTTACGCCGATACCTGAAACAGCGCGGTGAATTGCTTGCCGCGTTACTGGAAGGCAGGTGCCCGTCGAGGTGCCGCCGCCTGGGCAAGGGCGAAGTACAGCGCTGTCCCTCGACGAGACGGCATCGAAAGCAAGCAAACTTTAGGAGCGGGCAATGCCACAAATCATCAATACCAACATGCTTGCGCTCAATGCGCAACGCAACCTGAGCCAGTCGCAGAACACCCAGGCCACCGCGATCCAGCGGCTGTCCTCGGGCCTGCGGATCAACAGCTCGAAGGACGACGCAGCCGGCCTGGCGATCTCCGAGCGCTTCACCACGCAGATTCGCGGCCTGAACCAGGCAGCGCGTAACGCGCAGGACGCGGTCAGCCTGTCGCAGACGGCCGAAGGTGCGCTGGCCTCGGTGGGCAGCAACCTGCAGCGGATGCGCGAGCTGGCGGTGCAGTCGTCCAACGGCACCAACTCGAGCGGCGAGCGCGACGCGCTGCAACTCGAGTTCAACCAGCTGCGCGAGGAAATCAACCGGATCGCCTCGCAGACCGCGTTCGCCGGCGTCAAGCTGCTCGATGGCACCTTCACCAACGTTGGCTTCCAGGTGGGCTCCAACGCGGGAGAGACGCTGTCGATCGCCAGCCTGGTCAATGCCAATGCCGGCTCCCTCGGCACCTACAACATGGTGCAGATGGCCGGAACCGTCGCCAACAACACCGCAGTCACCGCTGGCGACATCACAATCACCGGCTCGCTGGGGTCGGTCACCCTCGGCGCGATTGCCGGTGGAGCGAACGCGACCGACAAGGCCACCAACATTGCTGCCGCAGTCAACGCGGTGTCGGCTCAGACCGGCGTCACGGCGTCGAGCAGTGCCGCTGGCTTGACGTTCCGGTCGACTGGATCCTTCAGCTTCTCGGGCGCGGGCGCGATCGCCAACAACGGCATCAGTGGCACCACGACGACGCAGTCGAACACGGGCATCAGCGGTACCACGATCGCCTCGGTCACCGGCGCGCAGGAAGCGATGGTCGCGATGGATGGTGCGCTGTCGGCGGTGGCCAGTGCGCGCGCGACGATGGGTTCGATTCAGAGCCGGTTCGAGGCGCTGATCAGCAACCTGCAGATCACCAGCGAGAACCTGACGGCCTCGCGTTCGCGGATCCAGGACGCCGACTTTGCGGAAGAGACCGCCAAGCTGACGCGCTCGCAGATCCTGCAGCAGGCGGGCACCGCCATGCTGGCGCAGGCCAACTCGGCACCGCAGAACGTGCTGTCGCTGCTGCGCGGCTGATCGAAAGCCAGGCGACATGCACGGCCATCGCGATGCCGTGCAGAGTGATGCAACGGGCCGGAGTGCGCGAGTGCTCCGGCCCGTTGTGCGTTCAGTGCGCAGGTCGGCGTCGCGATGTTTTCAGATGCGTATTGCCCCGTAGTTTTCAGCTCAAGATTGCCCGAGGTTTCCCGATACATCACCTAGTGCGTCGCGCATTGCGGCGGACTGCAGCAGAGGGCCATGACCTGACCGCATTCGGGGACAGGGCCCCGGCAAGGACTGGAGGGTCGGCTGCGCGGTTCACGCGAGTCTGCCTCCGTACATAACGAACCTGGAGCATCAAATGCCGCAAATCATCAACACCAACATGCTTGCGTTGAACGCGCAACGCAACCTGAGCCAGTCGCAGAACACGCAGGCCACCGCGATCCAGCGGCTGTCCTCGGGCCTGCGGATCAACAGCTCGAAGGACGACGCAGCCGGCCTGGCGATCTCCGAGCGCTTCACCACGCAGATTCGCGGCCTGAACCAGGCAGCGCGTAACGCGCAGGACGCGGTCAGCCTGTCGCAGACGGCCGAAGGCGCGCTGGCCTCGGTGACCAACAATCTGCAGCGGATGCGCGAGCTGGCGGTGCAGTCGGCCAACGGCACCAACTCGAGCGGCGAGCGCGATGCGCTGCAACTCGAATTCGATCAGATGCGGCAGGAAATCAACCGGATCTCGTCACAGACCGCGTTCGCCGGCGTGAAGCTGCTCGATGGCTCGTTCACCAACGTCGGCTTCCAGGTCGGCTCCAATGCCGGCGAGACGCTGTCGATCGCCAGCCTGGCCAACGTGAGCTCGACCGCACTGGGCTCGTACAACGCCGCATCGGTGACCGGCGCTGCCGCAACCGCGTTTACCGCGATCACCGCGGGCGACCTGACGATCACTGGGCCGTCGAGTGGCTCGGCAGTCTCGCTTGGCGCACTCGGCGTTGCGGCCAATGCTACCGAGCGCGCGGCGCAGATCCGCACCGCGGTCAATGCGGTATCGGCGCAGACCGGCGTGTATGCGATCGAAGGCAGTGGCACCACGGTGTCGCTGTGGGCCGCGGGGGGCGTCACGATCGGCCAGTCCGGCACCGCCACGACCGCGACCACGGGACTGACTGCAGCCACCACCGCAGCAACAGCCCAGACTGGCTTCAACACCGCCAGCATCGGCACGACGACTGGCGCCAATCAGGCCATGGTGCAGATGGATGCCGCGCTGTCGGCCGTGGCCGGTGCGCGCGCGACGATGGGTTCGATTCAGAGCCGGTTCGAGGCGCTGATCAGCAACCTGCAGATCACCAGCGAGAACCTGACGGCCTCGCGTTCGCGGATCCAGGACGCCGACTTTGCGGAAGAGACCGCCAAGCTGACGCGCTCGCAGATCCTGCAGCAGGCGGGCACCGCCATGCTGGCGCAGGCCAACTCGGCGCCGCAGAACGTGCTGTCGCTGCTGCGCGGCTGATCAACAGAAAAACCGAAGTCCTGTGTTGACGCCGGGGCGCGCAAGCGCCTCGGCGTTTTTTTTGCTGCAGCCACTGTGCGTGATCGCGCGCGATCGCCTTCAGCGCGGTGCTGATTACGAGGCGTGCCGCGGCCTGCATTCGCCGCGCAATTCGCATGAACCTGCAGCGCAGCTTCGCTTGCATTTCACTCAAGCGCGCAGTGATTTCACCCGATATTGAACGTGATGCGCTGAGTTCCTGAACAGTCATCGCCGAGCTGCACCGACGTTCGATCGTCGTGCAGTCGGCGACGGAACGTCGCGCAGACCGATCAGGTGCAGCAGCCAGTTTCGTTGATGTAACGAGGAAGAGTACAGGCCAGGCCATGGCCCACCTTGAGCCCACTTGCGTGCCGGCGTCGAGCCCACCGATACCTTCTGTTCGTCGGGAGGCGGTGTGGCATCGTGCCGCGCAGCCACGCGACGACGTTGCTGCCGCAGCAGTCGCCGCAGAGGTACCTTCGGACGCAGCTGACTGCGCCGCCGGAGCGGCGCTGCTGCAGGCGTACATGCGTACCGTGCTGCGCACGGCCGCGTGTCACCTGCTGCGTGCTCCCTGGCCAGTATCCGTTCGCGCCGCAGCGCCGCCTTGCGGCGTTCGCGAGCCTCCTGGTCGTCTTGCGCAGCCCTCGTTACCGCCTGCGTCATCGATGTCATGGCGTTCGCGCGTGAGCGCGTTGGCGCCGCCGCGCGGTGATCCACGCTGCTCGATGCCTCAGCAGCACGAATGCATCGACCGGGTGGCGAGCTGGCGCGCGTGGGTGGACAGCGGTGATCCGCCGCATGCCGACGGCGTCGTTCGCATGAGCCTGAGCGTGTGCGACGCGTCGTCGATCTTCAGTCGTGAACGGGCCGAGCGTCGGTGCGCGTCCAGCGATCCCCCGACACGCTGCTGCGGGCAGTGCACCGCGGTTCGTCGATGCGCTGAGCGCGCGCAGGTTTCAGTCTGTCGATCGCGCTGCCGCTGCTCGCCTGACGACCCGCCCGATCGATCCATGAGTCGCGGCCGATACCGGCCGCCGCCAGAACGATGGCTGCGCATGCGCGGGCCAGGCCACAAGCCGCCCTGGCGCAGGCACGCGGTCGGTCCGCCGAGCGAGGCTTGGCGCGAGCGGTCACGCCCGATGCGGGAGGACCCATGAATGCGATGACGAGCATTCGCGGTCCCTGCGCCACGCGCGTGGTGTGTGCGCTGGTGCGCAGGCACGGGTACGTGCGCGGAGAGGTTGTGGCCGTCTGGCCGGCAAGGACCGCGCTCGCCCGCACGTGGCGTGGCCCGGAGCCTCCTGTGTTCAACCGCCGGGCGGCGCGATGTCGTGCCGGGCCTGCGGAAACGCGGGCGCGCGCGTGCACGCGTCCGCGTGTGCGGGTTCGGGCCTGGCCGGTGGTCTGGCCGCCTGTGTGGCGTGTTCGGCAAGGAAGGCGCGCGGCTTGCCGCGGCGCAGTGTCAATGCATCAGCGCGTGCAGGCCGGTGCTCGCCAGCAGCGCAGGTGAATCGGATCCGTCGAAGAGAGCAATCGATGAAAGGAGGGTAGCAACACGAAAGTTTCGCAGTCCGAGTGGGTCGGTCGTCGTTCGAATTCGCACTCCCGAAGGGAGGCTGTTTGAGCACGTCCTCGCAGTCCCTGCCGAGCGTGAGCCTTGGGCAAAAGACACGCGCGCGCAGTTCACCGACGTCGATTCCTCGTGCGCAGGGCGCGCACGGCGAAGCGGCAGTCAACTACTGATCGATCAAACCAATAAGGATCAGCCATGCCTCAGATCATCAATACCAACATGCTGTCGCTCAATGCGCAGCGCAACCTCAACCAGTCGCAAAATGCCCAGACCGTCGCGATCCAGCGGCTGTCCTCGGGTCTGCGCATCAACAGCTCGAAGGACGACGCAGCCGGCCTGGCCATCTCCGAGCGCTTCACCACGCAGATTCGCGGCCTGAACCAGGCGGCGCGCAACGCGCAGGATGCAGTTGGCCTGTCGCAGACGGCCGAGGGCGCGCTGGCTTCAGTGACCAACAACCTGCAGCGGATGCGCGAGCTGGCGGTGCAGTCGGCCAACGGCACCAACTCGAGCGGTGAGCGCGATGCGCTGCAGCTGGAGTTCGACCAGTTGCGGCAGGAGGTCAACCGGATCGCTTCGCAGACTGCGTTCGCTGGCGTGAAGCTGCTCGACGGGACGTTCAGCAACGTCGGCTTCCAGGTCGGCTCCAACGCTGGCGAGACGCTGACGATCTCGAGCCTTGCCAACGTCAATTCAACCTCCCTCGGAACCTACACCGGTGCCGCGGTCACCGGTGCTGCCGCTACAGCATTCACGGCGATCACCGCGGGGGACCTGACCATCGATGGCCCCAGCAGTGCCGCAGGTGTCTCCCTGGGTGCGATTGCTGCCGCGGCAAACGCCACCGAGCGTGCCGCGCAGATCCGCACGGCGGTCAATGCGGTGTCAGCACAGACCGGCGTCTATGCGGTGGCTGATTCAGGCACCACGGTGTCGCTGCGGTCTACCGGCGCGATCACGATCGCCTTCGCCGGTGCCAGTGCCACGACCGCCACCACCGGCCTGACGGCAGCCACGACCGCCACAGCGACGCAGACCGGCTTCAACGTGTCCAGCATCGCCACCGTCGCGGGTGCCAATGAGGCCATGGTGTCGATGGATGGTGCGCTGTCAGCGGTGGCCAGTGCGCGCGCGACGATGGGTTCGATTCAGAGCCGGTTCGAGGCGCTGATCAGCAACCTGCAGATCACCAGCGAGAACCTGACGGCCTCGCGTTCGCGGATCCAGGATGCCGACTTCGCCGAGGAGACCGCCAAGCTGACGCGCGCGCAGATCCTGCAGCAGGCGGGCACGGCGATGCTGGCGCAGGCCAACTCGGCGCCGCAGAACGTGCTGGCACTGCTGCGCTAACGCGGGCTGCGCGCATGTCTGCTTTCCGGCAACTGACGCCGCGGCGGCCGCACGGCTGCGCGCTGCCGCGGCGTCTTCAAGGAGATGAAAGGGGGAACTCATGCCTCAAGTCATCAATACCAACATGCTTGCGCTCAATGCGCAGCGCAATCTCGATCAAACGCAGAGTGCGCAGGCGAGCGCGATCCAGCGGCTGTCTTCAGGCTTGCGAATCAACAGTTCGAAGGACGATGCGGCTGGCCTGGCGATCTCCGAACGATTCACGACGCAGGTGCGAGGTCTGAATCAGGCGGCGCGAAACGCACAGGACGCAGTCGGACTGTCGCAGACAGCCGAGGGCGCATTGGCGTCGGTGTCCACCAACCTGCAGCGGATGCGCGAGCTGGCGGTGCAGTCGGCCAACGGTACCAACGCGAGCGGCGAGCGGAGCGCGCTGCAACTGGAGTTCGACCAGTTGCGGCAGGAGATCAATCGGATTTCGACGCAAACCGCGTTCGCTGGTGTGAAGCTGCTGGACGGCACGTTCGCCAACGTGAACTTCCAGGTGGGTGCGAACGCGGGCGAAACACTGTCGATCTCGAGCCTGGTCAATGTCGGTGCGACTTCGCTCGGCAGCTACTCGGCAGCGGTCGTCAGCGGCTCGGCTGCGACCGACTTGACCGCGCTCGTCGCCGGCGATGTGACCATTGGCGGGCCGCTGAGCGGATCGCAGGTGTCGATTGGGGCGATTGCAGCGGCGGCCACGGCAACGGAGCGAGCAGCGCAACTGCGGACTGCCATCAACGCAGTGGCTTCGCAGACCGGCGTTTACGCGGCGGACTCGAGCGGAACAACGGTGACGCTGCGCTCGACCGGCGCGATCACCGTGTACGTGTCCGGGCCAACGGCGCAGAACCGCAGCGGTTTCACGTTCGCCACGACCGCGGTCGCGACGCAGACGGGCTTTGCGTCGGCCAGCATTGCCACCGTGGCCGGAGCCAACGAAGCCATGGTCGCGATGGATGCCGCGCTGTCGGCGGTGGCCAGCGCGCGCGCGAGGATGGGTTCGATTCAGAGCCGGTTCGAGGCGCTGATCAGCAACCTGCAGATCACCAGCGAGAACCTGACGGCCTCGCGTTCGCGGATCCAGGACGCCGACTTTGCTGAAGAGACGGCCAGGCTGACGCGCGCGCAGATCCTGCAGGAGGCAGGGACCGCAATGCTTGCACAGGCCAATTCGGCGCCGCAGACCGTGCTGTCGTTGCTTGAATCCTAGGAGGGCGGTCGATGCCGATGATCTTCAATCAGTGCGGGCCACCTCCAGCGGCTGCCGATCCGATGTCGCGGCGGCGTCATTCCGCAACACCGGGAAGCAGCCGCCGGCGTAGCCGCGACCGCGTACCGTGGACCGGCGCGCTTGCGCCGCCGTCGAGTGCGCTTCTGTTCCGGTGGCGCATTGCGTGGGCAATCGCACGCGGTGCCGGCGGCGCCCTGCACCGGCCGTTGACCCGTGCCGACGACCGGTTCCGCCGTTGTCGCTGCGCGTCCGCGCGCAGGCACTGGTACGTCGCGTGGATGCGCGGCCAGGCGCCGCCGGTCGGACCGCCTGCGCAGTCGCGTGTCGTTGCGCGTGCTGGCGCTCGCCCGTCGATGACCCTGCATGCGTCGAAGGCTTGCCAGACGCAGGCGGGCACGCGCCAACTCGCAGCCTATCGGGAAGGAGGGTAGCGCCACGAGCCTCGTCTACGGGCGGAGGAGCCTCGTCCTCGCCCCCCGCGAAAGGGGGCCGGATTGACTCGCTCCCGGGAACTCCTGCGCGTGATGCCGCCGGATGGCTGCACTCGCGCCGAAAGATCAGCTGATTCCGTACCGCCGTTTGCGGTCGCGGTGTCGGACTTCACCCAATCGATTTGAAAGGAAAGACCATGCCTCAGATCATCAACACCAACATGTTGTCGCTCAATGCGCAGCGCAACCTGAACCAGTCGCAAAATGCCCAGAGCGTCGCCATCCAGCGGCTGTCCTCAGGCCTGCGCATCAACAGCTCCAAGGACGATGCGGCGGGTCTGGCCATTTCGGACCGCTTCACCACGCAGATCCGCGGGCTGAATCAGGCAACGCGCAATTCGCAAGACGCCATCGGCCTCGCGCAGACGGCGGAAGGCGCGCTGGCGTCGGTCAGCAACAACCTGCAGCGGATGCGCGAGCTGGCGGTGCAGTCGGCCAACGGCAGCAACTCGCAGGGCGAGCGCGATGCGCTGCAACTGGAGTTCGATCAGTTGCGGCAGGAGGTCAACCGGATTTCAGCGCAGACCGCGTTCGCCGGCGTGAAGCTGCTGGACGGTACGTTTGCCAACGTGAGCTTCCAGGTGGGCGCCAACGCGGGGGAGACGCTGTCGA
>CAZTUT010000083.1:0-12241 GCA_964616395.1 uncultured Burkholderiaceae bacterium
AAATCCCGGCATCTATCTGACCTCGTCGCTGGGGGTCACGCTGCCATTCAACCTGTTGCTCGGACTGCCGCTGTACTACCAGTACGCGGTGTGGCTGGCGCGGTGACGGTGGCCGAGCCGACCGCGGGCGGGCGCCAGCCGGCCACGACAGCGCAGCGCCGCCGCGCCCGGCCCGCTCGGTCACGCCGGCCGGTCGAGCACGACGTCGAAGCGGACCAGTTCAGCCTGTGTCACGGCAGCACCGCCGACGGCCTCCGCGAGCCGGCGCATCGCGTCCGAACGCATCAGTTCGGCATGATCGGCGTAGGCGGACGCTGCCCGTCGCGCGATCTCCTTGTCGAGATCGGACTGCGTGACCAGCAGATCGCGCTCACCCGCCCTCACCGCAACATGGATGTGCGGCACGAAGGTCCACGGCAGGAACCCGAACAACGTCCGCTTGTAGCCGACCGGGCGGATCGTCCGGAACGCGTACCAGCCATCGGCGTCGATGTCGGCTTCGCCGTAGCCGCGGAATGCCGGATCCGGGCGGCCATGGCCGGGTGTCTCGGCCGGATGGTAGTCATAGCGGCCGGTAGAGTTGGCCTGCCAGACCTGCAGCCGCAGGCCGGTATGGGGCCGCCCGGCCGTGTCGAGCAGCCGGCCGGCAAGCACCAGTGGCTTGCCGGGCGAGGCCGCATCCCGAGCGCTCATCAGATCGATGCTGCCCCAGGCCGTGCCCTTGAGCGGGCGGTACGGACCCTCGAAGTCAGTGGGCGTCGGGCGCAGGCGCTGTTGCGCGCCGGCGGGCCGCGGCCCGAGCAGGCCGCCGAGACCCGTTGCAGCAAGGGCGGCCAGCAGCGCGGCGTTGAAGCGGCGGCGCGGCCACGGCCGCGCTGATTGGGGATCGAACGGGTTCATCGTCAGCTCCTCAAGCTTGCAATGGGGTCGGTTACAGCTGCGACTGCAGCCAGAGAAATGATGCGAGCAATTGCTCACTAATTCATACTCGCGTTTTGCGTACCGAGGTCCGACCATGCCCCGCATCGACTTGCGCCAGCGAAAGTCGCCCCGACAGGCCCGCTCGACCGACACCGTGGAGACCATCCTCGCCGCAGCGGCTCGCGTTCTGGAGCGCGAGTCGCTTGCGGGCTTCAACACCAACCGCGTGGCCGAAGTCGCTGGCGTCAGCGTCGGCTCGCTGTACCAGTACTTTCCCAACAAGTCCGCGCTGGTCGCGGCGCTGATCGACCGGCACGAGTCAGCGCTTGCAGCAAGCATCGAGTCCTGCGTGTCCACACATCAGGATCGGTCGCTGCGCGAAGCGCTGCTGGCGCTGGTGGACATCGGCATCGCGCAGCAGTACGCGCGCCCGATGCTGGCGGCCGCGCTCGATCACGAGGAAGCACGCTTGCCGCTGGGGCCTCGGCTGCGCGACTACGAACAGCGAATCGGTGCGGCGGTGATGGCGCTGTTGCAGCGGCATGCGGCCGAACTCGCCGCGCCGCCGCAGCTGAACGACGTGCAGGACATCTTCGTGATCGCCAAGGCCATGATCGAAGCGGACGCACTGGCCGGCCGCACGCCCTCGGCCGATCTGCGCGATCGCGTTGCCCGCACGCTGCTCGGCTACCTGACGACCCGGCCCGGCGCCGACCCCCGGTCGGCGTCAAAGGGATCCGGCGCTTGACACTAGACCGACCGGTCTATAGATTGACGACATGACCGCCGCCCGGACCCCCGACCCACAGCAAGGTACCCGCGAACGACTGATCCGCGCGATGCTCGATGCGTTGCGCACGCGAGGCTTCCACGGCGTCGGCATCAGCGAGCTGCTGGCTGAGGCACAGGCGCCCAAGGGTGTGCTTTACCACCACTTTCCGGGCGGCAAGACCGAGCTGGCCGTGGCAGCGCTTGATGTCGTCGTCGGTCAGATCACTGCAGGGCTTGACCGCCTGTTCGAGCGCCATGGCGACCCGACACTGGCGCTGGCCGCCTGGATGACCGACGCGCATAAGACACTGCTCGACAGCGCCTACGAGCGGGGCTGCCCACTGGCCACCATTGCGCTGGAATCGACGGCCGACGACACCGTCATCCGCGACGCCGTGGCCCGGGGATTCGCCGCGATACGCAACACGCTCAAGCGCGCGCTGATGACAGCCGGTGTACCGCCGGAGCGGGCGGCCAGCCTTGCAACGCTGATCGTCTCGGCCTACGAGGGGGCGCTGATCCAGGCCCGCGTGGCCGGCAGCAAGAAGCCGCTGCAGGACACCTCGAGCACGCTGCTTGAAATTCTTCGTCACAGCCTTTCGGTCGACCGGTGAGCCGCCCCGGTACGCCCACGCCGTGTCTCCGGAACCCGCGCCCGCACAAGCGATCCGCCTGACCGCGTCGGACGGCTACGCGCTCGGCGCAATGCATTACGCACGCGTCGGCCCGGCGCGTGGTCGTCTGATCGTCGCCGGCGCTACCGGCGTGCCGCAGCGGTTCTACAGCCGGTTCGCGCAATTCGTCGCAAGCCAGGGCATCGACGTCTGGACCCTCGACTATCGCGGCATTGGGCTGTCGCGACCACCGAGTTTGCGCGGCTTCCGCATGGACTACATGGATTGGGCGCGGCGCGATCTGGCGGCACTGCTCGATCATGTGGCAGCGCAGGCGGATGGGCCGATCTGGATGGTCGGCCACTCTTACGGCGGACATGCGTTCGGCCTGTTGCCGGGACACGAGCGCATCGAGCGTTTTGCCACCTTTGCCACCGGCGCCGGTTGGCACGGCTGGATGCCGCCGGCCGAACGGCTGCGGGTCATCTTCCTATGGCGTGTACTGGGACCGCTGGTCGTGCGTGCCAATGGCTATCTGGCATGGAGTCTGCTGGGCATGGGCGAAGACCTGCCCCGCGATGTCTTCTATCAGTGGCGCCGCTGGTGCCAGCAGCCAAACTACTTCTTCGGCGACCCGGCGTTGCCCGGCCTCGCCGAGCAGTTCGCGAAAGTCAGCGCGCCGATCCGCGCCATCAATTCAACCGACGACAAGTGGGCTCCCCCGGCCTCGCGCGATGCGTTCATGGCCGCCTACCGCAATGCACTGGTCGAGGCCGTGACCATCGAACCGGCAAGCCTTGGCATGGCGACAATCGGGCACATGAACTACTTTCGGCCCGAAGCAGCCGCGCTGTGGCAGCAAACACTCGATTGGCTCAGGGCGCGAGCCGACGACGGCAACGGACAACCGGCTCATGGTCGCTGATGCTGACGAACGGATGACCCGCTTCTTTCGGCGCCCTGAAACCCCTGTCAAGCGAATGCATCGGGCGAATCGGCTGAGGCGACCGCGCAAATTGCGAAGAGGCCCGCTAGGCAGCGAGCACGAAGTCGAACCGCAGCACGCTTTCGCGACCGAGCATGACCAGTCGTGCGTCATACAGGAAGTCGCGCGCGTTCAGCGGATGTCCGTCCAGATAGAGCTGCGTGGTCAACAGTCGGCCGCCGGGCGCCTGCACACGCACGTGCAGGTGAGGCGTGCGACCGGGGTAGGTGCCGGGGACGATGGTCTCCAAACGATAGCGGCCGTCGGCGCCGGTGTACTGATGCCCGCGCAGGCGAAAGCCGCGGTTGTCATACCGGCCATCGGCGTCGCACTGCCAGAAGTCGAGCAAGACACCGGATACCGGCGTACAGGCTGGCGTGAGAACGCGGCCTTCGAGCGTCAACGGCACGCCGCGCATCCCGGGCTCGGTCAGACGCTGGCGGCGGGGCGTATCCGGCGTATAGAACGGGCCCGCGGTCTGCGGCGGTGTTGGCTGGCCGCAGGCGGGCGTGGGGGCTGCGGTGCCTGTCGCCGTTGCAGGTAGAGGCAGCAGCGCCGCAGCACCAAGCAGCAGCTTCCTGCGGGTGGCGTTGTTGACCGGCTTCACGTGGCACGCAGGCGGCTGGACGCCCAGCCGGCAAGCAGGTGCGAGCCGCCTGCAGCCAGCAGCAGCGCCATGACCCCCAGACCCCAGAAGACCCAGACCACCGGCACCAGCCAGCCGAGCGCGCCGCCAATCCAGGGCGACCCGTCGCGCAGCGCCTGGGTCGCCCACAGCGCCGCATCTTGCATCGCGCGCAGCCACGCGGGATCGATCAGCGCGGCAATCCACGCAGGCCACTGAGCGGTCGCTGCGTCGGCGACCGACGCTGCGTTGCCAGCCGTCAGCGCCGCCACCGCCCACTGCACCAGTTCGGCGGCCAGCAGCGCAGCCGCGGTCCACAGCAAGGCCACAACGCCGAAAACTACCCAGACAACGACCTTCATCTGCACGACTCCCTACCGACCCGTCACGGACCTAACTTGCCGGCGCTACTTGCGAACATCAACTGGGGAAAGCGCGAGCGCGCTGCCGCTCCATGCGATTCAGCGTGGTCTACTCGGAGTTGTAACGCTCGTCGTGGATCCGGCGTGCCTGGTCAGTTGACGAACCAGGCCGACGTCTTCGGCCGATCGCTCCAGGATGCTGGCCAACCCCGCAGCGATGCATGTGGGGCTCCTACGCCTACCAGAACGCCGACAGCCTGCATGGCATCTGCCTGACCGAGTTGCAGTCGCGGCGCTGGCGCAGTCGCGCTCGCAAACTTGCCGAAGACGGCGTGCCCCCCCCGCCGCGGGCAGGCGATCCGAGCGGCGATTTTCAGGGTACCGCTCGCGTCAAGGTCGTGCAGCGCACCTCATCCGCCCGGCGCCAGCACAACGTCGCCGTGCGGCGAGTCCGCAGCGCCGCTTCGACGGCGGCCTGCTGGCTGCCCGTGATCGAAGATCCGTCGAGCGAGATCAACTCGTCGCCGACCCGCAGATCCGCGTTCGCCGCTGGGCTGTTCGCCTGTACGAGCAGGACCAGCAACCGGTCCGCCACGGCGACGGGGGCCAGCCCGAAGGAGCCGTCCTCGAAGCGATGCTCGCTTGCGTCGCCGGGCGTCAGCCACAACCGCGATTGCCCGATATCCACCGCCCAGCGGGCCCGCGACAACAGCCCGACTCCGATCATGCCTGCACCAAGCGCCCTGCTCCCGGCACCCTCCGGGCCAAAGTCGGTCGGAACGTTCAGCCACCGGACGTCGGCCACCTCGACCGCGGTGGAGCGAGCGGCAATCGCGCGGCTCTGGCCCTGGATCCCGCGCCCCTCGATCGTCACGGCGCCTTCCGGCGGCACGAGTCCCCGCACTGGATCAGTCACGAGATACAGCGCGCCGGCGGCGCCGGTGTCGAGCAGCAGGTCGACGGCGACCGGGTCGCGTCTGGCATCGAGAGTGACCCGAACCGGGACGAACAGGTGATCGTGGCGAACCGTGAGCGCGGCGCTGCGCGCGCCGGACCCCAGATCCGTCGTGCCGAGGCGATGCAGGCGCATTCGCCCGGCAGCGGCATCGACCTCCACGCCGAAGCGGGTCCACAGATCGTTGCCGATGATGCCGTCGATGAACACCAGGTCTGGCGATCCGAACAGCGCCAGCCGATCGACCGGCAGCACCAGCACCGTCATGTCCCGCAACGTCAGTGGTCCGAGTTGAAGCGCGACTCCGGGCGCCACCTGTGCAACCGGGCGTGCACCATCGCCCAGGCCGCCGATGGCGATCTCGCCGCGGGATGACAGCGCCAAGTCGGCCGTACGGGGGTGACGGAAGATCACCGTGCCCATGGCCCCGGTATCGAACAGGAAGCGGTATCCGGGCCGACCGTCGATCGCGACCTCCACGATCGGATACGACAAGGCCCCGGGCAGCAGCGGCAGTTCGACGGTGCCGGCGGCACAGGCCGGACAATCGCTGACCGCCTGCCGGTTACCGACCGGGTAGGTTGTGCAGCCGGCCAGCAGCATCGCGACAGGGGCAATGCCCGCCACGAACCGGCAAGTCATTGCGACCCAGCGCTCGCGAAACCACGCGCGGCATCCGCGCCAACCCAGGGACACCCAGGCGAACAAAGTCATCGGGTATGGATGGCGCTGCGGAATGGTGGTGGCCAAGGGCGGAATCGAACCACCGACACGCGGATTTTCAATCCGCTGCTCTACCAACTGAGCTACTTGGCCGGGATCGGCGCGCCCGCCAAACATCACGGGTCGCAGCAATCGAGGGGCGCGAGTATATCCGATCGTTGCCGCCGCCAGCGGTCGTCGGGGCACGGAGTGCTCGGCAGGCGCAGCCGCAGTAGCCCGCTACTCAACGTCGATGACCGCCGACGCCACGCGCACGCAGTCCGCGATGTGGCGCTCGCCGAGCATCTTCAGCAGCCCATACGAGATGCCGGCGGCCAGCGCCTGCCCGGCAAATGGTACGAAGCGCAGCACTGTCTTGGTCGCGACCTTGCGCGCCAGCCCGCGCAGCAGCAGCGCGATCAGTTCGCGCGTGACCAGCCGGCCCACCGCAGTCGCGCCTGCCGCCTGAACCGCCTTGTAGACGGTGAAGCGCTTCCCCGGCGACAGCGCCTCGATCTGGGCAGGCGTGAGCCCGAAGGCCTCGTTGATCTCGTGCAGCAGGCGGGTCAGCACCGCGACGTCAGCCACCAGATCGAAGCCCGGCAGCGGCACCACCGTGGCGCCGGCCGACAGGAGCGCCCGCTGTGCGACGCGCTGGCGGCACTGCGCGGCAATCGCCGCGATCTGACCCGCATCGCGTGGCAGCAGCACGGCCGGCGGCGCAGGCGCGCGCCGCCGGCCGCGGGGCGCGGCGCGGGGGCGGGCAGGATGGGGGGGCGAGGATGTGCGCATAAAATCATGATCCGCCAGCGGAACCGATCCGCGCTCATTGGGCTGCCGATCACGCGGACGAGGTCTGATCCAGATCATTGCTCGGATGTGACGACTCCCGTTACTGTGCCACCGGTTCCGACAGCCGCGCCGCGGGAAAGTGCCACGGCACTGGTCGGACGACCAGAAAGTAGATAAGCTGACGTTTCTGACTGTCCATAGTTTTGGACACATGACGCCTTCTGGGGCGTCACACGCCGCAGGCCCGCTGACACGACGCCGATGCAACTGCTGACCCTCGGACTGAACCACCAGACCGCGCCGCTCGCGCTGCGCGAACGGCTGGCTTTTGTCCCGACCGAGGTGGGTGGCACGATCGCCCGGCTGCGCGATTCGCTCGCCACCCGCGATGCCGGTCGACTGACCGAGGCGGCGATCGTCTCCACCTGCAACCGGACCGAGCTGTACTGCGCGGTCGAAGAGCCCGGCACCGCCACCGATGCGCTGGCCGATTTCCTTGCCAGCACGCGCCAGCTCGACGGTGCCGAATTGCGCCGCGCGACCTACGTGCTGCCGCAGGCCGACGCGGTGCGGCACGCATTCCGCGTGGCCAGCGGGCTCGACTCCATGGTGCTGGGCGAGCCGCAGATCCTCGGCCAGATGAAGCAGGCCGAAAAGCTGTCGCGCGAAGCCGGTGGCATGGGGCTGATGCTCAACCACCTGTTCCAGCGCACGTTTGCGGTGGCCAAGGAAGTGCGCAGCACCACCGAGATCGGCACCCAGTCGGTGTCGATGGCCGCCGCCGCGGTGCGCGTGGCCGAGCGCATCTTTGGCTCGCTGTCCGACAGCCACGTGCTGTTTGTCGGCGCCGGCGAGATGATCGAGCTGTGCGCCACCCACTTCGCGGCACGCCACCCGAAGTCGATCGCTGTCGCCAACCGGACCGAGGAGCGGGCGCACAGCCTCGCCTCGCGTCTGCAGGGCAAGGCGATGCGGCTGGCCGAGCTGCCCGACCACCTGTCGCGCTTCGACATCGTGGTCTCGTGCACCGCCAGCACGCTACCGATCATCGGCCTGGGCATGGTCGAGCGGGCGCTGAAAGCGCGCCGCCACCGACCGATGTTCATCGTCGATCTGGCGGTACCGCGTGACGTCGAGCCCGAGGTCACGCGCCTGAACGACGTCTACGTCTACACGGTCGACGACCTCGGCCAGATCGTGCAGGCCGGCACCGAGACCCGCCAGGCGGCCGTTGCGCAGGCCGAAGCGATCATCGAGTCGCGCGTGCGCGACTTCGAAGGCTGGCTGCGCACGCGCGCGGCGGTGCCGGTGATCCAGGGCCTGCGCACTCGCGCCGATGACCTGCGTGCGCAAGAGCTGGAACGCGCCCGGCGCCGGCTCGCGGCCGGCGATGCACCCGATCAGGTGCTCGAACATCTGGCTGCCGCGCTGACCAACAAGTTCCTGCATGCGCCGGTCAACGCGCTGCACCAGGCCGCGGCTGATGACGACGCCTCGCGCGCGCGCCTGATCGCCGCGCTGTCGCGCTTCTACACCCCCTCGTCCGACAACTAGCTGTGCAGGCGGCAGCCAGGCGCGGCCTCGGGTCGCGGCTGGCCGGCCGCCGTTCACGCGCGCCCGCGGAGCACCCATGAAAGACTCGATGAACACCAAGCTCTCGCAGCTCGCCCGGCGGCTGCTGGAGATCGATGCGCTGCTGGCCTCCGAGGAGACCGCGCGCGACATGAACAAGCTGCGCACGCTGGGTCAGGAACGCGCCGAGATCGAGCCGGTGGTGACGCGCTTTCACGACTACAACCGCGCCCGCGCCGACGAGCTGGCCGCGCAGGAGATGCTCACCGAGCCCGACATGAAAGCGCTGGCCGAAGAGGAGATCGGCGCGGCGCGCGCCCGCTGCGAGCTGCTCGAAGCCGACCTGCAGCGCCTGCTGCTGCCGCGCGACCCCAACGACGAGCGCAACGTGTTCCTCGAGGTGCGCGCCGGCACCGGCGGCGACGAGTCGGCACTGTTCGCCGCCGACCTGCTGCGGATGTACCTGCGCTTTGCCGAGAGAAACCGCTGGAAGACCGAGATCCTGTCGGAATCGGCGTCCGACCTGGGCGGCTACAAGGAAGTGATCGTGCGCATCGAGGGCGCGGGCGCCTACTCGAAGCTGAAGTTCGAGTCGGGCGGGCATCGCGTGCAGCGCGTGCCGGCCACCGAGGCGCAGGGCCGCATCCACACCAGTGCCTGCACTGTGGCGGTGCTGCCCGAGGCCGACGAGATCGACGACGTGAAGATCGATCCGACCGAGATCCGCATCGACGTCTACCGCGCCAGCGGCGCTGGCGGCCAGCACGTCAACAAGACCGAGAGCGCGGTTCGGATCACGCACCTGCCCACCGGCCTCGTGGTCGAGTGCCAGGACGACCGCAGCCAGCACAAGAACAAGGAGCGCGCGATGAAGATCCTGGCGGCGCGCATCAAGGACCGCCAGGTGCAGGAGCAGCAGCGCAAGGAAGCGAGCCAGCGCAAGAGCCTGATCGGCTCCGGCGACCGCAGCGAGCGCATCCGCACCTACAACTTCCCGCAGGGCCGCGTCACCGACCACCGGATCAACCTGACGCTGTACAAGATCGACCAGATCATGGACGGCGACATTGCGGAACTGACGCAGGCGCTGACCGCCGAGCATCAGGCGGAGATGCTGGCCGCGCTCGGCGAAGGTTGAGGCCAGCGCTGGCATGAGCCCGCCGGGTCACCCCAACGGCGAATCGCCGAGCGCGCAGCGAGACGGCGGGCCTGTGGCTCCGTCGGGCCATCCCGCGAGCGACGCCCGAGCCGCGCAACGCGCCAGCGGTCCGCCCGTCACTGCGGCGCAACTGCTGGCCGAAAGCGGTCTGCCGCGGCTGGAGGCACGCGCGCTGCTGGCGCAGGTGCTGTCGCTGCCGCGCGAGCGGCTGGTGGCTGATCCGCAACAGGCCGTGGCCGCCGCCGCCGCGCAGCGCTTCGATGCGCTGGCGCAGCGGCGACGCGAGGGCGAGCCGCTCGCCTACCTGCTGGGCAGCCGCGAGTTCTACGGCCGACCGTTCACGGTCACGCCCGACGTGCTGGTGCCGCGCCCCGAGACCGAGACGCTGGTCGACTGCGCACTGGCTGCGCTGCGCGCGCTGCCTGCGACCGCGGCACCGCGCGTGCTCGACCTGGGCACCGGTTCCGGCTGCATCGCGATCACGCTGGCGCTCGAATGGCCAGGCGCAGAGGTCACCGCGGTCGACCTGTCGGAGACCGCGCTGGCGGTGGCTGCCAGCAACGCGCGCGCCCTCGGCGCGACGCTGACGCTGCGCGCAGGCGACTGGTACACGGCGCTCGATGCCGACCACTCAGCCAAGCGCGGCGCGGCCGGCGCCGATCACGCGGCTGGCGACCCGCGCTTCGACCTGATCGTCGCCAACCCGCCCTACATCGCGGCCGGCGATCCGCATCTGCCGGCGCTGCGCCACGAACCGCTGCGCGCGCTCACCGATGGCGCCGACGGCCTCGACTGCCTGCGCGCGATCGTGCAGCAGGCACCACGCTGGCTGCGACCCGGTGGCACGCTGCTGCTGGAGCACGGTTACGACCAGCGCGCGGCGGTGGACGCCCTGCTGCGAAACGCCGGCTTCGCCGACGTGCAGGCGGTGTCCGACGCGGCCGGCATCGCGCGCGTGGCGGTCGGACGCCTGACGAATCGGGCTGGGGTGCGCCCGGTTTGACGCCTCGCGGGGCGCTTCCTACACTCGGCTCAACTTCGGGCATTTGGGCGCGCGCCTGCGCGTGCGCTTCGTGCCCCTCAACTCACAGGACGCAACGCATGGACGCCAAGGAGTTCATCCACAAGACCGTCACCGATCATCCGGTGGTGCTGTTCATGAAGGGCACCTCGCAGTTTCCGCAGTGCGGCTTCTCGGGCCGCGCGATCCAGGTGCTCAAGCAGTGCGGCGTGAAGAACCTGATCACCGTGAACGTGCTCGATGACGAGGAAGTGCGCCAGGGCGTGAAGGACTACGCGAACTGGCCGACCATCCCGCAGCTGTACGTGAAGGGGGAGTTCGTCGGCGGCTCGGACATCATGATGGAGATGTTCCAGTCGGGCGAGCTGGCCGAGCTGCTGAAGAAGGCCGAAGCGGCCTGACCGCGCCGCGGCCGCCCGGCTCCGCCATGAAGCGGCTGATCGTTGCCATCACCGGCGCCTCCGGCGCCATCTACGGCGTTCGCCTGCTGC
Organism: uncultured Burkholderiaceae bacterium; assembly: GCA_964616395.1. Classification (GTDB taxonomy): domain Bacteria; phylum Pseudomonadota; class Gammaproteobacteria; order Burkholderiales; family Burkholderiaceae_F; genus JALHMQ01. The sequence goes on from CAZTUT010000083.1 coordinate 10,971, forward strand.
AGCACCTGCGCGCCGCCGGCGAGGTCGAGACCCACCTGCTGCTGTCGAGCGCCGGCGTGCTCAATGCGCATCAGGAGCTGGGGCTGAAGCGTGCCGACATCGAGGCGCTCGCGCATGTGGTGCACAACGTCAACGACATCGGCGCGAGCATCGCGTCCGGCTCGTTTGCCTCGGCCGGCATGGTGATCGCGCCCTGCTCGATGAAGACGCTGGCTGCCTGCGCGCTCGGGCTGGCCGACAACCTGATCGCGCGTTCCGCTGACGTCTGCTTCAAGGAACGCCGCCGCGTGGTCCTGCTGACGCGCGAGACCCCGCTGAACCTCGCGCACATCCGTCATATGGAAACGGTCACGCTGATGGGTGGCGTGATCTTCCCGCCGGTGCCGGCGTTCTATCAGCGGCCCGAGAGCATCGAGCAGATGGTCGACCATTCGCTGGCGCGCGTGCTCGACCTGTTCGATATCCCGAATGCACTGGCGCCGCGCTGGAGCGGAATGGGCAACTCAACCGACTGACCGCGGCGCCGAGCGCGGTCCGAAGACCGGGGGCCGAGAGGGTGGTGCCGGCTACCTGACTCGAACAGGTGACCTACCGCTTACAAGGCGGTTGCTCTACCAACTGAGCTAAGCCGGCAATCCAGGACAAAAGTCTACGGGCAGTGCGCCGCGCGGAACTACTTGATCCGCGTGAGGCGTGGCCGGTCGCCAGGCCGGGGTGGAGGCGTGGGCTCGGCGCCGTCGCCCGAGTCGGCAGACGCGGCCGGCTCGGCCACGGGCGCGACCGGCACCAGGCTGCTGCGCTCGCGCGGCGCCTCGACTGCGCGCGGGCTGCTGCTGGCGGGAATCGTGGGCTCGGACGTTGCGGGGGTGTCGGCCGCCACCGTGCGCGGCACCTCGAAGGCCATGCCCTGGCCGTTCTCGCGCGCATAGATGGCGACCACGCGCTCGATCGGCACATACACCTCGGTGGCCACGCCGCCAAAGCGGGCGCTGAACTCGACCGCCTCGTTGCCGAGCTTCAGCCGGTTGGTGGCGAGCGCCGAGATGTTGAGCACGATCTCGCCGTTTTTGACGAACGCGGCCGGCACCCGCACCGACTCATCGACCGCGACTGCCAGATACGGCGTGAAGCCGGCGTCGGTGCACCAGTCGTGGATCGCGCGCAGCAGGTACGGCTTGGTCGACAGTTCCATCGGCGGCTCGCGCTGACGAAACTAGCGGCGCATCACCTTCTCGGACGGCGTGAGCGCCTCGATGTAGGCCGGGCGCGAG
>CAZTUT010000084.1:0-12161 GCA_964616395.1 uncultured Burkholderiaceae bacterium
ACAAGCGCTTCGGCGCGGGCGTGGTCAGTTTCATGGAGGTGCTCGACGCGCAGCGCCAGCTGCTGGCGGCCGAGACCGATTTCATCAGCACGCGGCTGGCGCGCCAGCAGGCCTACGTGCAGGCCTACCGTGCGCTGGGTGGCGGCTGGACGCCACCGGCCGCAGCACCCTCGGAGGGCCGATGAGCCGAACGCATCTTCCGCACCGGGTCGCGTGCTTGCCGCGCCGTGTTTTGCTGGCCGTGACCTGCGCTGCCGCATGTGTCGGTGCCGTACAGGCGGCTGGGCTCGGTTTCATGTCCAAGGGGCCGATGGCCCACTTCAACGAAGCCGACATGAAGCTGCTCAATCAGGCGCTTGACCGGGCGCTGGCGGCCACGGACACCGGCACCGCGGTCGAGTGGTCCAATGCAGCGACCGGCGCCAGTGGCGCCATCACGCCGCTGCGCGCGTTCGACATCGGTGGCCGGCCCTGCCGCGAGGTCAAGGCGGTCAACCGTCATCGCCAGCTCGAATCCAGCGGCGTCTACACGCTGTGTCGCAGCGAAGGGCGCTGGACGCTTGCGCAGTAACAGCGGCTGCCTGCGCCGCGCTCGCTCACGAACACGCGCATGACCGCTGCCGAACAACCGGTGACCGACGCCCGCCTCGACGCCGCGTTGATGGCGTTCGTCGTGGCCGCTGGCGCGGCGAAGGGCGCGGGATCGTCGGCCGCATCCGACACACTGACGCTTCTCGAGCGCTGGTTCGATGCCATCCGGCCGCGCTGGCGCGAGTCGCCGCAGGCCGCCGTCGACCGCTTCGAGGCGGCGGTGACGCGCGTCGAGACCGACCCGGCGCTGGCGCATGCGGTACGTGGCCCGTTGCTCGAACTGCTGGCAACGCGCCGCCTGGTCAGCTTCTTCGCCGACAGCGGCATCCTGCCCACCACCGGCTTTTTCAGCGAGTTTGGCCGCATCGTCGCGCAGCGCCTGCTGCCGGAGCTGCCCGATGAACGCGAACTGCGCGGCTGCGTGCAGCGGATCTTCCGGCATCGCCACGACTGGGTGTGGCTCGAAGCGGTGCCGGTCGACGTCACGCAGCGATTCTGGCGTGTGCTGGCCACCACCGACGACCCGCAGGCGCAGTCGGCGCTGCGCAGTGTCGGCGAGCAGATGCTCGAAGCGCTGCTGGTTCTGGCATACCGGATCGGCGGCCTGGCGGTCGAGCAGGAGTTCGGCCGCCTCGGACCGCGCTTCATCGGCCACGCACCGCGCGTGCGCGGGCTGGCGTCCAGCGCGCAGCGCTTTGTCGATGGCTGGCGGCAGCACGCCGCCGATCCGTCGGCGCCGGTGGCCGATGCCGCCGAACTGCAGGTGATGATCGATCAGTGCAGCGAAATGCTCGATGACGCGCATCGCGCCAGCCTGCAGCAGGGCACCAGCATCGGCCTGACGTTCCTGATGCGGCGCACGCGGCAGAGCCTGCGCCGCATCGAGACGCTGGCGCGGCTGCTGACGACCAACGTCCGCGTCGAGGCGCAGCCGGCAGCGCGGCATGCGGCGCTCGACGCCTGGACCGACCTGATGGCCGACGCGCTGCGCGCCGAGTGCCGCCGCAACAGCCTGCGCGAGCACGTGGGCAAGGGCATGGCGCTGCTGGCGCTGCGCGTGACCGACAACGCGGCGCGCACCGGCGAGCACTACATTGCCGGCAGCCGCGGCGAGTACTTCGGCATGTGGCGGGCGGCGATGGGCGCCGGCCTGATCATCGCGATGATGGCGCTGCTGAAGATCTTCTGCTCGAAGCTCGATCTGGCGCCGGCCGGCTACGCGGTCGGCTACAGCCTGATCTACGGGATCGGGTTCGTGATCATCTACATGCTGCACCTGACCATCGCCACCAAGCAGCCGGCGATGACCGCGCAGACCATCGCCGGGTACCTGGGCGAGGCCAACCACGGCCGCGTCGGCGACCTGGAGCGGGTGGTCGATCTGGTGGCGGCGGTGTCGCGCACCCAGCTGGCAGCGATCCTGGGCAACGTGATGGTCGCGCTGCCAACCGCCATGCTGATCGCCCATCTGTGGCAGGAACGCACGGGCGCGCCACCGTTCGACGAGGCCAAGGCGCATCACCTGCTGCACGACCTCGACCCGCTCGGCTGGGCCATCCCGCATGCGGCGCTGGCCGGCGTGTTCCTGTTCCTGGCTGGCGTGCTGTCGGGCTACTTCGACAACAAGGCCAGCTATGCGCACATTGGCACCCGCGTCGCGCAGTTGCGCTGGCTGCGCCTGATCGTCGGTGAATCGCTCGCGCGGCGCGTTGGCACCTATGTCGAGAACCACCTGGGGGGACTGCTGGGCAATTTCCTGTTCGGCTGCATGCTCGGCAGCGCCGGCACGATCGGGCTGATCCTCGGGCTGCCGATCGACATCCGCCACATCGCGTTCTCTTCGGCCAACCTCGGCTACGCGCTGCGCGTGCTGGAGTTCGCGCTGCCGTGGAAAGAGATCGCGTGGGCGCTGCTGGGCGTGGCGGCGATCGGCCTGACCAACCTCGCGGTCAGTTTTGCGCTCGCGTTGTGGATGGCACTGCGCGCGCGCGGCATCGTGTTCAGGCAGACGCGCGAGCTGTTGCGCCGGATCTGGTGGCGCTTCAAGCTGCAGCCGTCGAGCTTCCTGATGCCGCGCCGCGATCTGGAGCCCGCGCGCTGAGCCGGCGCAAGCGCAATGACTGACCAACGAGCTGCCATGAACTTAGACCTCGCCCGCCTGATCCTCGCCATCGTCGCCATCGTCGGGCTGATCGTCGGCTCGATGTGGATCATGAGCCCGTTCTTCACGTCGATCGTCTGGGCCACGATGATCGTGGTGGCCTGCTGGCCGCTGATGCTGCGCGTGCAGTCGTGGGCGCGCGGCCGCCGCGGTCTGGCGGTCGCGGTGATGACGCTGCTGATGCTGGCGGTGTTCATCGTGCCGCTGATGCTGGCGATCAATACCATCGTCGACAACGCCGACACGCTGGTGCGCTGGGGCAGGATGGCCGCGCATTTCGAGCTGCCGCCGCCACCGCCCTGGGTGGCCTCGCTGCCGCTGGTGGGCGAGCGCGTGGCCGAGATCTGGGCCGGCTTGCGCGCTGCCGGTGCTGACGAACTGGTCAAGCGAGCCGCCCCATACGCGGGCCGAGGTGCGCAGTGGGTGGCCGGGCAGGCCGGCGGCATCGGCATGCTGCTGGTGCACTTCCTCGCCACCGTGGTGATCGCCACCGTGATGTTCGCGCAGGGCGAGGAAGGCGCTCGGCGCGCGCTGGCGCTGGCACGGCGCATCAGCGAAGACCATGGCGAGGACTCGTTGCGCCTGGCGGCAGCTGCGATCCGCGGCGTGGCGCTCGGCGTGGTGGTCACTGCGCTGCTGCAGACGATCGCCACCGCGCTCGGCCTGTACATCGCCGGCGTGCCGTTCGCCGGTCTGCTCACCGCGGTCACGCTGATCCTGTGCATCGCGCAGATCGGCGCCGGGCTGGTGCTGATCCCGTCGGTGATCTGGCTGTTCTGGACGGGCGATACCGGCTTGGGCGTGTTCCTCGCGATCTGGTCGGTCGTGGTCCTGACGATGGACAACTTCATCCGCCCGTTCCTGATCCGCAAGGGCGCTGACCTGCCGCTGCTGCTGATCTTCGCGGGCGTGATCGGCGGCCTGCTGTCGATGGGGCTGGTGGGGCTGTTCGTCGGGCCGGTGATCCTCGCGGTCACGTACCGGCTGTTCGAGGCCTGGGCCGGGCTCTACAGCGCGCCAGGTCGGCCGCAGACCGCCGCACCGGATCGCCCGGTCGATGCGACATCCGCCGGCGCGGTCATTTCCTCTCCCGAGCCAACCCCCACCGCTGCCATGCCCGAGGCGTCATCGGAGGCGTCATCGGTCCGCGCCGCAGTTGCCAATGAGGCAACTGCGCCGGATCCGCGGAACGGATGATTTCGTCGCCGACCTTGGCGTTGATAGCGTCTCAGCGTCAACCATCGATGGCCGAGGCCGAGGGACCGGCGTATGACGAAGTGGATCATCATCGTCGTGCTGGCGGCGGGCGGCTGGTACTGGTGGACGGGCCGCACGCCGAAGGCAGGTACGCCGCCCACCGCGGTGCAAGCCGAGGCTGCCGTGCGTGAGCATCTGCTTGCGGCCCGGCCGTGCAGCGGCGGTCGCGTCGAAATCGCGCGTCTCGAAAACATCCGTGTGCAGACGTGGAATCCGGAACTGCGCGCCTGGCCGGTCCTCGCTGACTTCTCCGTCGTATGCGAGCGGGCGCAGGTCGCATCGACGTGGAACAGCAGCGGCGGCGGTGCCGCCACGTGCTTCATCACCGCACAGGCTGGTGCGTATCGCTGCGGCGTGCCCGCAGCCTTGGGTCGGGCGGCCAGCGAAATGAACGAGTCCATCAGGAAATCGATGGAAGAGTCGCTGCAGAAATTCGGCAAGTAGTCTTCCCGCCGGCATCGCGCGACCGCGCGATGCCGGCGATCCCGCGGGTCTTTGCCCCCAATCTCCGGCGGTCCGGCCGTGACCGCTATGCCACAATGCCGCGCTGCGCAATGACCGGCGCAATGATTGGCATCGCGCAGCCCGACCCCGGTAGCCGTTGCTTTCTCCAGTGCGCGCTGCGCACCTGCACCCTTGGCCACGGAAGACTTCATCACCGTTGAAGACGTGACGTTCGGCTACGACGCGAGCCGTACGATCCTGTCGGACATCACCGCCCGCTTCAAGCGCGGCAAGGTGACGGCCATCATGGGCGGCTCCGGCTGTGGCAAGACCACGCTGCTGCGGCTGATTGGCGGCGTGCATGCGGCCAGCAAGGGCCGTATCACGTTCGACGGCGACGAGATCAATCCGCGCGACCGCGAGCAACTGTTCCGCATTCGCCGCCGCCTCGGCATGCTGTTCCAGTTCGGCGCGCTATTCACCGACCTCACGGTGTTCGAGAACGTCGCCTTTCCGCTGCGCGAGCACTCCAACCTGCCGGAGTCGATGATCCGCGACGTCGTGCTGATGAAGCTCAACGCGGTGGGCCTGCGCGGCGCGGCGCGGCTGCGCATCTCCGAGGTTTCCGGCGGCATGGCGCGGCGCATCGCGCTGGCGCGCGCGATCGCGCTCGACCCCGAACTGATCATGTACGACGAGCCGTTCGCCGGGCTCGATCCGATCAGCATGGGCATGACCGCCAACCTGATCCGCCGCCTGAACGACGCCACCGGTGCCACGTCGCTGATCGTTTCGCATGACGTCCACGAGTGCTTCCTGATCTGCGACTACGCGTACCTGATCAGCGGCGGCCGCATTGTGGCGGCCGGCACGCCCGACGAGCTGCGCGCATCCTCGGAGCCCGAGGTGCGTCAGTTCATCAATGGCGAGCCCGACGGCCCGGTGAAGTTCCACTACCCGGCGCGGCCCATCGAGGAAGAGCTGGGGGTCGCGCGATGAATCCGCTCGACCTGCTGGCGCGGCTCGGGCGCTGGGCGATGAACCTGATGCGCGGCCTCGGCCACAGCGCGTTCTTCTTCGTCGAGCTGCTCAAGGCGCTGCCGCCGGTGGCGCGGCGGCTGTATCTGATCGTCGTGCAGCTCAACGCGATCGGCGTCAACTCGGTGGTGATCATCGTTTCGTCCGGGCTGGCGGTCGGATTCGTGCTCGGGCTGCAGGGCTACTACACGCTGAGCCGCTATGGCGCGGCCGAGTCGCTCGGCCTGCTGGTGGCGCTGTCGCTGGTGCGCGAACTGGGGCCCGTGGTCACCGCGCTGCTGTTCGCCGGCCGCGCCGGCACCTCGCTGACGGCCGAGATCGGCCTGATGAAGGCCGGCGAGCAGTTGTCGGCGATGGAACTGATGGCGATCGATCCCAAGGAGCGGGTGCTGGCACCGCGCTTCGTCGGCGGCATGATCGCGATGCCGCTGCTGGCGGCGATGTTCTCGGCTGTCGGTATTTTCGGCGGCTACATCGTGGGTGTACTGATGATCGGTATCGACCCCGGCCAGTTCTGGTCGCAGATGCAGGGTGGCGTCGACGTCTGGGACGATATCGGCAACGGCATCATCAAGAGCATGGTGTTCGGTGTCGCCTGCACGTTCGTCGCGCTGTATCAGGGCTACGAGGCGCAGGCCACGCCGGAGGGCGTGGCCAAGGCCACCACGCGCACGGTCGTGATTTCCTCGCTGGCGGTGCTGCTGCTGGACTTCGTGCTGACAGCCGTGATGTTTTCGACGCCGCGCTGAGCGGCGGCGTCGCGGAAGGACAAGAGATGAGCAAACGCGGAATCGAAACGGTGGTGGGCCTGTTCGTGTTGCTGGGCTTCGTGGCCATCGGCTACCTGGCGCTGAAGGCGGCCAATCTGGCGGCAATGACGGTCGGCGAGACCTATACGGTCACCGCGCGCTTCGACAACATCGGCGGCCTGAAGCCACGCGCACCGGTCAAGAGCGCCGGCGTGACCGTGGGCCGGGTGGCCTCGATCTCGCTCGACGGCAAGACCTTCCAGGGCCTCGTGACGATGGAACTGGAGAAGCGCTTCGCCTTTCCCAAGGACACGTCGGCCGCCATCCTCACTGCCGGGCTGCTCGGCGATCAGTACGTAGGCCTGAACCCGGGCGGCGACGATGCGAACCTCGGCGCCGGCGACACCATCAAGATGACGCAGTCGGCCGTGGTGCTGGAGAACCTGATCAGCAGCTTCCTGTACAACAAGGCGGCTGACGGCGGATCGGACGACAGCAAGAAACCCTGACGGGAGTGACGTCATGCTGCTGCTGATCCGCCGCTGCCTGATTGCCATCGCCGCGCTGCTGGCGGCCGGATGCGCGACCATTCCGCCCGATGCCGGGCGGAACCCCGCGGATCCCTGGGAGGTCTACAACCGGCACATGATGGACATCAACGACCGGCTGGACCGTGCGGTGCTCAAGCCGGTGGCCACCGCCTACGTGAAGGTCACGCCCGAGCCGGTGCGCGACTGCGTCAGCAACATCTTCGCGAACTTCTACGACGTTCCCAACGCGATCAACAATCTGCTGCAGGGCAAGCCGGCCGATGCGGTCAACGACATCTGTCGGGTCGTGATCAACAGCACGATCGGCCTGCTCGGCTGCTTCGATGTCGCCAGCCAGATGGGCCTGCCGCGCAGCGACGAGGACTTTGGCCAGACGCTCGGCAAGTGGGGACTCGAGCAGGGGCCGTATTTCGTGTGGCCGTTCCTGGGGCCGAGCACGGTGCGCGACAGCTTCGGGCGGATCGGCAATTTCTTCATGGACCCGGTCGACTACGTGGACCCCGTGAGGCTGCGCAACAGCCTGTGGGGCACACGTTTCGTCGACACCCGCGCGCTGCTGCTTCCCGCCGAGAAACTGGTGGAGGGCGCAGCACTCGACAAATACCAGTTCATCCGCGACGCTTACCTGCAGCGGCGGCGCAATCAGGTCTACGACGGCAACCCGCCGCGCCTGAAAGACGATGACGACGATGACGACGAGCCGCCGCCGCCGCGCAAGCCGGCAGCCGCCACCGATCAACCGACCGGCACCCCGGCGCGTTGATGATTGCGGAACCACCGCGCCCAAGCGCTGCCCAACCGCCGCCTCCCGATAAAGCAAGATTCCGTACAGAGTCCGACACCATGATCCATCGCCCGACCCGTTTCGCCTCTTCTTCGGTCCGACCGCGCCGCCGGCTGCTGGCGGCGTTCCCGGCGCTTGCCGCGCTGATCGCGCTGGGCGGGCCACCCGCGCTGGCGCAGGCAAGCAACGCCCAGAAGGCACCTGACGTGCTGGTGCGTGACCTGTCCAACGAGGTGCTGGACGCCATCCGCAACGACAAGGCGCTGCAGTCGGGTGACCCAGCCAAGCTCAACCAGCTGGTGGACCAGAAAATCCTGCCGTACGTCGACTTCGAGAAGATGACCCGGCTGGCAGTCGGCCGCGGCTGGCGCCAGGCCAGCGTCGAGCAGCGCGCCGCGCTGACGCGCGAGTTCCGCACGCTGCTGGTGCGCACCTACAGCGGCGCGGTGTCGCAGGTGCGCGATCACCAGGTCCAGCTCAAGCCGTTCCGGGTTGCCAGCGGCGAGACCGACGTGGTGGTGCGCACCAATGCCGTGCCCTCGCGCGGCGACCCGATCCAGCTCGATTACCGGCTCGAGAAGAGCGATGCCGGCTGGAAGATCTACGACGTCAACGTGCTTGGCGTGTGGCTGGTCGAGAACTACCGGAACAGCTTCGCCAGCGAAGTGAACCAGAACGGCATCGACGGCCTGATCAAGTCGCTGACCGAGCGCAACCGCGCGCTCGATGGCAAGAAGGCCTGACCGATGCGCCTCCAGGCCACCCGCATGACCACCGAGACCGCCGCCGCGCTGGTCGAAGCGGGGCTGGCCTCGATCCGTGGCGGCGACCTGGGTGTCGACCTGGCCGACGTCACCGAGGTCGATTCCGCTGGCGTGGCGATGCTGCTGGCCTGGCAGCGCGAAGCGACGGCCCGCGGTGGCACGTTGGTGCTGACCCACATTCCGCCAGCGCTGGCCAGCCTGGCGCGCCTGTACGGCGTCGATGGCCTGCTGGGCATCGCGCACCACCCGGCGCCAGCCTAGGGCGGCTCCCTTAGAATCGCGTTTCCTCCATTGCCGCCCCGTGCCGATCTGCCCGGGGCGGTTTCGTTTTGCCCTGTCCTCATGTCCTCTGCTGCCGCCATCGAAGCCATCGACGTCGTCAAGCGTTACGCCGGAAAGCGTGGCGAGCTGACGGCGCTGGCCGGCGTCAGCCTGAGCGTGGCGCCGGGCGAGTTCTTCGGCCTGCTCGGGCCCAACGGCGCGGGCAAGACCACGCTGATCTCGATCCTGGCCGGGCTGGCGCGCGCCAGCAGCGGCCGCGTGCGCGTGATGGGGCACGACGTGGTCGACGACTACCGCGCCGCCCGCCGCGCGCTCGGCGTGGTGCCGCAGGAGCTGGTGTTCGACCCGTTCTTCTCGGTGCGCGAGACGCTGCGCAACCAGTCTGGCTACTTCGGGCTGCGCCGCAATGACGACTGGATCGACGAGGTCATGCATCACCTCGACCTGACCTCGAAGGCCGACGCCAACATGCGCGCGCTGTCCGGCGGCATGAAGCGTCGCGTGCTGGTGGCGCAGGCGCTGGTGCACCGGCCGCCGGTGATCGTGCTGGACGAGCCGACCGCTGGCGTGGACGTCGAACTGCGCCAGGGCCTGTGGACCTTCATCCGCCGCCTCAATAGCGAGGGCTACACGATCCTGCTGACCACGCACTATCTGGAAGAAGCGCAGGAGCTGTGCGGGCGCATCGGCATGCTCAAGGCAGGCCGGCTGATCGCGCTCGATCGCACGCGCGCGCTGATCGAGCGGGTGGCCGGCGTGCAGATGTCAATGGCGCTGCGCGGCCCGCTGCCGGCCGCGCTGCGGCCGCAGGTGGTGGCCGAGCGCGACGGTCGCGTCACGCTGCGGTTGTCGGGCGCGGCCGACGTGGAGTCGGTGCTGGCGGCCTGCCGCCAGGCCGGCACCGGCATCGAAGAACTCGAGGTCGGCCATGCCGATCTGGAAGACGTGTTCCTGCAACTGATGCATGACGACCGCCTGCGGAGCGCGGCATGACGAGCGTCTCCAGCAATCCGCCCGCCGCCGCGCGCCAGGCCCAGCCGGCCGACGGCCGCTGGATCGGCTTTCGCACGCTGCTGGCCAAGGAGGTGCTGCGCTTCTGGAAGGTCAGCTTCCAGACGGTGGCCGCGCCGGTGCTCACCGGCGTGCTGTACCTGCTGGTGTTCGGCCACGTGCTGGAAGCGCATGTGGAGGCGTTTCCGGGCGTCAGCTACACCGCGTTCCTGATCCCCGGGCTGGTGATGATGAGCGTGCTGCAGAACAGCTTCGCCAACTCGTCATCGAGCCTGATTCAGAGCAAGATCACCGGCAACCTGGTGTTCATGCTGCTGCCGCCGCTGTCGCACGGCGAGTTCTTCGGCGCCTACGTGATCGGCGCGATCGCGCGCGGGCTGGTGGTCGGCCTCGGCGTCTATGCGGTGACGCTGTGGTTCGCGCCGGCCGCGTTGCTGGCGCCGCAGGCACCCGGCTGGATCCTGGCCTTTGCGTTGGCCGGCAGCGCGCTGCTCGGCGTGCTCGGGCTGATCGCCGGCATCCTGTCCGACAAGTTCGACCAGCTCGCCGCATTCCAGAATTTCATCGTGATGCCGGCCACCTTCCTGTCGGGCGTGTTCTACTCGGTCAAGGGCCTGCCGCCGTTCTGGCAGGCGGTGTCGCACGCCAACCCGTTCTTCTACATCGTCGACGGCTTCCGTTACGGCTTCTTCGCGCAGGCCGACGTATCCCCCTGGATTTCCATCGCGGTCGTGCTGGCCGCGCTGGCGCTCGCCTCGGGCGTTGCGCTGGCCATGCTGGCGCGCGGCTACAAGATCCGCTACTGAGGCACCGCCATGCAGCAACCCTCCCCCGACGACGTCCGCCGCTATATCGCGCAGGCACTCGACTGCCAGCACCTGGAGGTCGACGGCGACGGCCGCCACTTCAACGCGGTGATCGTCAGTGCCGCGTTCGAAGGCAGGAGCCGGGTGCAGCGCCACCAGCTTGTCTACGCCGCGCTCGGCGAGCGGATGCGCGAGGAAGTGCATGCGCTGTCGATGCGCACGCTGACGCCGGCCGAGTTCGAGGCAGCGCGATGAGCGGGCCGCTTGGCGCTGCGCCGGGCGTGACGCTCGCCACGACGTCCCGACTTGAGTCGCGATTCGCGACCGGACTCGGGTCTGGAAGCGCGCCCGGCATCGCGTCCCGTGTTGCGCCTTGCGGCGCGTCCGGCGCGGCGCTGCCGGCCGCGCACGCCGTTTCACATCGTCTTCTCGTCCGCTTCGGCGCCGCTTCACATGCGCCCGCGATGCTCCGCTCGCACGGCTGGCAGTCCGCCAGCCGCCTGACGGAGACGATCGATGAGCCTCGCCCGCGCGCTGCGCGCCCCCCGTTTCTTTTTGCCGCTGCCGGCCTCCAATGACCCGCGCGCCGAGCCTCCGATGGACAAGCTGAAAATCACCGGTGGTGTTCCGCTGCGCGGCGAGATCGCCGTGGCCGGCGCCAAGAACGCGGCGCTGCCGATCATCGCCGCGGCGCTGCTGACCGACGAGCCGCTGCACCTGTCGAACGTCCCGCCGCTGGCCGACGTGGGCACGATGGCGCGGCTGCTGCGCGGCATGGGGGTGACGGTCGAGCGCGACGGCACCGACATGACGCTGCGCGCCGCGCAGCTCACCTCCACCGAAGCGCCGTACGAGCTGGTCAAGACGATGCGCGCGTCGGTGCTGGTGCTGGGGCCGCTGGTGGCGAGGCAGGGGCAGGCACGCGTGTCGCTGCCCGGCGGCTGCGCAATCGGCGCGCGTCCGGTCGACCAGCACATCAAGGGCCTGCAGGCGCTCGGCGCGCAGATCGCGATCGAGCACGGCTTCATGGTCGCCAGCGCGCCGCGGCTGCGCGGCACCCGGATCGTTACCGATCTGGTCACGGTGACCGGCACCGAGAATCTGATGATGGCTGCCGCGCTGGCCGATGGCGAGACCGTGATCGAGAACGCCGCGCGCGAGCCCGAGGTGGTCGACCTGGCGAGGCTGCTGGTGGCAATGGGCGCGCGTATCCAAGGCGCCGGCACCGACCGCATCGTCGTGCAGGGGGTGCCGCGCCTGCATGGCGCCTCGTACCGCGTGATGCCCGACCGCATCGAGACCGGCACCTTCGCCGCCGCCGCGGTCGCCAGCGGCCTGTTTGGCGACGTCGACGTGATGCTCAAGGGCGCAGCACCCGACACGCTCGACGCGGTGCTCGACAAGCTGCGCGAGACCGGTGCGGCGATCGAGACCGGCGCCGACTGGATTCGCGTGCGCGCCAGCGGCCGGCCGCGCGCGATCAGCCTGCGCACCGCGCCGTATCCGGCGTTTCCCACCGACATGCAGGCGCAGCTGATGGCGCTCGATTGCGTGGCCGACGGCGTAGCCCGCATCACCGAGACCATCTTCGAGAACCGCTTCATGCACGTGCTGGAACTGCAGCGGCTGGGCGCCAGCATTGCCATCGAAGGCAATACCGCGCTGGTGCAGTAGGACCAGTGTCTGAAACATTCTATTTTTATCTATATACGAATTGTCAACC
>CAZTUT010000085.1:0-12081 GCA_964616395.1 uncultured Burkholderiaceae bacterium
CGCTGTGTTGCCCATGGGGGCTGCGGTGGGCGTGGTGGGTATGCTGTTGCTGGCCGAGCCCGACATGGGCGCCTTCCTGGTCATTGTGGTCATCGCCATGGGCATTTTGTTCCTGGGCGGCGTCAATGCACGGATGTTCTTCTTCATTGCGGCCATCGTGGTGCTGGCCTTTGCGGTCATGATCTGGGCCAGTCCATGGCGGCGCGAGCGCATCTTTGCCTACCTCGATCCCTGGTCGGCTGAAAACGCGATTCGCAAGGGCTACCAGTTGTCGCACTCCTTGATTGCTTTCGGTCGCGGCGAGTGGACCGGCGTCGGCCTGGGCGGCAGCATCGAGAAGTTGCACTGGCTGCCCGAAGCGCACACCGACTTTTTGATGGCCGTCATCGGCGAAGAATTCGGACTGATCGGGGTGTTGGTGGTGATCAGCCTGTTCCTCTGGCTGACCCGCCGCATCATGCACATCGGCCGCCAGGCCATCGCCATGGACCGGCTGTTCTCTGGCCTGGTGGCGCAGGGGGTGGGCATCTGGATCGGCTTTCAGTCGCTGATCAACATGGGCGTGAACCTGGGTGCGCTGCCGACCAAAGGCCTGACCCTGCCGCTGATGAGCTATGGCGGCTCGGCCATCATGATGAATTTGCTGGCGCTGGCCGTGGTGCTGCGCATCGACCATGAAAACCGGATCATGATGCGGGGAGGGCGACTGTGAGCCGCAGCCCTTGCGCCATGGTGATGGCCGGCGGGACCGGCGGCCATATCTTCCCGGGTCTGGCCGTGGCGCAGGCCCTGCGCGAACTCGGCTGGCGGGTGCACTGGTTAGGTGGCCGCGGCACGGCCGAGCGCCCGAGCATGGAAAGCCAGTTGGTGCCTGAGCGTGGTCTGCCCTTTGACAGCATTGACTTCGGCGGCCTGCGCGGCAAGGGCGCTTTGGCGCTGGCTTTGCTGCCCATGCGCCTGCTGCGTGCGTTCTGGCAGTCACTGGTGGTGGTGCGACGCGTCCAGCCCGATGTGGTGATCGGTTTGGGCGGCTACATCACCTTCCCCGGCGGCATGATGAGCGTGCTCTTGGGCAAGCCTTTGGTGTTGCACGAGCAAAATTCGGTGGCCGGTCTGGCCAATCGGGTGTTGGCCGAGGTGGCTGACCGGGTATTCACCGCTTTCCCCGATGTGCTCAAGAAAGGGCAGTGGATCGGCAACCCCTTGCGCGAGGCTTTCGTGTCGCAATTGCCACCGGCCGAGCGCTTTGCCGGCCGCGGTGGCCCCTTGCAGTTGTTGGTGGTCGGCGGCAGCTTGGGCGCACAGGCGCTCAACGAGGTGGTGCCGCAGGCCCTGGCCCTGATCCCGCCAGCACAGCGCCCACAGGTGCGGCATCAAAGCGGGGCCCGCCAGCTTGACGTCCTGCGCCAGGCTTATGAGCGTGCCGGGGTGCAGGCCGATCTGACCGCTTTTATCGATGACACCGCGGCTGCCTTTGCGCAGGCCGATCTGGTGATTTGCCGCGCAGGTGCCTCCACCGTCACCGAGATCGCCGCCATTGGCGCTGCCGCCGCCTTTGTGCCCTTTCCCCACGCGGTGGACGACCACCAGAGTCGCAATGCGCGCCATTTGGTGGACGCCGGCGCGGGCTGGCTGCTGCCGCAGCACGAACTCACGCCACAAGGCCTGGCCGACTGGATTCAAAGCCTGGACCGGGGGCAGTTGCTGGAGCGGGCACAGGCCGCCAAGCGGCTGGAAAAAACCGAGGCCACCGCCTCCATGGTGCGCGCCTGCCAGGAGTTGCTGTCATGAGGACCGGATCATGAAGCACGCGGTCAAGCGCATTCATTTCATTGGCCTGGGCGGCTCGGGCATGTCGGGCATCGCCGAGGTTTTGCACAACTTGGGCTATGAAATTTCGGGCTCTGATTTGGCCGACAGCGCCACCTTGCGGCGTCTGGCTGGACTGGGAATTCGCACTTTCGTCGGCCATGATGCGGCCCACCTGAGCCAGGCCGATGCGGTGGTCACGTCCACCGCCGTCAAACCAGACAACCCGGAGGTGCTGAGCGCGCGGGCGCGCCATATCCCGGTGGTTCCCCGCGCCCTGATGCTGGCCGAGTTGATGCGCCTCAAGCAGGGCATCGCGATCGCTGGCACGCATGGCAAGACCACCACCACCAGCCTGGTGGCCAGCGTGCTGGCCGCCGGCGGCCTCGATCCGACCTTCGTGATCGGCGGGCGGCTGAACGCCGCCGGTGCCAATGCGCGGCTGGGCACCGGCGAGTTCATCGTTGCCGAGGCTGACGAGTCTGATGCCTCGTTCCTGAACCTGGCGCCGGTGATCGCGGTCGTGACGAACATCGACAACGATCACATGGAGACCTACGGCCACGACTTCGCGCGGCTCAAGCAGGCGTTCGTCGAGTTCCTGTCGCGGCTGCCGTTCTATGGCTCGGCCGTGCTGTGCATCGATGACGCCAGCGTGCGCGAGATCCTGCCGTTCGTCTCCAAGCGCGTGATCACCTACGGTCTCGGTGCCGACGCGCAGGTGCGTGCAGTCGATGTCACGGCCGATGGCGTGACGATGCGCTTCACCGCGCTACGCGAGGGCGCGGCGCCGCTGCCGGTGCAGCTCAACCTGCCGGGCCTGCACAACGTGCGCAATGCGCTGGCCACGATCGCGGTGGCGACCGAGATCGGCGTGCCCGATGAGGCCATCGCGCAGGCGCTGGCCGCCTTCACCGGGGTGGGCCGCCGCTTTGCGCGGCATGGCGAGGTGGCGATTGCCGGCGGCAGCTTCACGCTGGTCGACGACTACGGCCACCACCCGGTCGAGATGGCCGCCACGCTGGAGGCGGCGCGCGGCGCCTACCCGGGCCGCCGGCTGGTGCTGGCGTTCCAGCCGCACCGCTACACGCGCACGCGCGACTGCTTCGAGGACTTCGTCAAGGTGCTCGGCACGACGGATGCGCTGTTGCTGGCCGAGGTCTACGCGGCGGGCGAGCCGCCGATCGTTGCCGCCGATGGCCGCGCGCTGGCGCGCGCGCTGCGCGTGGCCGGCAAGGTCGAGCCGGTGTTCGTCGAGAACATCGAGCAGATGCCGGCGGCCATCCTGGCCGCGGCGCAGCCGGGCGACGTGGTGATCACGATGGGCGCCGGATCGATCGGCGCGGTGCCCGGCAAGCTGGCGCAGGGAGGGGGGCAATGAGCGTGCCCGTCGACGTCAAGACGCTTGGTCGCGTCGGTGTGCTATTCGGCGGTGCCTCGTCGGAACGCGAAGTGTCGCTGATGAGCGGCACCGGCGTGCTGGAGGCGTTGCGCCGGCGCGGCGTCGATGCGCATCCGTTCGATCCGGCACAGCAGTCGCTGGCCGAGCTGGCCGACGCGCGCTTCGATCGCGTGTTCATCGCGCTGCATGGCCGCGGCGGCGAGGACGGCACGCTGCAGGGCGCGCTCGAACTGCTGAAGATCCCCTACACCGGCAGCGGCGTGCAGGCGAGCAGCGTGGCGATCGACAAGGTGATGACCAAGAAGATCTGGTCCGCGTCCGACCTGCCGACGCCCGAATGGGAGCTTGCGCATGCCGACACCGACTGGAAGCGCGTGGTGGCCGAGCTGGGCGATGCGCTGATCGTCAAGCCGTCGCGCGAGGGCTCCACGATCGGCATCACCAAGGTCACCACGCACGACAACAACGAGCTGGCCGCCGCCTTCGAGGCCGCGGTCCGCTATGACGACGACGTGCTGATCGAGCAGCTGATCGTCGGCCGCGAGCTCACCTGCGCGGTGCTGGGCGAGGGCCGCACCGCGCGCGCGCTGCCGCTGATCGAGATCGTGGCGCCGGGCGCCAACTACGACTTCCATCACAAGTACTACAGCGATGACACCCGCTATCTGTGTCCGGCGCCGATCGATGCGGCGCTGGCGCGCGAGGTGCAGGCGCTGTGCGTGCGCGCGTACAACGCGATCGGCTGCCGCGGCTGGGGCCGCGTCGACGTGATGCTGGCGGTCGATCCGCGTGGCGACCGCCCGTACCTGCTGGAGGTCAACACTTCGCCCGGCATGACCGGTCACTCGCTGGTGCCGATGGCGGCGCGCGCGGTCGGCCTCAGCTACGAGGACCTGGTGCTGGAGATCGTCGCCTCGGCCCGGCTGGAGCGTCACGCATGAAGACTGTCGCTGTGCCGCGCTGGATGGACACCGCCACGCGGCTGTGCCTCGGGCTGGCGCTGCTGCTGGCGGCCGGCACGGCCGTGGCCTGGGCCGCGCAGCAGCCGGCCTTCGACTTCCGCCGCATCGAGGTGCGGGGCAGCGATGGCGATCTGCAGCATGTCAGCGTGACCGCGCTACGTTCCGCGGTCGCCGGCAAGCTGGTCGGCAACTTCTTCACAATGCAGCTGGGCGACACCCGGCGCGCGTTCGAGTCGGTGCCCTGGGTTGCCGCAGCCAGCGTGCGCCGCGTCTGGCCCGACCGGCTGGTGGTTACGCTGACCGAGCATCGGGCGCTTGGCGTGTGGAGCGATGGTCGCGTGCTGTCCGACGCTGGCCGCCTGTTCGTGGCCAACGCGGCCGAGGCCGAGGTCTACGGGCCGCTGGTGTCATTCGAGGGGCCGACCCAATTCGCACCCGAGGCCGTGAAGCGCTTTTACGCATTCGCGGCGGCGCTGGCGCCGCTGTCGCTCGAGATCGACGCGATCCGCGTCTCCGAGCGCGCCTCGTGGTCGCTGCACACCGCCGACGGCGTGGCCATCGAGTTGGGTCGCGACGAGCCGGCGGGCCAGCTCGATGCGCGGCTGGCGCTGCTGGGCGCGACCTATCCGCTGATGCTCGCGCGCTTCGGTACGGCGCCCGCACGCATCGACACCCGCTATCCGAATGGCCTTGCCGCCGCGCCGGCGCCCGGCAGCCGGCCCGCTATCGCTTCCGCCAGGACCCCATGAGAAACGAAACCAAGGACATCATCGTCGGTCTGGACATCGGCACCAGCAAGGTCGTGGTGGCGGTGGCCGAGGTCCTGCCCGACGGCCGCTTCCAGGTGATCGGCCTCGGCCAGTCCGTCAGCGAAGGCCTGCGCCGCGGCGTGGTGGTCAACATCGAGTCCACCGTGCAGTCGATCCGCCGCGCGGTCGAGGAGGCCGAGCTGATGGCCTCGTGCCGGATCAGCGAGGTCTACACCGGCATCGCCGGCAGCCACATCAAGAGCTTCAACTCCAGTGGCATGGTGGCGATCAAGGATCGCGAGGTGTCTGCGGCCGACGTAGCGCGCGTGATCGAGACCGCGCGCGCGATCAACATCCCGTCGGACCAGCAGGTGCTGCATGTGCTGACCCAGGAGTTCATCGTCGACGGCCAGGAAGATATCCGCGAGCCGATCGGCATGAGCGGCATGCGGCTCGAGGTCAAGGTGCACATCGTGACCGGCGCGGTCAGCGCGGCGCAGAACATCATCAAGTGCGTGCGCCGCTGCGGACTGGAGGTGCAGGACCTGATCCTGCAGCCGCTGGCCAGCTCGCTGTCGGTGCTGACGGCCGACGAGAAGGAACTGGGCGTGGCGCTGGTCGATATCGGCGGCGGCACCACCGACGTGGCGATCTTCACCGGCGGCGCGATCCGGCACACGGCGGTGATCCCGATCGCTGGCGACCAGATCACCAATGACATCGCGATGGCGCTGCGCACGCCGATTCCCGATGCCGAGGAAATCAAGATGTCGCACGGCGTGGCCAAGGAAGTGCTGGCCGACCCGGCGGACCGCATCGAGATTCCGGGCATCGGCGACCGCGCGCCGCGGCTGCTGTCCAAGCAGGCGCTGGCCGCCGTGATCGAGCCGCGCGTCGAGGAAATGTTCTCGATGACGCAGAAGGTGCTGCGCGAAAGCGGCTACGAGGAATTGCTGTCGTCGGGGATCGTGCTGACCGGCGGCTCGTCGATGCTGCCGGGCGCGGGCGAACTGGCGGAGGACGTTTTCCTCAAGCCGGCGCGCGTGGGCTGGCCCGCATACGACGGTGCGCTGTCGGAAGTGATGCGCAATCCGCGCTTTGCCACCGTGATGGGGCTGCTGGCCGAGGCGCATCAGCAGCGGGTGCGCGGCCGCAAGGTGGCTGCGCAGAGCGGTTCGTTCAAGCAGACGGTCAAGAGGATGAAGGAATGGATCGTCGGCAACTTCTAGCGTCCCGCCCTGTGCCGGCAGGCGGGCGGACGCAGCGAATGGCCGCCGCGCGCGAGGGTGCGTGGCGTGTTGGCGCGGCATGCAGCGGCGGAATGCGCCGTGGGCACGCCGTGCGTGTGTGTGAAGCGTGCACTGTCAAAGGCGGGATCGAAGCGGACCTCGCCTCGTCATTGACATTGCGCGTTTCTGATCTGTGATTGACCTCAAGGAGATCGGTATGCCCTTTGAAATGCTCGAAACGGAAACCAGCGGAACGGTGATCAAGGTCATTGGCGTGGGCGGTGCCGGCGGCAATGCCGTCGAGCACATGATCCGGCGCGACGTGCAGAACGTCGAGTTCATCGTCGCCAACACCGATCGGCAGGCGCTGAAGCGGTCGAGCGCTTCCAACCTGCTGCAGCTTGGCAAGACCGGCCTCGGTGCGGGTGCCAAACCCGAGGTGGGTCGTCAGTCGGCCGACGAGATGCGCGAGCGGATCGCCGACAGTCTGCGCGGCGCGCATATGGTGTTCATCACCGCCGGTCTGGGCGGTGGCACCGGCACCGGCGCAGCGCCGGTGGTTGCGGAGATTGCCAAGGAGCTCGGCATCCTGACCGTGGCCGTCGTGAGCAAGCCGTTCGACTTCGAGGGACCGCGCCGGATGAAGGTGGCCGAGCAGGGCCTCGCGGAGCTCGAGGGCAAGGTGCATTCGCTGATCGTGATCCTCAACAACAAGCTCGAAGAGGTGATGGGCGAGGACGCCGAGATGGGCGAGTGCTTCCGCGCCGCCGACGACGTGCTGCACAACGCCTGCGCCGGCATCGCCGAGATCATCAACAACAACGGCCTGGTCAACGTCGACTTCGAGGACGTGCGCACCGTGATGAGCGAGCAGGGCCAGGCGATGATGGGCACCGCGCAGGCCAGCGGCCTGGATCGGGCCCGCGTCGCGGCGGAGGCGGCGGTCGCCAGCCCGCTGCTGGAGGGCGTGGATCTGTCGGGCGCGCGTGGCGTGCTGGTCAACATCACCGCCTCGTCGTCGCTGAAGATGAAGGAGACGCGCGAGGTGATGAACGCGATCCGCGCCTTTGCGGCCGACGACGCGACCGTCATCTTCGGTACCGTGCGCGACGAGGGCATGGGCGACGACCTGCGCGTCACCGTGGTCGCGACGGGTCTCGGCCGCGCCAACGCGAAGCCGCGTGCATCGGTGCCGCTGACGATGATTCGCACCGGCACCGACCCCGCGCCGGTAGGCGTGATGCCGGCGCCCACGGGCAGCAGCGTTGGTGACATCGGCGGACTCGATCGGCCGGCGATCTGGCGTACGCGCGAGCAGGCTCAGGCCAAGGTTGCGGCGATGGAGGAGACCGCGATCGATCGCCTCGACATTCCGGCGTTCCTGCGCAAGCAGGCGGACTGACCGGCGCGCCGTCAGAGCTGGGACGCGGCCGGCTTGGGCGCCGGCCTCGTCACTGCATCCCCACCAGTTCGCGGTAGGCGTGCCATGTCGCGTGTCCCACCACGGGTACCGCGACCACCAGCCCGACGAACAGCGTGGCGAAACCCAGCCCGATCACCAGCACGATCAACAGCGCCCACAGCAGCAGTGGCAGCGGGTTATCGAGCAGCGCGCGCACGCTGGTGAGGGCGGCCACCACGGTGTCGGTGCCGCGGTCGAGCATCATCGGCACGCTGACCACGCTGATCGCGAACACGATCGCGGCAAACACGCTGCCGACCGCAAAGTAGGTGACGACGAAGTCCCAGTGCTCCGGACTGACGACCCGCTCCAGGAAACTGTCGAGCGACGGCATGCCGCTGGAGAAGAACAGCGCGAAGGTGACCAGCGACGCGCGCGCCCAGATCAGCATCACCACGGTCAGCAGCAGCGAGAACATGCTGAAGGCGCCGAGGTTGGCGCGCCACGCGGCCAGCGTCGGGCGCAGCCGCACCGGCGATTCGCCGGCTTGCAGTCGGCGGCTGATGTCGTACAGGCCCGTGCACAGGAACGGGCCGACCAGCAGGAACCCCGCCGTCAGCGCCGATGTGTACTCGTACGCATGGCGGAACACGAACCAGATCAGCCAGCCCATCAGTGCAAAGGCGGCACCGTAAAACAGCGACGGCAGTGGCGCGCGCCGCAGATCGGATGCCCCGGCGGCCAGCCAGCGTAGCGGGGCGCCGATGAACACTCGGCGAACCGGTGGAAAAGGCGATGCGGTGGGCGATGCCGCGCCGGGTGGTGGTGGTGCTGCTGGACGGGTTTCCATGCGCACTCCAGGGTTTTCGTACGGCGTTTTCCGGCCGCATTGATGCGGATTCTGAAAGTGTCCTCGGTTTTTGACTCGTCGCGCCGCAGCATCGGATCGCTACAATCGGGCCATGCTCAAGCAGAGAACCCTCAAGAACCTGGTCAAGGCAGTCGGCATCGGGCTTCACAGCGGCCGCAAGGTCGAACTCGTACTGCGCCCCGCGGCTGCAGATACCGGGATCGTGTACCGACGCACCGATCTGGACCCGCCGGTGGACATTCCTGCGCGCGCCGAGTCGGTCGTCGACGTGCGCATGGCTACGACGCTGGGCAAGGATGGCGCCATCGTCGGCACGGTCGAGCACCTGTCCTCCGCGTTGGCTGGGCTGGGCGTGGACAACTGCTATGTCGATGTCGATGCGCCCGAGATTCCGATCATGGACGGCAGCGCCGCCAGTTTCGTGTTTCTCATTCAGTCTGCCGGGCTGGTCGAGCAGAACGCGCCACGCCGTTTCGTCCGGGTTCTGAAGCCGGTCGAGATCCGCGAGGGCGACAAATGGGTGCGCCTGGAGCCTTACTTCGGCTTCAAACTCAGTTTCTCGATCGACTTCAACCATCCGGCGATCGATGCCACCGAGCAGACCGTTGAGGTCGATCTGGCGCGCGAGCCATTTGTCACCACGGTGGCTCGTGCGCGGACCTTCGGCTTCGTCAATGAAGTTGAGGCGCTGCGCGCTGCCGGTCTGGCCAAGGGCGGCAACTTCGAGAACGCCATCGTGATGGATGAGTTCCGAGTCCTCAATGCCGATGGACTGCGCTCCGACGACGAGTTCGCCAAGCACAAGCTGCTTGATGCGATGGGCGATCTGTACGTGCTGGGTAAGCCGCTGATTGCCGCGTATTCAGCGCATAAAGGCGGACACGCGCTGAATAACAAGCTTTTGCGCGCACTTCTCGCCGATGAGGCGGCGTGCGAGATTGTGACTTTCGAGGATCGTCAGATGGCGCCGGCCGCATTTTTGCAGCCGATGCATGCCTGATTCCAGCGGCTGAGAATGCGTTATGCCGTTCTTTCGCGGACTTCTTCTTTTATTTGCGGTGATCGTCTGCGTTTGTGTGGCCGTGTACTTCATCACGGGCGAGCGTCGCTATCTTCTGTGGGCAGGTAAGGTCTTCAAACTTGCTGTTGCCGCAGGCCTGCTCTTCTTCGCGGTCCTGTTGCTTGAACGGATGGTCTAGCGAGCGGTCCTGCCGGCGGGTCGGGTTGACCGGGACAGGCTGTCGCGCAGGCGCTTGGCGGCGCGTTGCAGCGGTGATTCGGGGAGGTTGTTCGAAAGCGTATCCGCCAGCGCCCGAGCCTGTCCCGGATCGATCCTGGGCTGCGCTGCAGATTGCATCGATAATGCCGCGTCTTGCTTAGGGTCATTGCCGTCGATCGGCTGCAGGGATGCTGCGGGTTGAACCTTGACCCGAATTTCAGTAACTTGCATCCCCCGGCGCTGCAGATGCAGCAAGATTTTTGGGACGGTCTGACGCAACTTTGCCGCCGACGCCGTGGTCGAAACGCGCAGCACCACCAAAGTGGCTCGCAGTTCGATCGCGCCGGCACCTGCGCAGCCGGTGTCCTCGGCCAGCGGTCCGAGCGCTTCAGCAATGCACGCGCCAATGCGTTGATGCTGTGCAAGTCGGGTCAGTAGTGGGCCCGCCTCGGAATCGTGCAATGCGGCGGCGAGCGAGCGGGTCGGCATGGCAGTCGGAGTTGATTGGTGGATCGTCCTGCGGTCGGAACCTCGGCAGGATCGCAGCAAATTCGGTTTTGGAACCGTCGGCGCGACGAGCGGGCTTGCCGACGATGGAGAACAACGTTGCAGATTATCCTCGTAGATCCGCGGCTGAAACGTGCCCGCACGATCACGCTGACCGGCCGCTCGCTGGGACTCGCGATCGGCGGTCTGGTGACTGCCATCGTGCTGGCTGTCATCGGGCTGTACGCGGTATCGCTTCGCGTCAGCGCCGATCTGCGCATCCCGCTGGTTCACGATCTGGTCGAGGCGGTCACGCGCGACGAACTCGCCCGTAAAGACCAGTTCATGCGCGACAACCTTGCCACGATGGCGCGCAAGCTTGGCGAGATGCAGGCGCAGTTGATGCGGCTGGATGCGCTGGGCGAACGGGTATCGAAGATGTCGGGCATCCGTCCCGAGGAATTCAACTTCAAGGAGTTGCCGCCGCGGGGTGGCGTCGACACCGGCAACGGCCGCTTGCCTACCCTGGAAGAACTCAGCCGCGAAATGGACCGGATCTCCAAGGGCGTCGGTGCGCGCGCCGACTACATGGATGTCATCGAGTCCGAACTGCTGGCTGCGCAGGTCCGCCGTGCGCTGCTTCCGCAGAACACGCCGGTAACGGAGGGCTTCATCGGCTCGGGCTACGGCATGCGCGCTGACCCGTTCACGGGTGCGCTCACCATGCACGCTGGCCTCGACTTCGCTGCTCCGCCGGGAACGCCGATCTATGCCGCAGCAGGCGGTGTGGTCCAGTCGGCCGAGTACCAGGCGCACTACGGAAACACGGTGGTCGTCGATCACGGCAACGGCCTGTCGACGCTGTATGCCCACGCGAGCCGAATGCATGTCAAGCCGGGCGACATCGTCAAGAAAGGCCAGCGCATCGCCGATGTGGGCTCGACCGGCAGATCGACCGGCCCGCACCTGCATTTCGAGGTGCACGTCAACGGCCAGCCGCAGAACCCCGCCCGCTTCCTGGCGCAAGGTCGTGAAGGCCTGCCGTTTGGCGCGATCGCTTCGGAGCAGCGCTCCGGGGGCCGCGTCGATCTTCAGGCGCTGACTCAGGCGGCGCGCGCCCGATAGCGGCGGCGCGCGACCTGGCAAGCGTCCTGCCCCACCCCCATGCGATAATCGTGAGCGAGACGCCGCGCATTCACGCGGCATTTTTTTGCGCTTCCCCGCTTCCGCCTGCCGTCGCCGGCGAGCGCCGCGGCGGCGGCGCCAGAGGCAGCAGCGGATGATCTCCGGTTTTCTGACCCGACTTTTCGGCAGCCGTAACGACCGGCTGCTCAAGACGTTCCAGCGCAATATTGATCGCATCAATGCGCTCGAGGCCTCGATGTCGGCGCTCGACGATGCCGCGCTCAAGAGCAAGACCGCAGAGTTCCGGCAGCGCATCGCAGGCGGTGCCTCGCTCGATGATCTGCTGCCTGAGGCCTTTGCGGTTGTCCGCGAGGCGGCCAAGCGGACGCTGGGCATGCGCCACTTCGACGTGCAGCTGGTCGGCGGCATGGTGCTGCACTCCGGAAAGATCGCCGAGATGCGCACCGGCGAGGGTAAGACGCTGACCGCCACGCTTGCCGTCTATCTGAATGCGCTGGCTGGCAAGGGCGTGCACGTGGTCACTGTCAACGACTATCCGGCAACGCGCGACGCCGAGTGGATGGGGCGCGTCTACGGCTTCCTCGGCATGACGGTCGGAACCATCCTGTCGCAGCAGGACACCGAGGCCAAGCGCGTCGCCTACGCGGCCGACATCACCTATGGCACCAACAACGAGTTCGGCTTCGATTACCTGCGCGACAACATGGAGTACGCGGCCGCCGACAAGCGGCAGCGTCCGCTGTTCTACGCAATCGTCGACGAGGTCGACTCGATCCTGATCGACGAGGCCCGCACGCCGCTCATCA
>CAZTUT010000086.1:0-12052 GCA_964616395.1 uncultured Burkholderiaceae bacterium
ACCGGATCGCGCGCGGCTGGCTGGCGCTGAAGGACGGCAAGCCGCTGCCGTTCGCGTAAGCGCGCGCCGCCGCTACCAGATCGCGATCTGCTCGGCCGCGGCGCGCTGCATCGGGCTGCCGGCCGGGCAGCCGAACGCCTCGCCGAAGGCCGGCACGTTCGACAGCGGCCCCAGCACGCGGTAGCGCGCTGGCGAGTGCTGGCCGCTGCGCAACTGCGTGATCAGCGCCTCGGCGCGGATCTTGTCGCGCCAGATGGTGGCGTACGAGATGAAGAACTTCTGCTGCGGCGTGGGCTGGCCGGCGGCCGGTGCCGCGGCGCGGGTTCGCGCCAGCGCGCGCTGCAGGCCGTCGAAGGCGATCTTCACGCCGCCCAGGTCGGAGATGTTCTCGCCGAGCGTGTTCACGCCGTTGATGGTGTGCCCGGGCAGCGGCGCGTAGCCGGAGAACTGCGCGGCCAGCCGGTCGGCGCGCGCCTGGTAGGCGGCAGCGTCCTCCGCGGTCCACCAGTCGGCGAGGTTGCCCACCTCGTCGAAGCGCCGGCCGCGGTCGTCGAAGTGATGAATGATCTCGTGCCCGATCACCGCGCCGATGCCGCCGTAGTTGGTGGCATCGTCGGCCGCCGGATCGAAGAACGGCGGCTGCAGGATGCCGGCCGGGAACACGATGTTGTTGAAGCCGCCGGCAAACGCGTTGACGATGTGCGGCGACGAGAACCACTCGCCGCGATCCACCGGCTCGGCCAGCCGGGCGCGGCGGCGCGCCGCGTCGTGGCGCGCCGCGCGCAGCCAGTTGCCGGCGAAGTCGCGCGGATCGATGCTCAGGCCCTCGTAGCGCTTGAAGCGGTCGGGGTAGCCGATCTGCAGCGTCATCGCGTCGAGCTTGGCGATCGCGCGCTGCCGCGTCGGCGCGCTCATCCACGCCAGCTGGCCGATACGCGTGCGCAGCGCGGCGCGGATGTCTTCCACCATCGCCACTGCGCGGGCGCGCGCCTGCGGCGAGAACGCGCGCGCCACGAACAGCTCGCCCAGCCCCTCGGCCAGCGGCGCCTCGCCCACGCGGCCCGAGATCAGGTCGACCAGCTCTTCCTCGCGCGGCGGGCGCTTCTTCAGGCCGCGCAGCGTGCCGCTGTGGAACGCAAAGTACGCGTCCTGCCACGGCGGCGGCAGGTAGGGCGAGGCGGCATCGAGCAGCCGCACCCGCAGGTAGCTCTTCCACGACTCCAGCGGCGATTCGCGCGCCAGCAGGTTCACGCCGGCGATGAAGCCCGGCTGCGCCACCACGACTTCACCGGTACCGAGTGACAGCGCGCCCAGCAGCGCCGGCCAGTCGAGCCCGCCGCGCGCGTCGTTCAGCGCCTCGGCGGTACGCAGGTTGTAGAGCACGTTGGGGTCGCGCATGTCGGCGCGCTTCATCGACGCCTGCGCCAGCCGCGCCTCGAACACCATGACGGCCGACGCATCGCGGCGCGCCGCCTCGGCCGGGGCCCCCGTCAGCTCGAACAGCCGCGTCAGGTAGTCGCGATAGCCGTCGCGCACCTCGCGGGCGCGCGCATCGTCGCGGAAGTAGTCGTCGCGATCGGGCAGGCCCAGCCCCGACTGCCACAGCGACACCCGATGGCGGCGCTTGTCGCGCGCATCGGGCCACACGCCGATCGACACCGGCGCCTCCAGGCCCAGCTCGGCCAGCCGCGCGATCGCGCGCACCAGCGCTGCGCGGTCGGGCAGCGCTGCAATCTCGTCGAGCAGCGGCGCAATCGCGCTGGTGCCGCGCTGCGCGATCGCCGCCGCGTCCATGCCGCTGGCGTAGAAGTCGGCCGCCAGCCGCTTGCCCGGCGTGTCGAGCTGGCGCCGGTCGGCCAGCGCCGCGCGCAGCGCGTCCTGCAGCGCCTGCTGATTGCGCTGGCGCAGGCCGTCGAAGCTGCCAATGCGCGCGCGGTCGGGCGGCAGCTCGGTAGCGGCGATCCACGCGCCGTTCACGTGCTCGTAGAAGTCGTCGCAGGGCGCCGGTACGGCCGCACCCGCATGCGTGGCCACGCCGGCCAGCGGCAGCCCCGCAGCGGCCGCCAGCAGACGCCGGCGCGCGGGCGAGGCCGGCGCGCCGGTGGGTGCAGCAGACGCGGGGTCGACAGACAGCGCTGCAAGGGCGGGAAGTACGGCAGTCATCGGCGGTTCCAGACGGAGGCAGGCTGTGCAGCATATCGCCACGCAGGCAGCGACCGGCAGCCCGACCCGGCAAGGCGCGGACGCGGTGCGGGCAAGGCGCAGGCAAGGCGGGCGTGGCCAGCGCGGGGAAAGCAACCACGCCGACGCGCCGCCATGGCGCACCGCGCATTGAGCGGCCGCCGGCCCGCTGTTACCCTTGCTGCACCCTGATCCGGTGCCGCGCCCACAAGGCGCAGCCACCCGCCGATCGCCGCCGCATCCGGCACGCGAAACGCGCTCCCGAAGACACGATTTTTTGGAGAAGTCCGCCCCATGAATGCCCCCCTGCCCGAAGCGCTGCGGCGCGCGCTTGCCGAGGTCACGCTCGACGACAAGTGGACGCTCGACCGCGGCCGCGCCTACATGAGCGGCACCCAGGCGCTGCTGCGACTGGCCATGCTGCAGCGGCAGCGCGACCAGCTCGCCGGCCTGAACACCGCCGGCTTCATCACCGGCTACCGCGGCTCGCCGCTGGGCTCGGTCGACCAGACCGCGTGGAAGGCGCGCAAGCACCTGGAGCGGCACCAGATCCGCTTCCAGCCCGGCCTCAACGAAGACCTGGCCGCCACCAGCGTGTGGGGCACCCAGCAGGTCAACATGTACCCGGGCGCGAAACACGACGGCGTGTTTTCGATGTGGTACGGCAAGGGCCCCGGCGTGGACCGCTGCGGCGACGTGTTCAAGCACGCCAACGCCGCCGGCACCAGCCCGCTCGGCGGTGTGCTGGCGCTGGCCGGCGACGATCACAGCGCCAAGAGCTCCACGCTGCCGCACCAGAGCGATCACATCTTCAAGGCCTGCATGATGCCGGTGCTGTACCCGGCCACCGTGCAGGAGTACCTCGACCTCGGCCTGCACGGCTTCGCGATGAGCCGCTTCGCCGGCGTGTGGGTCGGCGTCAAGACGGTGACCGAGGTGGTGGAGTCATCGGCCTCGGTGATCGTCGATCCCGAGCGCGTGCAGATCGTGCTGCCGCAGGACTTCGCG
Source organism: uncultured Burkholderiaceae bacterium (assembly GCA_964616395.1). Lineage (GTDB taxonomy): Bacteria > Pseudomonadota > Gammaproteobacteria > Burkholderiales > Burkholderiaceae_F > JALHMQ01. Next base: position 3,190 of record CAZTUT010000086.1, read on the forward strand.
ATGCCGGCCGGCGGCCTGAACATCCGCTGGCCCGACACCCCGCTCGACCAGGAAGCGCGGCTGCTCGACTACAAGCTGTACGCGGCGTTGGCCTACTGCCGCGCCAACAAGCTCAACCACACGGTGATCGACTCGCCCAACGCGCGCTTCGGCATCGTGGCCAGCGGCAAGGCCTATCTCGACATGCGCCAGGCGCTGCTCGACCTCGGCCTCGACGACGAGACCTGCGCGCGCATCGGCATCCGCGTGTTCAAGTGCGGCATGGTGTGGCCGCTCGAAGCGCAGACCATCCGCGGCTTTGCCGAAGGGCTGGAAGAAATCCTGGTGGTCGAGGAGAAGCGCCAGTTCGTGGAGTACCAGCTCAAGGAAGAGCTGTTCTCGTGGATCGGCAGCGGCAAGCGCATTCCGCGCGTGATCGGCAAGTTCGACGAGAAAGACGGCGGCGAATGGGCGGTGCCGCAGGGCAACTGGATCCTGCCGGCGCACTACGAGTTCTCGCCGGTGATCGTGGCCAAGGCGATCGTGCAGCGCATCGGCCGGCTCGAACTGCCGGCCGACGTGCGCGCCCGCATGACGGCGCGGCTGGCCGTGATCGAGGCCAAGGAGCGCGCGCTGGCCAAGCCGCGCGTGGTCACCGAGCGCAAGCCGTACTTCTGCTCGGGCTGCCCGCACAACACCAGCACCGTGGTGCCCGAGGGCTCGCGCGCGGTGGCCGGCATCGGCTGCCACTACATGGTGGTGTGGATGGGCCGCGACACCTCGACCTTCACCCAGATGGGCGGCGAAGGCACGCCGTGGATCGGCCAGGCGCCGTTCACCGAGACCAAGCACATCTTCGCCAACCTCGGCGACGGCACCTACTTCCACTCCGGCTCGCTGGCGGTGCGCGCCTCGCTCGCCGCCAAGGTGCCCATCACCTACAAGATCCTGTTCAACGACGCGGTGGCGATGACCGGCGGCCAGACCGTCGACGGCCAGATCACCGCGCCGATGATCACCCAGCAGATGCACGCCGAGGGCGTGCGCAAGATCGTCATCGTGACCGACGAGCCCGCCAAGTACGACGCCCACCAGGAGCTCGACCACTCGGCCACCAACGCCAAGGGCGCCACCGGCGACGCCTGGAAGCTCGCCCCCGGCGTCACCGTGCACCACCGCGACGATCTCGACCGCATCCAGCGCGAGCTGCGCGAGTACCCCGGCGTCAGCGTGCTGATCTACGACCAGACCTGCGCCAGCGAGAAGCGGCGTCGCCGCAAGCTCAACAGCGCCGAGAAGACCGTGTTCCCCGATCCGGCGCGGCGCGTGGTCATCAACGAGGCGGTGTGCGAAGGCTGCGGCGATTGCAGCGTGCAGTCCAACTGCCTGTCGGTGGAGCCGCTGGAGACCGAGTTCGGCCGCAAGCGCCGCATCAACCAGTCGAGCTGCAACAAGGACTTCTCGTGCCTGAAGGGCTTCTGCCCGAGCTTTGTCACCGTGGAAGGTGGCCGGCTGCGCAAGGGCAAGGCGGCGGCGGTCACGCTGCCGGCGCTGCCCGAGATCGCGGTGCCGCCGCTGCCCGGCCACACGTTCGGCGTGATCATCACCGGCGTGGGTGGTACCGGCGTGGTCACGATCGGCCAGCTGCTCGGCATGGCGGCACACCTGGAAGGCAAGGCGCTGTCGGTGCTCGACATGGCCGGCCTCGCGCAGAAGGGCGGCGCGGTGTTCTCGCACGTGCAGATCGCTGCCGCACCCGAGCACCTGCACGCCACCCGCATCGCGATGGGCGAGGCCGACCTCGTGCTCGGCTGCGACCTGGCCACCACCGCCACCAACGAGGCGATGTCGAAGATCCAGGCCGGCACCACGCGCGCGGTGATCAACACCGCCGAGTCGCCGACCGCCGACTTCGTGAAGAACCCCAACTGGAGCTTCGGCGGCGCCGGCATGACGCAGCAGCTGCGCGAAGCCGTGGGCGACGAGCGCAACCTGGCGGTAGTCGATGCCACCGCGCTGGCCACCGCGCTGATGGGCGATGCGATCTACACCAACCCGTTCATGCTCGGCTTTGCCTGGCAGAAGGGCTGGCTGCCGCTGACGCGCGAATCGCTGGTACGCGCGATCGAGCTCAACGGCGTGGCGATCGAAGCCAACCTGCGCGCGTTCGACTGGGGCCGCGCGGCCGCGCACGATCTGGAAGCCGTGCGCCGCCAGCTCGCGCCGGCACAGGTGATCGAGCTGAAGCGCGCCTCCACGCTCGACGAGCTGGTAGCGCGCCGCGTGGAGTTCCTCACCGGCTACCAGAACGCCGCCTTTGCGAAGCGCTATGCCGATCTGGTCGAGCGCGTGCGCAAGGTCGAGTCCGACCGCCTTGGCGGCGCCACCCGGCTGACCGAGGCGGTGGCGCGCTACTACTTCAAGCTGCTGGCGATCAAGGACGAATACGAAGTCGCGCGGCTGCACAGCGACCCGGCGTTCCAGCAGAAGATCGCCGCGCAGTTCGAGGGCGACTACAAACTCAACTTCCACCTCGCGCCGCCGCTGCTGGCCAAGCCCGATCCGGTGACCGGCAAGGTGAAGAAGATCGCCTTCGGGCCGTGGATGCTGAGCGCGTTCGGCGTGCTGGCGCGGCTGCGCTTCCTGCGCGGCACCGCGCTCGACGTGTTTGGCCGCACCGAGGAACGGCGGATGGAGCGTGCGCTGATCGGCGAGTACGAGACGCTGGTCGACGAACTGCTGTCGCGCCTGAGTGCCGATAACCACGCGCTCGCGGTCGAGCTGGCCAGCCTGCCGGAAGAGATCCGCGGCTACGGCCACGTGAAGGCGCGCAACGTGGAGGCAGCCCGGAGCCGACAGGCCGCGCTGCTGGCGCGGCTGCGCGGCCAGTCGCCCACCGGCGCGCAGGTGATCGCGATGCCGGTGCGGGCTGCCTGAGCGGCCGGGCCGCGCTTGCGCGGGCGGTACGCCGGCATTCCGCCAGCGCGCGGATGCTCGCGGCCCATCGTGGCTCACGCGCGCCGGCCAAACCGATTGCGGTGGCCGGTGCGCGGCGTCAGTGCGGCGTGCCGTGCAGCGCCACGGCGCGCCCGTCCGACGCTGGATCGCCAAACTGCTCGCGGCGCCGCACTTCGCACACGAAGTCTTCCAGTTCCGGATCGAGCGCCAGACGCGCCGCCACGATGCCCACCACGCGGCCGGCATCGAGCACCGGCAGATGCCGGAAGCCGCGCTGCTGCATGATCCGCAGCGCGCGGCCGAAGCGGACATCGGGGCCGATGGTGACCGGATCGGGCGTCATCACCTCGCCCAGCCGCGTGGTGCGCGCCGAGCGGCCCTGCGCGATCACGCGGAACACCACGTCGCGCTCGGTGAAGATGCCCAGCAGCCGGCCAGCGTCCATCACCAGCACTGCGCCGGCGTGGCGCAGTGCCATCAGACGCGAAGCGGCCTGCACGGTCGCCTGCGGCGGCGCCGTCAGCAGCCGGTCGTTTTCCATCAGGTACTTCACAGGTTCGTTCAGCACGATCACCTCCCCGCCGCCTGCGCGGCCTCCGGCCCGCGTGCGCATGCGCGCTTTGCCGACCGTTTGTCCAAGATAGCTGGCAGTGCCTGTGCTGCATTGGCGTTGATCAATGGCGCAAGCATCACCCGCCCCTCACGGCTTCGCGGGCTGTGCGAAAACGCAAATCGGATCAACATGCCGACTCGCGCTTGACCTGACGCAAGCGCTCGCCGGCACCGCGCGTCAACATTCGACGCACACCGGGCCGGCGGCGCGCCACCGCTGGCTTTGCCGAACGACGCACAGACGTCGCCACGAGGATGGAGGGATCCCGATGGGCTGCACCGAGACCGATTGCCGGGGCCAGGGCCTGCGCCCGCTCGACATGCTCGAACCCGATGAGCAGGCCACGCTGATTGCGCACCTGGCGCAGCAGGCCCGCGTGGTGCGGCTGGCGCTCGACGATGCCCGCAGCGACGCCAGCGCGCTGGCCCAGGACGTGGAACGCGCGCTCGGCCGCACGATGGACGCCGAGGCCGACGCCGAGACCGAAGCGGCGCTGCGCTACCTGTCGGCCACGCTGCGCGATGCCCGCCATGCCGGCCTGCGGCTGTCGGCCCAGGTCGATGAAGTTCAGCTCGATGGCGTGCTCGGCACGCAACGGCTGCCGGTGCTGACGGCGGTGCTCAGCGGGGCTTGAGTCGAGGCGGGCCGGCACCCGCAGCGCCACTGGCGCTGCGCGATGACTTCGACCCCGACCCCTCAGGGGCCGGCCGACCCGGGCGCTGCCTCGAACAGTTGCCTCAGTGAAACCGTCAAGTGGTCGAACACCCTGCGCATCCGCTGACTGCGCCGCAGGTCTTCGTGGGCACATAGCCAAACGGGAACACGAACGGCCACCAGTTCCGGAAACACTCGAACGAGGCGCGGGCGATCCTGCGCGAACACGGCGAGCATGCCGGCGACACCGATGCCTGCCTCCACCGCATGCAGTTGCGCAACCTCCGACATCGAGCGGAAGCGAAAGTCAGCGCGCTGCAACGGGTGCCCTGCCGCTGCCGAGATCTCGATGGCCCGCTCGACGCCGATGTCGCCCACATAGCGCCCCTTGAGGTCGCTGGGGGTGTAGCCCGCGGGAAGACCGTCCAACAGATCCTTGCTGCCGAAAAGCCCGAGCTCCGTCTGACCCACCGAAATCGCGATGACATCGTCCTGCTCGGGGCGAATGAAACGGATCGCGATATCGGCCTCGCGCCGCAGCAGGTTCTGAACCTCGTTGGATGCCTGAACCTCGATCTGCAGCATCGGAGCGTCACGCAGCAGCGGCGCCAGCAGGCGGGGAAGCACCAGCGCGCCCATGATTTCGCTGGCGGTAATGCGCACGGTTCCCGCAACGGCCTCGTCGCTACCCCAGACCGCATGCTCGAAGCGCCCGACGCTGTCGCGCAGCGGCAGCAGGCGCGCCATCAGAAAGTCGGCGCGCTCGTTCGGCTTCATGCGACCCGGCAGACGGTCAAAAAGCGTCTCGCCGAGCAGGCTCTCGAGTTCCCTGATGTGTCGCCCCAGCGTGGGCTGGCTCAGGCCCAGTGCCTCGGCGGCGGCGGTGAGCGTCTGCTCTTCGTACACCGCAATGAAGGAACGCAGCAGGTTCCAGTCATCCAGTCGGGGCACGGGGGATGGCACTTTGTTGATCGGCATTGGCGTGCGCAATGAAAATGCTCGAATGGATTTCGAGGGGACGGTCGGGCTGCGGGGACTTCAGTCGCCAGTCGCGCCGGCAGCGGGCGACTCGCCGGCAGCACCGTACCAGACACGCACCGCCTGCTTGCAGGGCCGGAGACCGTGTTTGCCGCGCGATCCGGTGCTTGCGCAGCGCCGACCGACCCTGGAGGCGCCTGCAAGCGGCGCGCGCAGTGATCGTCAGAATCGGTAGCCGACCGCGAGGCCGACCGCGGTGGAGTTGGCGTCGCCACGCAACCGCACGATCGGGCTGTCGGCCGCATCGGCCGCCAGACGGGTAAAGCCCAGGCGGGCAATCAGCGTCCACTGCGGGCTGAGGTCGTACGAGCCGGTGAATCCGACGGTGGTGCTCTTCAGGCCGGCGGAGGCCGTGTAGGTCGGCAGACCGCTGCGCGCGCTGTTGTCGGCGTCGACCGAGAAGTAGGTCGCCATGTGCTTGTCGTTCGCGTAGGTCATGCGCAGGTCCACGCCATACTGGAAGTTGCCGGCCTTTGCGCCCTGGTAGAGGACACCCCAGGTGACCTGATTGCCTTCGCCGCCCTTCACGTCCAGCCCCACGCTCAGTCGATCGCCGCGCATCAAGGTGTCGGTGAGCCGGTACTCGACGAATGCGCCCGCCTCGACGGTGCCGTCCACCTTGCGCAACAGGCGCACCACCGGGTCCTCGACGCTGTCGTCCCGGGCTGCGCGCATCGATAGCACCGGACCGAACGACCAGCGGCCGTTTTCGGCCAGCACGTTGTACAGCACCGTCTGGCCCGCCACGCGCAAGCTTCCGTAGCGGCCGAAGTCCACACGCGCCAGCGCAAATGGCCGCAGAGCCTGATCGGCGGAGCCCTCGAACTCGGGAAGCGAAATGGCCCCGAGGCTCACCAGGTTGCGCGGCGGCTCCTGCGCACTGACCGTCTGCGCAGCGCAAGCCAGCGCGACGCTGGCAACCGTTGCCCTGGCAACGAACGGCAGTGACAACGACAGGATCGCAGAGCGAAACGACACTTGATTCATGACAGACCTTCTCGATGAGTGGGGTGGATCGACTGGCGGGACATGCGATGTGCGTCCTCGCGGCGAACGAAGTATCTGGAGCGTCGTGTCGATCGCCAACGCCGCCCCCGCATGCAGCGCATGCGCGCTTGAATGCAATGCATTGGCATGCGCAACGGATGGGCGGGCGTGCACCGCGCAAGCCGCCGGGACAGACGTCAGATCGCTGCGACGTGGGTCAGCGCAGTCCGGACGCGACAAGACGACCGGACCGCGCGAAGCGCGTGCCGGTCGAGCGCAGCAGAGTCTTCGTGCAGCGGCTGATCGGCGTCAGCCTGGCGCCATCACGCGGGCTTGCGCAGCGCGCGCCAGAGGAACAGCAGCCCGAGCGCCATGAACCAGAGCTGCAGCCCCGTCGTGGACACCACGATCGACACCGGCGGTTCGATGCCGAAGAGTTCGAGCGCAGGCAAGGCCACCAGCACGCCTGCCGCGAGCCCCGTCACGCCCGCCCACGCCGGCAACTGCCGGTCGCGCAGGATCACGAGACTCGCCGCGATGGCCCAGATCGCGGCGAAGGCCGCGACGCCCAGCGTCTCGCCGATCGCGCCTCCCCAGGCGTTGATGGCAGCCTGCATCGTCTCGATCGCGGCACGGCCCTCCGCAGACAGGCCGGGGGCGGCATGGGCCTCGGCGAGCACCACGCTGCCGGTCAGCCAGCGCAGGATGCCGATCGCTCGCGCCAGCGCTGACGCCGCCGCCGCGCCAATGGCAATCAGCGCCAGCGCACCGAACGGGCCGGGCCGGGCGGCCAGACGAATCGTCAGCACACCGGTCACGAGAAACAGCAGCGAGTAGCCGAGGTAAAGCCCATAGCCGAGCCGCACGCCCGCCAACTGCTCGCGCAGCAGCGGCAGCATCTTCGCCGGCGGAAAGTCGAGGCTGTCGGGCCACTGGATCGCACCGCCGAGCACGACCATCGGCGCGAAGATGCTGAATCCCTGAACGAGCAGGACCAGCCCGGCTGCGAGAAGAAGGCTGCGCGACGGTGTGCGGTCACCACCGCCGGAAAGATCAGGTTGTGCCATGGGAACTCCAACGGGTCAGGCAGAAAAGTGGGCGCGCGAGGCGGTTGAGCATCGGCGCGTGCTTCGGTCGTGTGGTGTGCGGCCAGCCGGATGAACCCAGGTACACCGGTCGTGAACGTGCACGCGCGGGCATCCGGACTGTGCGATGCGTGCTCAGGTGCGCAGCAGCGAGGCCAGCGCGCGGCGCGGCGCGGGGCCGGCCGACTCGATGGAATAGCCAACCCGCGCCAGCATCTGCACGGTGCCCTGGGCCGGGTCCACCCCCAGCGCGCTGTGCACGGCGGCGTACGGCCCGCGCATCGCGTCGAACTCCTGCAGCGCCTGCGACAGCGGATGCATGTCAACGCCCGCAGCGGTCGCGAGCAGATGCTGCCGCACGTACGCGCGGCCGGACTCAAGCTGCTGCGCGCGCGTGTTGCCCGTGCTGACCAGCCACACGAAACCGCTGCCGGTCTCAAGCGGCATCCAGTGGTCCATGACCCGCTGCAGGCTGGATTGGCCGCGCTGCGGCACCGCCATCGGATCGAACAGGCCCGTTGCGTGCAGCAGGCGGATCATCGGGCTCGACATGCTGATGCCGTCGCGGTGCGTGGCAATGGCGTCGGGGCCGATGCGCATCAGGCGCGCCGACTCCAGCCAGGTGGCCGGCGTGGTGCACTCGATCTCGAAGGCCTCGCGCGTGATGCGGCGAAGCGCCGCCAGCGGCTCGGGCGCTGTCACCGTGCCGGCCTGCAGGCCGTAACGGCGAGCCGTCTCCACCCACGCCGGCAGCAGCGCCGCGGGCAATGCACGGCCCTCGGCGTAGGCGGTCTTGGCCGTGTGGCGCCGCGCGATGACCGGATACAGCGGATCGCGCGCGACCGCGCTGGCCGGGCCCGTGACGAGCGTGGCCACCACGGTGCCCGCCGGCAGGCTGCGCGCGGCCGGCGCACCTTGCGGAAACGGCATCACCGTCACGGCGTGCCCGCGCTCGGCCGCGGCGATCACGGCCAGCTCGATGAACGCACCGCAGCCAATCAGGATCTGACGGCCGAACGGATCGGTCTCGGGCAGCAGGCGCTCGCCGTCGCACAGCAGGTGGATGTGGCCGGGCTCGCGCAGGTCGGCGATCCACGGTTGGCGGTTGTGCGGGTTGGGCGCCAGCAGCGCATGCGCGAGCATGAAGCGGCGCAACTCGGTTTCAGCGGTGGCCGTGCGCCAGGGTTGCACGGCCACCTCGGGCAGGCTGCTGTTGCAGCCGGACGTCCCGAGGCCGGCGGCCAGTACAGCACCTCCGCCGACCAGTCTTATGAAGGCGCGGCGCGCCGGCAACGCGGGGGCGAGGCCGGCGTCGGTGACCTTTTCGTTCATGGCCTTGGCTGAGGTTTGATTCATCGCGGTACCTCCGAACTGGCTTGGCGCACCACGCGGCGGGACATGCCGTGTGCGTCAATGCCGGGTCGGAAGTGTCCAGCGACCGAAATCGATCGCCAACCCCTGCGACCGAATGCAGCCCATGCACTCTTGAATGGCAGCGCTCAGAACACCAGCGTGCGCGTGCCGTCGTCCCAGGTGGCGTCGATCACCG
>CAZTUT010000087.1:0-11929 GCA_964616395.1 uncultured Burkholderiaceae bacterium
CGCTGGCATCGTGGCCGACTCGGTGCCCGAGAGCGAATGGCGCGAGACCGAGGCCAAGGCGCGCGCGGTGCTGCGCGCCGCCGAAACCGTGGAGGATGGCTTCGATGTCGAATGACAGCGGCGCGCGGGTCGACCTGCGCAGCGACACGGTGACCCGCCCCACGGCGGCGATGCGGGCGGCGATGGCCGCGGCCGACGTTGGCGACGACGTGTTCGGCGAGGACCCCACGGTCAACCGGCTGCAGGCGTTGCTGGCCGAGCGCCTCGGCTTCGAGGCCGCGCTGTTCCTGCCCACCGCCACGCAGAGCAACCTGAGCGCGCTGATGACCCACTGCGGCCGCGGCGACGAGTACATCGCCGGCCAGAACGCGCACTGCTACAAGTACGAGGGCGGCGGCGGCGCGGTGCTCGGCTCGATCCAGCCGCAGCCGATCGAGCACGACGCCGACGGCGCGCTGCCGCTGGCCAAGGTCGCGGCCGCGATCAAGATGGATGACCCGCACTACGCGCGCACGCGGCTGCTGTGCCTGGAGAACACGATCGGCGGCAAGCCGGTGCCGCTGGCGCGCTGCGCCGAGCTGACCGGGTTCGCGCGGGGCAAGGGCCTGGCCACGCATCTGGATGGCGCGCGGCTGTTCAATGCCGCGCTCGGGCTGGGCGTGGCGCCGGCCGAGGTGGCGCGCGGTTTCGACTCGGTGACCGTATGCCTGAGCAAGGGGCTGGGCTGCCCGGCCGGGGCGCTGCTGCTGGGCCGGCGCGAGTTCATCGCGCGCGCGCTGCGGCCGCGCAAGATGCTGGGCGGCGGCATGCGTCAGGCCGGCGTGCTGGCGGCGGCCGGGCTGCATGCGCTCGATCATCACGTGGCGCGGCTGGCCGACGATCACGCGCTCGCGCAGCGGCTGGCGGCCGGGCTGCGCGGCATCGACGAGATCACGGTGGACGGGCCGCACACCAACATGGTGTTCGTCGACGTACCGGCCGAGCGGCTGACGGCCCTGGATGCGTTCCTCGCAGCGCGCGGCATCGCGATCATGGGCTACCAGCCGCGGCTGCGCCTGGTCACGCATCTGGATGTCGGTGCCGCCGACATCGATCGCGCGGTGGCCGCGTTCAAGGCGTTCTTCGCGCAGGGGGCCGGCTGACATGCTGTTGATGATCGACAACTACGACAGCTTCACCTACAACCTGGTCCAGTACTTCGGCGAGCTGGGTGAAGACGTACGGGTGGCGCGTAACGACGAGATCACGGTCGAGCAGATCGCCGCGCTGGCGCCAGACCGGCTGTGCATCTCGCCGGGGCCGTGCTCGCCGGCCGAGGCGGGCGTGTCGCTGGCGGCAATCGCTGCGTTCGCCGGCAAGCTGCCGATCCTCGGTGTCTGCCTCGGTCATCAGGCGATCGGCCATGCGTTCGGCGGCCAGGTGGTGCGCGCCGGCCGGCTGATGCACGGCAAGACCGACGCCGTGCATCACACCGGCACCGGTGTGTTCGCCGGGCTGCCGTCGCCGTTCACCGCGACCCGCTATCACTCGCTGGCGGTGCAGCGTGACGGCCTGCCCGATTGCCTGGACGTGACCGCCTGGACCGACGATGGCGAAATCATGGGGCTGCGCCACCGCACGCTGGCGGTGGAGGGCGTGCAGTTCCATCCCGAGTCGATCGCCACCGAGCACGGACACGCGCTGCTGAAGAACTTTCTCGCGGAGGTCAACCGATGAAGTCGCGGCTGATGCTGCTTCTGCTGCTGGCCGGCTGCGGCGCCGCGCAGGCCGGCGCGCTCGACGAGTGCTATGCGCGCAGCGCCAATCGGCTTGAAGTCGGCCCCTGCCTGCAGATGGCGCAGCGGGTGGCCAGCGACGAGATGCTGGCGCTGTTCCAGCGTGTCGAGCGTGAGGCGCAGTCGCTGGAACGGGCGACCGGCCGCCCCGGGCCGGTGGCGCAGCTCAAGGTGTCGCAGCGCGACTTCGAGCGCTATGTCGACGGCCAGTGCCGGTTCGCGATGGCGATGTTCGACAGCGGCACCGGCGCGGCGCAGGCCGCGCTGGCCTGCGAGGTCGATCTGCTGCGCCAGCGCGCCGCGCTGTTGCGCGGCTTCGTGCCCGCCAGCTGAGCGCTGGCTGCAACGCATCACGGAGGAACGGATGTCGATCACCCCGAGCGAAGCGCTGGTCCGCTGCATCGAGCACCGCGAAATCTTCGAGGATGAGATGCTGGCGCTGTGGCGCCGGCTGATGAGCGGCGAGCTGACGCCGGTGCAGATCGCCGCGCTGACCATGGGCCTGCGCGTCAAGAAGGAGACGATCGGCGAGATCGCGGCGGCGGCACGGATCATGCGCGAGTTCGCCACCCCGGTGCAGGTCGAGGACAGCACGCATCTGGTGGACCTGTGCGGCACCGGCGGCGACGGCGCGCACACGTTCAACATTTCCACCGCCGCGATGTTCGTGGCGGCGGCCGGCGGCGCGCGGGTGGCCAAGCACGGCGGCCGCGGTGTGTCCTCGGGGTCGGGCAGCGCCGACGTGCTGGAAGCGCTCGGTGCCCACATCAACCTGCCGCCGGCGCAGGTGGCGCGCAGCCTGACGCAGACCGGCATCGGCTTCATGTTCGCGCCCAACCATCACGCGGCGATGAAGCATGCAGCGCCGGTGCGCAAGGAACTCGGCGTGCGCACGATCTTCAACATCCTGGGGCCGTTGACCAATCCGGCCGGCGCACCGAACCAGGTGATGGGCGTGTTCCATCCGGACCTGGTCGGCATCCAGGTGCGGGTGCTGAAGGAACTGGGTAGCCGCCATGTGCTGGTGGTGCACGGCAAGGACGGCATGGACGAGGTCTCGCTCGGTGCGGCCACGCTGGTCGGCGAGCTGAAGGACGGCCAGGTGCGCGAGTACGAGATTCATCCGGAGGATTTCGGGCTGCGCATGATCAGCAACCGCGGCCTGCGTGTGAGCAGCGCCGCCGAGTCTCGGGCGATGGTGCTGGAGGCGCTCGACAATGTCGAAGGGGCGGCGCGCGACATCGTGATCTTCAACGCCGGTGTGGCGCTGTACGCCGCCGACGTCGTGCCCTCGATCGACGATGGCATCCACCTCGCCCGCGCCAGCATCGCCAGCGGCGGCGCACGCCGCAAGCTCGACGAGTTCGTGGCCGCCACCCACCAGCTCGCCGCCTAAAAATCGGGGTCAGGTACACATTTCGAAAATCGGGGTCAGGTACATATTCCCTGACCTCGCGACGAGCAGGCGAGAACGGATTCGATGAGCGACATCCTGAACAAGATCCTCGCGGTCAAGCGCGAGGAGGTGGCGGCGGCGCGTGGACGCGAGTCGGCGGCCTCGCTGCGGCGCCGTGCCGAGGAGCGCGCCGGCACGCCGCTGGCGCAGCGCGACTTCACCGCGGCGCTTAGGCAGCGAATTGACGCCGGCCGGGCGGCGGTGATCGCCGAGGTCAAGAAGGCCTCGCCATCCAAGGGCGTGCTGCGGGCGGACTTCGATCCGGCCGAGATCGGCGCCAGCTATGCGCGCGGCGGCGCGGCCTGCCTGTCGGTGCTGACCGACGTGCAGTTCTTCCAGGGCGCGCCTGCGTATCTTGAGCTGGCGCGGGCCGCCAGCGGGTTGCCTGTGCTGCGCAAGGACTTCATCGTCGACGAGTATCAGGTGATGGAGGCGGGCGCCTGGGGCGCGGACTGCATCCTGCTGATCGTGGCCGCGCTCGACGCCGTGCAACTGCGCGATCTGGAGGCGGCCGCGCACGCACTCGGGCTGACGGTGCTGGTCGAGGTGCACGATGCGCGCGAGCTCGATCGGGCGCTTGACCTGTCTACGCCGCTTCTCGGCATCAACAACCGCAACCTGCGGACCTTCGAGGTCAGCCTCGACACCACGCTTGGCCTGCTGTCGCGCATCGGTGGCGAACGCCTGGTGGTGACCGAGAGCGGGATCCTGGCGCCGGAAGATGTTGCACGGATGCGCGCTGCGGGCGTCAACGCCTTTCTGGTGGGCGAGGCGTTCATGCGTGCCGACGACCCCGGCGCCGAGCTGGCGCGCCTGTTCGCCTGAGCATGGCGGGGCTGGCGCAGACGGCGCGCTCGGCGCGGCTGGCGGCCGGCTGGCGCAAGACCGTCGATGCGTTCTTCGCGTCGGCGCAAGGAGCGGCGCTGGCGCAGTTTGTCGACGCGCGACGCGCAGCCGGCGCCACCGTCTACCCGCCGCAACCGCTGCACGCGCTGGAACTCACTGCGCTGTCCGATGTGCGTGTGGTGATCCTCGGTCAGGATCCGTACCACGGCCCGGGCCAGGCACAAGGGCTGGCGTTTTCGGTGCCGGAGGGCGTGCGCGTGCCACCGAGCCTGCGCAACATCTTTGTCGAGCTGTCGCGCGACCTCGGCTGCGCGCCGCCGCCGCACGGCAACCTGACGGGCTGGGCTCGCCAGGGCGTGCTGCTGCTGAACACCGTCATGACGGTCGAGCAGGGCCAGCCGGCCAGCCATGCGAAGCGCGGCTGGGAGACGCTGACCGATCGACTGATCGGCATGCTGGCGGCCGACGCCGCGCCCAAGGTGTTCCTGCTGTGGGGTGCGCCGGCGCAGGCGCGGCGCGCGCTGATCGCGCAGGCCGTGATCGCGGCCGATCGCCACGCGGTGCTGAGCGCCAACCACCCGTCGCCGCTGTCGGCCCGCCGCCCACCGGTGCCGTTCATCGGCTGCGGTCACTTCAGCGCAGCCAATGCGTTTCTCGATACCCGTGGCCGCGGCCGCATCGAATGGTGCGGTACCTGCTGAGGGTGTCGTCGGTATCCACCCCTACAATCGACGCAGTCCTCAAGCACGAGCACGCGTTGCGATGAGTCGCCCTCCCAACCTCAGGCACGTCGCCGGCCGGCTCAACGTCGATCCGGCGCGCGACCTGCGTTATCAGCTCTGGCTCGGCGTGGCCTGCTTCGTGCTGATGGTGTGCGGCCTGGTGGCGGCACTGTATGCGTTGACGGCCGACCGGCGCGTGGGCGAGCACGCAAACCAGACGGTGCTGCTGGGCTCGCGTGCGCTGCAGACGCAGCTTGCGCTGGTGGATCTGCGCCGCCGTGCCGAGCAGGCACTGCGCAGCGGAACGCCCGCCACCGAAGCAATCGAGCGTAGCGCCGGCGTGGTCAACGAGCTCGTGCAGTCGTTGGTGCTGCCGTGGAGCCCTGACGCGGGCGAGGCCTGCCGGCGCGCGATTCGCGCAGCGGTCGAGGACAGTCTTCGCCTGTATCGTCGACTGGAAGCGCTGCCGGCCGACGGCCTTACCGCGCGTACGCAACGCGCTGACGCCTGGCTGGCCGAGAGCGCCTCGTTCACCGTGTTGGCCGACACCGAGTTGCGCGAACTGCTGGGCGAACTGAATCGCGCTTCCGCCCAGGAAGATGCGCGCGCCGCGAGCTTCACGCTGGTGGCCCGCAACGCGCTGATTGCGCTGGCCGTGCTGACCGCGCTGGTGGGCCTGCTGTTTGGCGTGCTGGCGCTGCGCGCGGCGCAGGCGCATCGCGCGCTGTACGGTCATCTCGACGCATTGGCGCACACCGATGGCCTGACCGGTGTCACGAACCGGCGCGGTCTCGACGATGTGCTGCCACTCGAACTGGACCGCGCGCAGCGTCTCGGCTATCCGCTGTCGCTGGTCATGCTCGATCTCGATTACTTCAAGCGCTTCAACGACCGCCGTGGGCACGCCGCCGGCGACGAACTGCTGCGCAACGCCGCTCAGGCATGGCGTCAGCAGCTTCGTCCGAGCGACCGGCTTGCGCGTTACGGCGGTGAGGAGTTCACACTGGTGCTGCCTTCGTGCGACGCGCAGCAGGCGGCGCAGCTGGTCGAGCGGCTGCGTCCGCTGACGCCCGAGACGCAGACGTTTTCCGCCGGCATCGCGCAGCGCCGCAACGACGAGACCGCGGCCGAACTGCTGATCCGCGCCGATGCGGCACTGATGACCGCAAAGCGCGGCGGTCGCAACCGGACGGTGATCGCCGGCGACCAGCCGCAGATGACGCTGCCGCTTCGAATCGTTCGCTAGCGCGGGACCGTTTCGCCGAGCCGCTGACCCCGGTGTGGGTCGAGGACAGCGCGCCTGACGGCCCGGGGCGCTCCCGGTCATTGACATGCCCGGCTGAAATGCTCGAATTGCCCTAAGTCTCCCGCGCTTGCCGGGGCATTGACCGGCCGACATGCGCGCTAAGTTGTCGTCATTCCCGCTCGCAGTCCGGTTGTGGCTCCTCCCTACACGAACGTCAGTCCCGCGCGCACGCTCAGCAGCGTGGCGCCGCTCACCGACCTGTCGGTGATGATCATCGACCCCTACGAGGCGTCGCGTTCGGTGCTGCGCGACGCGGTCTCGCAGCTCGGCAGCCGGGAAATTCAGGGCATGCGCGGCTATGTCGACGCGATGAAGGCGCTGCGCAAGCCCGGCGCGACGATCGACGTCATCCTGTGCGAGTACCACCTCAGCGGCAATCGTGACGGCCAGCAGTTGCTCGAAGAGCTGCGCTCCGAGCAGATCATTTCGCCGCGTACCTCATTCCTGATGGTGACGGCAGAGGCGAGCATGAAGCGGGTGGCGGCTGCCGCCGAATTCGTGCCAGACGGCTATGTGGTCAAGCCCTGCTCGGTCGAGCAGCTCAATGCGCGGCTCACGCGCTCGGTCAAGAAGCGGCAGGTGCTGGCGCCAGTGTTTGCGCTCGTCGACCGCGGCAGGTTCCGCGAGGCGGCGGCCGAGAGCCTGCGCATCGCCGAGGCGCAGCCAGTATTCCAGGCCGACTGCGCGCGAATGGCGGTCGACCTGATGCTCAATCACGGCGATGAGCCCGGTGCGCGCCGCCTGCTCGAGTCGCTGGTCTCGGCGAGCGAGCCGGCGTGGGCGGTGCTGCAGCTGGCGCGACTGAAGTACAAGGACGACAAGCTCGACGAGGCCGCCGACATGCTGGAGCGGCTGCTGAGCGCGCATCCCGACTACCTGCGCGCGCACGACGCGCTGGTCGATGTACGGCTGCGCCAGGGCGCGCGCGAGGCGGCGATGTCGATCCTCAAGCAGGCCTCGGCGCGCTCGAACGCCAATGTTTCGCGCATGCGCCGGCTCGGCAATCTCGCGGAAGATCTCGGTGATCTGCAGATGGCGGAACAGGTGTTTGGGCAGGTCCTCGATCGCACGCGCGACAGCGGCATGCTCAGTGGCGAGGATTACTCCAACCTGTCGCGCCTGTTTGTGGCCCAGGGGAAGCTCGACAAGCTCGACAAGCTCGCGACTGACCAGAAGAAGATGCTCAAGGGTCATAAGGACCTCGAGTTGTCGACTGCGCTGCTCGAGTTCCATCAGTTGCAGAACAGCACCAGTGCGCGCCGCGACGGGGCGGTGCGCCGGCTGATCGACATCGAGGCCGGTGACGTCACCGGCGAATTCAGTCCTCGTCTGGTGGTCCAGGTGATTCGCGCCTGCCTCGAGTGGGGGCACGAGGACGAAGGATTCAAGATCGCCACGCGGATGGCCAAGCGCGTCAAGCTCGACACCGTGGTGCTGCACGAGATGCAGGACATCCTCGATCGTCATCGCACCATGCAGCGGCAGTCGCGCGTGGTTGGTCTGGACGAATTGGCGAATCTGGTGCGTAGCGCGGGCGAGCGGTCGCTGGACGAGGCCACCCGGCGCAGCATCGAGCGCTCGTTGATGGCGGCCCGCTCGCGTGATCCGAGCGACAGGCGGGTCGAGGAAATCGAGCGGCAGTGGCTCGAAATCAGGAGCCGCCAGTCAGTGGCGCGCACGGCCTGAACGAGTTTCCCAATGTTGCATCGCGATGGAATTGCCCGGTCATGACGCCGCTTTGCGACCGATTCCCTGCTGTTCCGCTCCAATAGCCTACAGGCTCAATTCCGGACTCACGCTGTGCCTTCCTCCGCTTCCTTCGCCACGCGCCAGTCGCAAGCCACCCCAGCCGCGACGCTGGATGGCCTGCGCGTGCTGCTGGTTGATCCGCACGAAGCATCGCGCACCGCGCTGCGCGGTGCGGTGCTGGCGCTGGGCTGCCGCAAGATCGTGCCCGCGCGCTCCCACAGCGAGGCGATCAGTGCGCTGCGCGGCGGGATTCCGTTCGACTTGATTTTGTGCGAATACACGCTCGATGGCACGCGCGATGGCCAGCACCTGCTGGAGGAGTTGCGCAGCGAGCACATCATCTCGCTGCGTACCGCGTTCGTGATGGTGACCGCTGAGTCCGGCGCGCGCAGGGTGATCGCTGCGGCCGAGTTCACGCCCGACGATTACGTGGTCAAGCCGTACTCGATCGAGCAACTCAACGTGCGCCTGACGCGTACGATGCGCAAGCGCCAGGTGCTGGCACCGGTGTACGACCTGATCGAGCGCGCCTCGTACAGCGCCGCTGTCGAGGAGTGCATGGCCATCAGCTGGAAGCACCCCGCCTACGAAGCCGACTGCGCAAAAATTGCCTCGGAACTGCTGATTGCCGACGGTGATTTCGATACGGCGGAAGAACTGCTCGACAAGCTGCTGGCAAGCAAGGATGTGCCCTGGGCGGTGGTCAGCCTGGCGCGGCTGAAGGCGCGCAAGGGCGATCTGGAGCGCGCCGGAGAAATGCTGGAGCGGATGCTCAGCGGCAACCCCGACTTCCTGGCGGGCCACGACGCGCTGGCCGACATCTGCCTGCGGCGCGGCGAACGTGAGGCAGCCCTGCGCGTGATGAAGGCGGCCAACGCCAAGTCTGATTCGAACGTGTCGCGGATGCGGCGCTTGGCCACCTTGGCCGAAGACCTGGGCGACCTGCCGACTGCCGAACAGGTGTTCGCCAAGGTGCTCGACCGCACGCGCGATAGTGGCATGCTCAGCGGCGAGGACTACGCCAATCTGTCGCGCCTGCTGGTGGCTCAGGGCAAGTACGACAAGCTGGAGCAACTGGCTCACGAGCAGCGACGCAAGCTTCGCGGGCACCGCGACGGCGATCTGGCCGGTGCCTTGCTCGATTATCACCGGGCTGAGAGGGCCGGGCCCTCGGAGCGCGAGGCTGCCGTCAAGGAGCTGATCGAGATCGAGGCGCAGGACATTGCCTCCGAGTGCAGCCCGCGGCTGGTGGCGCAGGTGGTGCGTGCCTGCCTCGACAGCGGCAAGGAAGAGGCGGGCTTTCGCATCGCCGCGCGCATGGCAAAGCGGGCCACGCTCGACCCGGTGGTGCTGGCCGAGGTGCAGGCGATTCTCGACCGTTATCACTCGCAGCAGGCGCGCAGCGGAAAGTCCGGCGCCAAGCCGGCGCCGGCGCCGGCGCTGCCCTGAAACTCAGAGCGACTCGCGCCAGTCGGCGTTGAACACCTTCCAGGCGCCGCTCTCGCGACGCCAGGCGGAGTCGAATGTCCAGGCCTGACCGCGCTCCGGCAGCAAGCCGCCCGAGGACCCGGTGGCAACGACCTGAAGGCGCACGCGCGCCCGATCACCGCTGATGTCGAGTTCGGTCACGACCACCGCAAGCGCAACGCGCTCGTTGCGCAACATCAGGCCGGCCAGCAGGCGGCGCGCTTCGCGCTTGTCGAAGGCGCCGGACTCGCGCGTGAAGTCCTCGCTCAGTCCTTTCAGGAACTCGTCCGGCTCGCGCGCTTCGATCGCACGCGCCATCCGGGCAATGGTTTCCCGCAACTCGCGCTCGGGATCGCTGCGACTGCATGCAGTCGACAGCAGCAGGGCTGCGCTTGCGGCAAGCAGCAAGCGTCGCTGCATGTGATCGGGCTGGCGCACGCGGGAGCCCTCTCGCAGACGCCTCAGCCCAGGCTCGGCGCCAGCCAGCGCTCGAGGTCCGCCGCCGGTGTTTGCCGCCGGCGCGCCACATCCTCGAGCTGATCGCGGCCGATCCGCCCGACGTTGAAGTAGCGTGCCTGCGGATGCGCGAGGTAGAAGCCGCTCACACTTGCGGCCGGGTGCATCGCATAGCTCTCGGTCAGCGTCATGCCGATCTCGGCGGCAGCCAGCGCATCGAACATCGCGCGCTTGACCGTGTGCTCGGGGCAGGCCGGATAACCGGGCGCCGGGCGGATGCCGCGGTAGCGCTCGCCGATCAGCTCCTGGCTGGTCAACTGCTCGTCGGCTGCGTAGCCCCACAGGTCCTTGCGCACGCGCTCGTGCATCAGTTCGGCAAACGCTTCGGCCAGGCGGTCGGCGATCGCCTTGAGCATGATCGCGCCGTAGTCATCGTGCTTCTGCGCGAACAGCGCCTCGCGCTTGTCGATGCCCAGGCCGGCGGTGAGCGCGAACAGGCCGATGTAGTCGGCAATGCCGGCGTCCTTCGGCGCGATGAAGTCGGCCAGTGACTGATTGGGGTTGGGCACACCGTCGATCACCGGCTTGCGCGTCTGCTGCCGCAGTCCGTGCCAGGTGAACAGCACGTCCGAGCGCGTTTCGTCGCGGTAGACCTCGATGTCCTCGCCCACGCTGGCGGCCGGATAGAACGCCACCGTGGCGTTGGCCTGCAGCCAGCGTTCGGCGATCGCGCGCTCGAGCATCTTCTCGCCCTCGGCGAACACCTGGCGTGCGTGTTCGCCCACCACCTCGTCGGCCAGGATCTGTGGGAACGGGCCGTGCAGGTCCCAGGTCTGGAAGAACGGGCCCCAGTCGATGTACTTGGCAATCATCGCCAGGTCGTAGTTGCGGAAGTGGCGCCGGCCGATGAACTTGGGCCTGGGCGGCACGTAGCCGGCCCAGTCGATGCGGGGCGCGTTGGCGCGCGCCTCCGCCAGCGTGACCAGTTCCGGCCCCTTCTTGGCGGCGTGCTGCTCGCGTACCCGCGCGTACTCGGCTTCGAGCTCGCCGATGAATCGGGCGGCGGCGTCATCGGACACCAGGTTCTGGCACACGCTGACCGAGCGCGACGCATCCGACACGTAGATCACCGGTCCGTTGCGGTAGTGCGGCGCGATCTTGACCGCCGTGTGCACGCGGCTGGTGGTCGCGCCGCCGATCAGCAGCGGTATGCGGAAGCCCTGGCGCTGCATCTCGCGCGCCACGTGCTGCATCTCTTCGAGCGACGGCGTGATCAGGCCCGACAGGCCGATCATGTCGGCCTTCTCGTCGCGCGCGGTCTGCAGGATCTTCTCGGCCGGCACCATGACGCCCATGTTGACGACCTCGAAGTTGTTGCACTGGAGCACGACGGTGACGATGTTCTTGCCGATGTCATGCACGTCGCCCTTGACGGTGGCGATCACCACCTTGCCCTTGGCGCGCGTCTCGTTGCCTGCCGCGGCCAGCGCCGCCTTTTCGGCCTCGATGAACGGCACCAGGTGCGCCACCGCCTGCTTCATCACGCGTGCGCTCTTGACCACCTGCGGCAGGAACATCTTGCCGGCGCCGAACAGGTCGCCGACGATGTTCATGCCGTCCATCAGCGGCCCCTCGATGACCTCGATCGGTCGGCCAGCGCGCGCGGCGATCGCGGCCCGGCACTCTTCGGTGTCCTCGACGATGAACTGGGTGATGCCGTGGATCAGCGCGTGCGCCAGGCGCTTTTCCACCGGCTGCGCGCGCCACGCCAGATCCTCTTCCTTGCGCCGGCCACCGGCCTTGACCTGCTCGGCGAACTGCACCAGCCGCTCGCCGGCATCGGCGCGGCGGTTCAGCACCACGTCTTCCACGCGCTCGCGCAATTCGGGCTCGATCTCCTCGTAGACGCCGAGCTGGCCGGCATTGACGATGCCCATCGTCAGCCCGGCCTGGATCGCGTGGTACAGGAACACCGTGTGGATCGCTTCGCGCACGTGGTCGTTGCCGCGGAAGCTGAAGCTGACGTTGCTGACCCCACCGCTGATCTTGGCGTGCGGCAGGTGGGTCTTGATCCAGCGCGTGGCCTCGATGAAGTCAACCGCGTAGTTGTCGTGCTCCTCGATGCCGGTGGCGATGGCGAAGATGTTGGGGT
>CAZTUT010000088.1:0-11674 GCA_964616395.1 uncultured Burkholderiaceae bacterium
TGCGCGCTCGGACACCCGATCGGCGCCTCGGGCGCGCGCATCATCGTCACGCTGCTCGGCGCGCTGAAGCAACGCGGCCTGCGCCGCGGCATGGCCTCGCTGTGCATCGGCGGCGGCGAGGCCACCGCGCTGGCCGTGGAGATGGTGTGATGCGCGTTGCGCCAGCGCGGGCCGCCGAGGGGCGCGCGTGACGACGGTGCTGGTGATCGGCGCCAGCCGCGGCATCGGCCTGGAGTTCGCGCGCCAGTACGTGGCCGACGGCGCGCGCGTGCTGGCCACCTGCCGCCGCGCCGAGCATGCGACGCAGCTGGAGGCGCTCGGCGCGCGCCCGCTCACGCTCGACGTACTCGACGCCGGCGCGCTGGCCGGCCTCGGCGGGCAGCTCGACGGCGAGACGCTCGACACCGTGATCATCAACGCCGGTGTTTTCGGGCCGCGCACGAGCGGCCTGCAGGCGCCGACCGCCGCCGATTTCGACCAGGTGATGCGCACCAACGTGCACGCGCCGATGCAGCTGATCGCCCTGCTGGCGCCGCACCTGGCGCAGTCGCGCGCGCGGCTGGCCGTCATTTCGAGCCGGATGGGCTCGGTCGGCCTGATGACCTCGTCCAGCGGCTGGCTGTACCGCGCCAGCAAGGCGGCGCTCAATGCGGCGCTGAAGGCGGCCAGCATCGAACTCGGGCCGCAGGGCGTCGCCTGCGTGGCGTTTCACCCCGGCTGGGTCCGCACCGACATGGGCGGCGCGGGCGCCGACCTCGATGTTGTCGAGTCGGTGACATCGATGCGCCGCGTACTGGCGGCGGCAAATGCCTCGCACAACGGCAAGTTCCTCAACTACACGGGCGAGCAGCTGGCCTGGTGAGGCGGGCATGCGGGCGCGCGCTGAGCGACGCGCTCCGCATGAACACGTAAACGACCGGATTGCGGGGCAGGGGAGGTCGTTTTCACGATGGCAGCGCGATGGCAGCTGGCCGATCATTGACCCTGGGCGCGACCTCGTCTTTGTCGAGAGATGGCGGGTGTCATGGACGGGTGGCGACGTCGACCGCGCGCCTCGGGCAGTCGTTTCATCCCATTAATTGATTTAAAGAGAAATCTTTTGTTCGACTTACTGCTGGCGTGGCCTGCTGTCCATCGGCAGCGTCCGCGACCGGTGTCTAGACAATGAACGATCCGCGCGCGCGCCCCAGCGAGGGCAAGTACAACGACGGGCTCGATGAGGCGTTCGCGCGCCCGACGGCGCCGCGCTTGACTGCGGCGCAGGCCACCGTCGCGCGGACGCAGCGCAAGCCGCCGACGACCGTGCGTCGCGAAATGAAGAGCGCCGAGGAAGTGGCCGAGGAAATGCGTGGTTCGGCGCGACCCGCCGGCGCGTCGCGCCGGATCAATCTCGCGTCGACGCCGGTGGTCGCCGCGATCGTGTTCGGCGTCCTTTCACTGATCGCCAGCGCAAGCATGCTGCCGATGCTGAGCCGATTTGCCGACGCGGCTTCGATATCGACGGCGATCGTGATTGCGGTGCCCGTGCTCCTCGCCGTGTTGTTTGCGCTGGTCTTCTTCCGCGGCAGCGTGACCGGGGGTTGGCCA
This sequence comes from uncultured Burkholderiaceae bacterium, assembly GCA_964616395.1. GTDB lineage: Bacteria > Pseudomonadota > Gammaproteobacteria > Burkholderiales > Burkholderiaceae_F > JALHMQ01. The sequence goes on from CAZTUT010000088.1 coordinate 1,588, forward strand.
GCAACGATGGGTCGTGGCATCGCTGTCGCCCTTGCAACCTGGCCTACCTTCAGCGCGGTGGCGGCCTCGATGTGGTGCGGTACGGGCGCCTTCCTGAGCTGCTTCGGCGGCATGCTGCTGGTGACGGGTGTCGTGGCCGGCGGCCCGATGCTGCTGGCCTCGCTGATCGGCGGCGCGGTCATGGCCTGGCTGCTCCGCCGCAACACGTTCATCTGAGGTCTCGTCGCGCCGGCGTTAGCATCAGGCTTCCGCCCGACGGGCCGAGGACCGATCCGATGCTCAAGGAAGAACATCTGCTGTTGCGCGATTCGCTGCGCGAGTTCGCGCAGTCACGCCTCGCGCCCTTTGCCGCGCAGTGGGACAAGGACCACACGTTCCCGGTCGATGCGCTGCGCGAACTGGCCGCGCTGGGCTGCTACGGCATCGCGGTGCCCGAGCAGTACGGCGGCGCCGGCATGGACACCACCGCGCTGGCGGTGGCGCTCGAGGAGATTGCGGCCGGCGACGGCGGTGTCTCCACCGTGGTCAGCGTCAACAACTGCCCGGTGTGCGCGATCCTGCTGAAGTTCGGCAGCGAGGCGCAGAAGCAGGCGTTCCTGGTGCCGCTGGCCCGCGGTACGGCGCTGGGCGCGTTCTGCCTGACCGAGCCGCACGTCGGCAGCGACGCCGCGTCGCTGCGCACCAGCGCCGTGCGCGATGGCGACCACTACGTGATCAACGGCGTCAAGCAGTTCATCACCAGTGGCAAGAACGCCGATTACGCGATCGTCATCGCGGTCACCGACAAGGCGGCCGGCAAGCGCGGCATCAGCGCCTTCGTGGTGCCGACCGCCACGCCCGGCTACACGGTGGCGCGGCTGGAGGACAAGACCGGCCAGCATTCGTCGGACACCGCGCAGATCCTGTTCGAGAACTGCCGCGTGCCGGCCGCCAACCTGATCGGCGCCGAGGGCGAGGGCTACCGGATCGCGCTGTCCTCGCTCGAAGGCGGCCGCATCGGCATCGCCGCGCAGAGCGTGGGCATGGCGCGTGCCGCGTTCGAGGCGGCGCTGACCTACGCGCGTCAGCGCGAGAGCTTCGGCCAGCCGATCTTCAACCATCAGGCGGTCAACTTCCGGCTGGCCGACATGGCCACCCAGATCGAGGCGGCGCGCCAGCTGGTGCTGCATGCCGCAGCGCTGCGCGACGCTGGCCAGCCCTGTCTGAAGGAGGCGGCGATGGCCAAGCTCTTTGCCTCCGAGATGGCCGAGAAGGTCTGCTCCGATGCGATCCAGATCCACGGCGGCTACGGCTACGTCAGCGACTTTCCGGTGGAGCGCATCTGGCGCGATGTGCGCGTCTGCCAGATCTACGAAGGCACCAGCGACATCCAGCGCATCCTGATCGGCCGCGCGCTGGCCTGAACGCGTCGGGCGGTGCGCGACGCAGCGCACACGCGCGGGAAGCCCTCCGCAGCGCCCGCGGCGCGTTCGACACCTGCTTGCGCCGGCGCAAGCAGGGCCACGCCGTCCGTCGGATATTCTTCGGCCTTCGATTCACGAGGCACCGCGGCCGCGCGGCGCGCGCAGACGCGCCCGGCCGAACGCTCGCTCAGGGAGGCGCCATGCCCACGCCGGTGGAGTTCTTCTTCGACTTTTCGTCGCCCTACGCGTACCTGCTGTCCGAGCAGATCGAGGCGGTGGCCACGCGCCATGGCCGCAGCGTCCGCTACAAGCCCACGCTGCTGGGCGCGATCTTCAAGCAGACCGGCGGCGCGCCGCTGACGGAAATTCCGATCAAGGGCGAGTACAGCGCGCGCGACTTCGCCCGCAGCGCGCGCTTTGCCGGCATCGACTTCCGCATGCCCGATGTGTTTCCGGTGTCGGCGGTCAACGCCTCGCGCGTGCTGCTGTGGCTGCAGTCAAGCGGCTCGGCCAAGTCGGTGCCGTTCGTGCACACGGTGTTCCGCGCGCTGTTCGCGCAGAACCGCGACATCAGCGATCTGGCGGTGCTGGCCGCGATCGGCGCCGAACTCGGCATCGACGCCACCGCGATGCAGGCGGCCTTGCAGGACCCGGCGATCAAGGAGCGGCTGAAGCAGGCGGTCGACGAGTCGATGCAGCGTGGCGTGTTCGGCGCGCCGTTCGTGTTCGTCGATGGCGAGCCGTTCTGGGGCAACGACCGACTGCCGCAGATCGAGCGCTGGCTGCAGTACGGCCCGTTCTGAGCCGCGCCGCTGCCTCGCCTGTCCCACCTTCCCGCATGAAGCGCCCGCCTGCGCCGCCGTTCATTCTCGTCACGCTGCTGCTGGACGTGATGAGCTTCGGCCTGCTGCTGCCGGTGCTGCCGGCGCTGGTCGGCGAGTTCACATCCAGCCGCGATGCCCAGACCTACTGGTACGGCGCGATGATCGTGACCTTCGGCCTCACGCAGTTCTTCTGCGCGCCGGTGCTCGGCGCGCTGTCTGACCGCTTCGGCCGCCGGCCGGTGCTGCTCGGCTCGATTTTCGGCCTTGGCACCATGTTCCTGTGGTCGGCGCTGGCCACCTCGCTCACCGGGTTGCTGCTGGCGCGCATCTTCGGCGGCCTGCTCGCCGCCAACTACGCCGTGGCCAACGCCTACGTGGCCGACCTCACCACGCCGGAGAACCGCGCGCGCAGCTTCGGCCTGATCGGCGCGGCCTTCGGCATCGGCTACCTGATCGGCCCGATGGTCGGCGGCCTGCTCGGCAGCATCGACGTGCGGCTGCCGTTCTACGCGGCAGCCGCGCTGTCGCTGGCCAACTTTGCCTATGGCTACTTCGTGGTGCCCGAGTCGCTGCCGGAATCGCGGCGGCGGCCATTCGAGTGGCGGCGCGCCACGCCGCTGGCCGCGCTGCGCGGTCTGGTGCGGCTCAAGAGCGTGGGCGTGCTGGTGGCGGTGATCGCCTTCGCCAACCTCGCGCAGTTCATCCTGCACGGCACCTGGGTGCTGTACACCGACTTCCGCTTCGGCTGGGGCCCGCGCGAGACCGGTCTGTCGCTGTTCGTGGTCGGGCTGATGGCCGCGGTCGTGCAGGGTGGCCTGCTGGGCCGGCTGCTCAAGCTGTTCGGCGAGCGGCGCGTGGTGATCGCCGGCCTGGCCTCCGGGATGCTGGCTTATCTGGCCTACGGCCTGTGCACCGCCGGCTGGGCGATGTACGCGATCATCGTCTGCAACGTGCTGGCGTTCGCGGTCGGGCCAGCGCTGTCGGCGATCGTCTCCAAGGCCACCGACCCCAGCGAGCAGGGCGTGGCCATGGGCTCGCTGACCTCGCTCAACTCGCTGATGGCGGTGGCCGCGCCGTTCATCGGCACGCCGCTGCTGGCCGAGTTCAGCCATCTGCCAGCGGGCGACTGGCGCATCGGCGCGCCGTTCTTCATGTCATCGGCGCTGGCGCTGGTGGCGCTGCTGCTGGCGGCCTGGCACTTCGCGCGCCAGCCGCTGCCTGCTGCGCCGCACATCGGCGACAGCGGCCGCGTGGGCGGGCTGGGGCACTGAGCGCCGCGGGCGCTCGCCGCCGTGCGGGCGCGGCGCTACCATCCGCGAGTTGACGTTAACGTCAACCATGACAGCCCGCCCGTCGAAACCGTAGTCACGACGTCCCGTTCATCCTTCCGCCAGCGAGCTCCGCGCCGATGACCGTCCTCGATTCCAAGCTCAATCCGCGCAGCGATGAATTCCGGGTGGCTGCCGACCACATGCGCGGCCTGGTCGACGACCTGAAGGTCAGGGTGGCGCAGGTCGCCGCCGGCGGTGGCGAGGCCGCGCGCGCCAAGCACCTGGCGCGCGGCAAGCTGCTGCCGCGCGAGCGCGTGACGATGCTGCTCGATCCGGGCACGCCGTTCCTCGAGCTATCGCAGCTGGCCGCTTTCGGCATGTACAAGGACGAGGCGCCAAGCGCCGGCATCATCACCGGCGTGGGCCGCGTAGCTGGGCGCGAGTGCGTGATCGTGTGCAACGACGCCACCGTCAAGGGCGGCACCTACTACCCGATGACGGTCAAGAAGCACGTGCGGGCGCAGGAGATCGCGCGCGAGAACCGGCTGCCCTGCATCTACCTGGTGGACTCGGGCGGCGCCAACCTGCCCAATCAGGACGACGTGTTCCCCGACCGCGAGCACTTCGGCCGCATCTTCTACAACCAGGCCACGCTGTCGGCCGAGGGCGTCCCGCAGATCGCCGTGGTGATGGGCTCGTGCACGGCCGGCGGCGCCTACGTGCCGGCGATGAGCGACGAATCGATCATCGTGAAGAACCAGGGCACGATCTTCCTCGGCGGCCCGCCGCTGGTGAAGGCGGCCACCGGCGAAGTGGTCAGCGCCGAGGATCTCGGTGGCGGCGACGTGCATACGCGCCTTTCGGGCGTGGCCGACCATCTGGCGCAGAACGATGCGCATGCGCTGGCGCTGGCGCGCCGCATCGTCGGCACCACCAACTACGTGAAGCCGTCCTGGATGCAGTTGCGCGCGCCGCGTCCGCCGCGGCTCGATGCGGCCGAGCTGTACGGCGTGATCCCGACCGACACCCGCAAGCCGTACGACGTGCGCGAGGTGATCGGCCGCATCGTCGACGGCTCGGAGTTCGACGAGTGGAAGGCGCGCTTCGGCTCGACCCTCGTCACCGGCTTTGCCTGGATCGAGGGCATGCCGGTGGGCATCATCGCCAACAACGGCATCCTGTTTTCGGAGAGCGCGGCCAAGGGCGCGCACTTCATCGAGCTGTGCTGCCAGCGCAGGATTCCGCTGGTGTTCCTGCAGAACATCTCCGGCTTCATGGTCGGACGCAAATACGAAAACGAGGGCATTGCCCGCCATGGCGCCAAGATGGTCACCGCGGTGAGCTGCGCGCAGGTGCCCAAGTTCACGGTGATCATCGGCGGCTCCTTCGGCGCCGGCAACTACGGCATGTGCGGCCGCGCGTTCGGTCCGCGCTTCCTCTGGACGTGGCCGAACGCGCGCATCAGCGTGATGGGCGGCGAGCAGGCCGCCAGCGTGCTGGCCACCGTCAAGCGCGATGGCATCGAGTCCAAGGGCGGCACCTGGAGCGCCGAGGAAGAGGCTGCGTTCAAGGCGCCCATCCTGTCGCAGTACGAGCACCAGGGCCATCCGTACTACGCCAGCGCGCGGCTGTGGGACGACGGCGTGATCGACCCGCTGGACACGCGCATGACGCTCGCCCTCGGCCTGTCGGCCGCGCTCAATGCACCGATCCCCGAGACGCGGTTCGGTGTGTTCCGGATGTGAGCCTGCGCCGATGAGCTGCTCATTGTTTCTCCGCTCCGAGCATGAAGAACTGCGCCGTCAGGTGGCGCGATTCGTCGCCGCCGAGATCGAGCCGCATGCGCTGGCCTGGGACGAGGCCGGCAGCACGCCGCGCGAGCTGCTGCGCAAGATGGGCGCGCTCGGCTGGCTCGGGCTGATGCATCCGGCCGAGCATGGTGGCGGCGGCGCCGACATGCTGACCAACGTGGTGTGGCAGGAGGCGCTGTCGCGCTCGACCAGCGGCGGCGCGGTGATCACGGTGCTGGTGCACACCGACATGGCGAGCCCGCACCTGGTCAACGCCGGCACGGCCGAGCAGAAGGCGCGCTGGCTGCCGGCCATCTGCCGCGGCGAGTGCATCACCGCGGTGGCGGTGACCGAGCCCGATGCCGGCTCGGACGTGGCGGCGATCCGCACCCGCGCCGTTCGGGATGGCGACCACTACGTGCTCGATGGCAGCAAGATCTTCATCACCAACGGCGTGCTGGCGGACCTGGTGTTCGTCGCCGCCCGCACCGATCCGCAGGCCAAGGGATCGCGCGGCATCTCGATCTTCGCGGTCGAGCGCGGCACGCCCGGGTTCCGCGTCGGCCGCGCGCTGAACAAGCAGGGCTGGCTCGCCTCCGACACCGCCGAGCTGGTGTTCGAGCACTGCCGCGTGCCGGCCGCCAACCGGCTGGGCGAGGAGAACGCCGGCTTCTACGCGATCATGAAGAACTTCCAGGTCGAGCGCATCGCGCTCGGCAGCATGGCCATCGGCCATTGCCTGACCGCACTCGAACTCACCTACCGCTACGTGAACGAGCGTCGCGCGTTCGGCGCAACGCTTTGGGACAAGCAGACGATCCGGCAGACGCTGTCGATGCTGGCGGCGCGCGTCGAGGCGGCGCGCGCGCTGCTGTACCAGTGTGCGCTGCAGGTCGATGCCGGCCAGGATGTGGTGCGCGAGGTCTCGATGCTCAAGGCGCTCACCGGCGAGCTGGTCAACGACGTCACCTACGCCTGCCAGCAGTTCCATGGCGGCATGGGCTACATGCGCGAGACGCCGATCGAGCGGCTGGTGCGCGACGCCCGCGTGCTGGCCATCGGCGGCGGCGCCACCGAGGTGATGCTCGAGGAAGTCGCCAAGCGCTTCGCGGTCGAATGATGCCGATGCCCAACCCGCTGCGCGCGATCGTGCTGTCCGCTCTGGCGGCAGTGGCGTCGCTGTCCGCGCAGCCAGCGATCGCGCAGCCGGCCGTGCCGGTGCCTCACACTGCGCCGCAGCCTGCCCCGCCGTCCGCTCAGCCGGGTGCGGCCCAAGCTGCGGCTCCGCAATCCGCAACAGCGCAGCCTGCGCCCGCTCGCCCGCTGCCCTCGCCCGCCGAGACCCGGATGCCGCTACCGCTGGCCAATGGCAGCCAGATCGGCGCGCACTGGTATCCGCTGCCGCCGCAGCCCGATGCGGCGCCGCGGCCGGCGGTGGTCGCGCTGCACGGTTGCGGCGGTCTTTGGCGCTCGGCGTCCGACACCGGCCAGCGCTTCGAGGCACGGTATACCGAGTACATCGCGCGGTTGCACGCCGCCGGCTTTCACGTGCTGCTGCCCGACAGCTTCAGCGCCCGTGGCAGCGGCTCGATCTGCATGCAGAAGGATGTCGAGCGCAGCATCAAGGTCGAGACGCGCCGCGCCGATGTGGCTGCGGCCGTCGCCTGGCTGGCCGCGCAGCCGACGGTGGATGCTGGCCGCATCGTCGTGCTCGGCTGGTCGCATGGCGGCAGCACCACGCTGGCCTCGATCGATGCCGGCCGCGCCGGTGCCGCGCAGCCGGTGGCGGCGGCGGTGGTGTTCTATCCCGGCTGCGGCGCGTTCCGGCGCGCGCCCTACACACTGCGCCAGCCGCTGTTGATGCTGCTGGGCGCCAATGACGACTGGACCCCGCCGGCGCCGTGCGAGCAACTGACCGAGCGGCTGCGCCGCGAGCAGGGCGCCGACGTCACGCTGCGGGTGTATGCCGACAGCTACCACGGCTTCGACAGCAGTGCGCCGCTGCGTTTCCGCGCCGGTGTGCCCAACGGCATCCAGGCCGGCGGCGTGCATCAGGGCGGCAATCCGCAGGCACGGGCGGCGGCCTTTGCCGAACTGGATGCGTTTCTTGCGCGCGTGCGCGAGGTGCCGACGGCCGCGGTCCTCCGCGCGCCGCAACCGAATTGAATGCGACTGAAGGTGCAACCGTGAACATCGATGCCATGAAGTTCGAGACCCTGCAGATCGACCTGTCGTACCGGGTCGCCGTGGTCTGGATGAACCGCGAGAAGGTGCGCAACGCCTTCAACGAGACCGTGATCGCCGAGCTGACGCAGGCCTACCGCGTGCTTGGTGCCGACGATGGCGTGCGCGCGATCGTGCTGGCCGGGCATGGACCCGCGTTCTGCGCCGGCGCCGACCTCGACTGGATGCGGCGCATGAGCACCTACTCGCTCGACGACAACCGGCGCGATGCGCGTGGGCTGGCCGACATGCTGCGCACGATCCACGACTGCCCCAAGCTCACCATCGCGCGCGTGCACGGCGACGCGTATGCCGGCGGCATGGGTCTGGTGGCCGCCTGCGACATCGCGGTGGGCGCGTTCAATGCGTCTTTCAGTCTGTCCGAGACGCGGCTCGGCCTGCTGCCGGCCACGATCAGCCCGTACGTGATGCGCGCGATCGGCGAGCGCGCCTGTCGCCGCTACATGCTGACCGCCGAGAAGTTCGATGCCAGCGAGGCGTTCCGCATCGGCCTGCTGCACGAGATCACGCCGCCCGATGAGCTCGATGCCCGCATCAACACGATCCTCGGCACGCTGATGGCCACCAGCGACGCCGCGGTCGCTGCGACCAAGACGCTGATCCGCGACGTGGCGGGCAAGCCGATCGACGATGCGCTGGCGGCCGACACTGCCGAGCGCATCGCGCGGATGCGCGCCTCCGACGACGGCCGCGAAGGCATCGCCAGCTTTCTTGCCAAGCGCAAGCCGCGCTGGCTGGTGCAGTTCGAGGCCGAACAGGCTGAAGCGGCCGGCACCGATGGTGACGACGACGATGCCGCCGATCCGCTGCGGCGCGTCTGACATCGGGTCGTCCGCGCATGGCTGAGACACTGCTGCTCACGCATACGCTGGGTCGAGCCGGCTGGGACGTCGCGCACACCGGTGGCGCCAGCGAGTTCGCGCTCGCCGCCATCGGGCAGTGCTTCGTCAAGCGCCGCCTGCTGTTCAACCTGCCGTTGTTGTGGCGGCTGCGTACGCTGTGGCGCGACGGCATGGCCGCGCTCGATCCGCGCGCGCTCCGGCTGGCGTTGTATGTCGACGAGCGCGTGCGTGTCAGTGGCGCGAGCATCGATGTCGAGCTGCGTCGTCCGGCTGCCGGCGCGCGCGCAGCCGCGCCGGTCGCGGTCGTGCTGCCGCTGGCACAGGTGCGCGAGCGCGACGAGCAGTTGCCACCGGCCGAGCCCGGCCACGCGTGGCATGCCTACGCGCTCGGCGCCGATGGCGTGAAGGCGTTCCGCCGGCTGGCGCGTGCGTTCGCCGATCTGCCGCCCGGCAGCGAAGTCACGCTGCGCGCGCGCCTGCGCGAAAGCCGCAGCCCGCGCGAACTGCGCGACGGTTTTCCGTTGCGCGTCGAGATGCTGCTGGAGGCGGATCACGGCTACATCACGCTGGTGCCCAAGAAGCTGTTGCCGATCGACGAGGCCACCGCGTGAACGCCGCGCTGCCGGCCGGACTCGACCTGGCGCAACTGGTGGCGCTGGCCGCCGTGCTCGGCTTCGCCAGCGGCATCCGGCTGTATGCGGTGCTGCTGATCGTCGGCCTGGTCGGCTACGCAGGCTGGGTCCCGCTGCCGGCAGGCCTGCACGTGCTGTCGCATCCGTGGGTGCTGGGCGCCTCGGCGCTGATGTTCTGCATCGAATTTTTTGCCGACAAGGTGCCCGCCGTCGATTCGCTGTGGGACGCGATCCATACCTTCATCCGGATCCCGGCCGGCGCGGCGCTGGCCGCCAGCGTGTTCGGCTTCGGCACCGCGGCCGGCCCCGATAGCGCCGCCTGGGCCACGGTGATGGCGATCATCGGCGGTTCGCTGGCCGCCACCAGCCACTTCACCAAGGCCGGTGCGCGCGCCGCCGTCAATACCTCGCCGGAGCCGGTCAGCAACATCGTCACCTCGACTGCCGAGGACGTGCTGGTCGGCGGCCTGCTGGCGCTGGTGCTGGCATGGCCGCTGGCCGCGCTCGCCGTGGTAATCGTGCTGGTGGCGATCGCGGCATGGCTGCTGCCGAAGCTGGCGCGATTCGTGGCCGGCATGCTGCGGCGGCTGGCGGGGCGGCCGGCATGAGCGTCGTCGCGGGCACGCGCCATCATGCGTTGTTGCAGTCATTGCTTTCGTTGAAGTCATTCGCGGCGAAGGAGAGGCCGAGATGTTCAAGAAGATCCTGATCGCCAACCGCGGCGAGATTGCCTGCCGCGTGGCCACCACGGCGCGCCGGCTTGGCGTGCGCACGGTGGCCGTGTATTCGGACGCCGATGCCGGCGCGCGCCACGTCGCGATGTGCGACGAGGCGGTACACATCGGTGCCGCGCCGGCGCGCGACAGCTACCTGCGCGGCGAGAAGATCCTCGCGGTGGCGCGCGCCACCGGCGCCGAGGCGATCCATCCCGGCTACGGCTTTCTGTCCGAGAACGAGGCGTTCGCGCAGGCCTGCGCGGCCGCCGGTCTGGCCTTCATCGGCCCGCCGCCCGGCGCAATCCGCGCGATGGGCAGCAAGAGCGCCGCCAAGTCGCTGATGGAGAAGGCCGGCGTGCCGCTGG
>CAZTUT010000089.1:0-11619 GCA_964616395.1 uncultured Burkholderiaceae bacterium
TATCGCTGTTCATGGGCATCACCCCGGTGCTGATCGCCTTCGTGATCGGCTCCGCCATCGGCCTGTTTGCAGGCTACATCGGCGGCCGCGTCAACACGGTGATCATGCGCACGATCGACGTCTTCTACGCGTTCCCGTCGGTGTTGCTGGCCATCGCCCTGAGCGGCGCGCTCGGTGCCGGCATCTTCAACTCGCTGCTGAGCCTGACCATCGTGTTCATCCCGCCGATCGCGCGGGTCGCCGAGAGCGTGACTACGCAGCTGCGCGCACGCGACTTCGTCGAGGCGGCGCGTGCGTCGGGTGCAAGCGCCTTCACGATCGTGCGCGTTCACGTGCTGGGCAATGCGCTTGGGCCGATCTTCGTCTACGCCACCAGCCTGATCGCGGTGGCGATGATCCTTGCCTCCGGCCTGAGCTTCCTCGGCCTGGGCGTCAAGCCGCCGGAGCCCGAGTGGGGTCTGATGCTCAACACGCTGCGCACGGCGATCTATACCCAGCCCTGGATCGCGGCGCTACCGGGCGTGATGATCTTCATCACCTCGATTGCCTTCAACACGCTGTCCGACGGACTGCGCTCGGCGATGGACGTCAAGCAATGAGTACCGAAGCGAGCCCGATGGCCCAGCCCGACGTCGGCGGTCCGGCCCAGCCGCTGCTCACCGTGCGCGGGCTGACCCGGCACTTCCCGCTCAAGGGCGGCTGGATCGGCCGGCCGACCGGCGTGGTGCGCGCGGTCGACGGCATCGACTTCGCCGTCCACAAGGGAGAAACGCTGGGCGTGGTCGGCGAGTCGGGCTGCGGCAAGAGCACCACGGCGCGTCTGCTGATGCACCTGATCGCACCCGATGCCGGCGAAATCGTGTTCGACGGTCGCGTGGTCGGCTCGCGCGACCTGCCGCTAAAGGAGTTCCGGCGCCAGGTCCAGATGGTGTTCCAGGACAGCTACTCGTCGCTCAATCCGCGCCTGACCATCGAGGACTCGATTGCCTTTGCGCCGCAGGTGCATGGCGTGTCTCACCGCGAGGCCGTCGAGCGCGCGCGCGATCTGCTGACCCGCGTTGGCCTTGAGCCGCGCCGTTTCGCCGAGCGCTATCCGCATGAGCTGTCAGGCGGCCAGCGGCAGCGCGTCAACATCGCCCGCGCGCTGGCCCTGCAGCCGCGGCTGATCATCCTCGACGAAGCGGTCTCCGCGCTCGACAAATCGGTCGAGGCGCAGGTGCTGAACCTGCTGCTCGACCTGAAGGATGCCTTCGGCCTGACCTACGTCTTCATCAGCCACGACCTGCACGTGGTGCGCTACGTGTCGGACCGCGTGATGGTGATGTACCTCGGCGAAGTGGCTGAAATCGGTCCGTCGGAGGCGATCTTCGGCGCCCCCCGCCACCCGTACACGCAGGCGCTGCTGGCCTCGATGCCGACGATGGACCCGGACCATCGGACCGAAGAGGCGCCGTTGGCCGGCGATCCGCCCAACCCGATCAACCCGCCGCCGGGCTGCCGCTTCCACACGCGCTGCGCGTTCGCCGAAGCGGTGTGCCGCGAGAAGGTGCCCGCGCGTCCGGCAAGCGAGCATGCGGTGGCCTGCCTGATGCACGAGGCCGGCGCCGGCCACAGCCGCTCGATTCCGATCCGCGCCGCGGCATAGACCCCGACGATGGCAACCGTCTCCGAACCCCTGGTCTCCATACGCGACCTGCACGTCACCTTCACCGGTGGCGCACGGCCGGTGCGTGCGGTCAACGGCGTCGACCTCACCGTGGCGCGCGGCGACACGGTCGCGCTGATCGGCGAATCAGGCTCCGGCAAGAGCGTCACGCTGCGCTCACTGCTGCGACTGCATCCGGAGCGCCGCACCCGCATCAGCGGACAGGTCACGGTCGGCGGGCTCGACGTGTTGTCGCTGGGCACGGGCGCGCTTGCCGACTATCGCGGCAAGGTCGCCTCGATGATCTTCCAGGAGCCGCTGCTGGCGCTCGACCCGGTGTACTCGGTCGGACAGCAGATCATCGAAAGCATCCGCCGCCACGAGCCGGTCTCGGCGGCCGAGGCGCGTCGCCGCGCGCTGCAGTTGTTCGAACGCGTGCGCATCCCCAGCCCGGAACGCCGCCTCGACGCCTACCCGCACGAGATGAGCGGCGGCATGCGCCAGCGCGCGATGATCGCGCTGGCGCTGGCCTGCCGGCCGCAATTGCTGCTGGCCGACGAGCCCACCACTGCGCTCGACGCTACCGTGCAGATTCAGATCCTTCTGCTGCTGCGCGAACTGCAGCGCGAGATGGGGCTTTCGATCGTGTTCGTCACGCACGACATCGGCGCTGCGGTCGAAGTGGCCGACCGCATCGCGGTCATGTATGCGGGCCGCATCGTCGAGGAAGGACCGGCGCGCACGCTGATCCGGGCGCCGCGCCATCCGTACACGATGGCGCTGCTGCAGAGCCGCGCCCATGGTGCGCTGGCACGCGGCGCACGCTTGCAGACGATCGCCGGCAGCCCACCCGACCTGTCCGCACTGCCGCCCGGCTGTGCGTTCGCCGAGCGCTGCCGATTCGCCCAGGAGGGCTGCCGCACCGAGCAACCCGCGGCGGTGATGCTGGCGACCGACCATCAGGCGCGCTGCCTGCGCACCGACGCCACCGCGGCTGCGCTGGCGACCTGAGCGATCCCGGTCACACGATGCGCCTGGTCCTGATCAACCCGAACACCACGGCCTCGATGACTGCCAAGGCGGGCGCGGCAGCACGCGCTGTTGCATCGGCCGACACCGAGATCGTGGCCATCAATCCCGCCGACGGCCCGGTGTCGATCGAAGGCTATCTGGACGAGGCCTACGCGGTGCCCGGGCTGCTCGATGAGATCGCCCGTTGCGAGCGCACGGCGCCCGCTGATGGTTACATCGTCGCCTGCTTCGATGACACCGGCCTCGATGCCGCGCGCAGTCTGGCGCGGGCGCCGGTGATCGGCATCGGCGAGGCAGCGTTCCATCTGGCCGCCCTGGTGGCAGGCAAGTTCAGCGTCATCACCACACTGTCGCGCAGCGTGCCGGCGATCGAGCACAACCTCGTCAAGTACGGTCTGGCGACCCGCTGCGCGCGCGTGCGCGCGGCCGAGGTGCCGGTGCTGTCGCTGGAGGAGCCGGGCTCGCCGGCGCGCGCGCGCATTGGCGCCGAGATCGTCGCCGCGTTACGCGACGACCAGGCCGAGGCCATCGTGCTCGGCTGCGCCGGCATGGCCGATCTCGCAGCGAGCCTCGCTGCCGAACACGGCGTGCCGGTGATCGACGGCGTGGCCGCTGCGGTCAAGCTGGCCGAGGGGCTGGCTGCGCTCGGCCTTCGCACCTCGCGCGTTGGCGGCTATGCGGCGCCCGTTCCCAAGCCCTATGCTGGACGCTTCACGCATCCGCTCACATCGTGATCGCTTGCCCCGCTGTGCGCCCGGCATGCGAGTGGCCGCGGCGCTGATCTCCAAGGACAACCCATGCTTCTACACGACGATCCCGCCCACGCATTCATGCCCTACCCGGCCGTGCCGGTGGCGAACGCCAGCACGGGGCCGCTGTCGGGACTGACCTTTGCCGCCAAGGACCTGTTCGACGTGACCGGCTATCCGACCAGCGGCGGCAATCCGCTGCTGCTGGCCAAGTCGGGCATCAAGACCGAAACCGCGCCCACGGTCCAGCGCCTGCTCGACGCTGGCGCGCGCTTCGTCGGCAAGGTCATCACCGACGAGCTGGCCTTCAGCATGAACGGCAAGAACGCGCACTTCGGCGCGCCGCGCAATGGCGCAGCCCCCGACCGGATTGCCGGCGGCTCGTCGTGCGGCTCGGCATCGGCGGTGTCGAGCCGCCTGTGCGACGTTGCGCTGGGCACCGATACCGGCGGCTCGGTGCGCGCGCCGGCCAATCACTGCGGGCTGTACGGCATCCGCCCGACCCATGGCCGCATCTCGCTGGCGCGCTGCCTTGATCTATCGCCGAGCTTCGATACCTGCGGCTTCTTCACCCGCGACGTGCAGACCTTCGCGCGCGTGGCCGACGTGCTGATCGGCGCTGACGCCACCCCGATCACCACGCCGAGGCTGCTGCGTGCCGACGATGTCTGGGCGCTGCTCGGCTCGGAACCGCGCGCAGCGCTGGCGCCAGTGCTCGGCCGGATCGAGGCGGCTTACGGCCCCGCAAAGCCAGTGTCAGCCGCGCTCGAATCGTTCGACACCATGTACTGGTCGTTCCGCTACCTGCAGGGCCGCGAGGCCTGGAGCACCGATGGCAGCTTCATCGAACGGCATGCACCGCCGCTCGGTCCGGGCGTCGCCGAACGCTTTGCGTGGTCGCGCAACGTAACCGATGCGCAGGTCACCGAAGCGACCGCCTTCCGTAACCGCTTCCGCGCGCACCTCGCTGCGTTACTGGGTGCCGATGGCGTGCTGGTGTTGCCGACGATGCCCGATATCGCGCCGTTGTCATCATCCAGCGAATCGGAGCTGGAGGACTACCGCAACGTGGCGATCAAGATGCTGTGCATCTCCGGGCTCGCCGGTTTTCCGCAAGTATCGCTGCCGCTGACCACGCGGCTGGGCGCGCCGCTCGGCATTTCTCTGCTGGGCCCGGCAGGGTCCGATCGCAGCCTGATCGCGATGGCGGAGAAGCTGGGCGCCTGAAGAACCGGTCGCCACCTGCCAGAGCGACGCGCGCGCTGCCCTTCAGGGCAGCGCGACCGAGACGGGCCGAGGAAGCGTCAGCAGATCGCAGTCCTCATCATCAGCGGCGCGCTCGATCACGGCAAAGTCGGCCGCATCGACCGCCAGCAGACCGTGGTGCCAGGTACCCGGCGCCAGGCTCACGCCCTGCCGGCCATCGGTGATGAACGCATGCAGGCTGTCAGCCTCCGGCGTAAAAGCTGCCGGCGCTACCAGGATCACGAAACGCGCGCTACCCAGCGGAATGAAGGTCTGACTGCCATACCGGTGCCGTTCCAGTGTGACTGCCTCGAAAGGAAAGGCACGCGCTTCGGCCCGGTAGATCGCCAGCAGCGGTTGGCCGCCCTGAGCATCGAGGCGCAGTGCACCGTCCAGATCAGCACGCAGGCTCGAGCCCTCGTTGATCGGCCGCCCCTGTCCACCTGGCCAGGCCACCACGCGACCGAAAGGCGCAAAGGCCGCAGCGGTCAGCGGCTGCGCGATCAGCGCGCGCACGCCAGCATCGCATGCAGCAGCACGTTGGCGCCCGCTGTCAGGTGATCTTCGCGTGCATCCTCGATTTCGTTGTGCGAGATGCCGTCCTTGCAGGGCACGAAGATCATCGCCGCCGGGGCCACGCGCGCCACGTAGACCGCATCGTGGCCGGCGCCGCTGACGATGTCCTGGTGCGGCAGGCCCAGCCGCTGCGCCGCTGCGCGGACCGACTGCACCAGCGCTGGCGTGAACGGCTGCGGCGGGTAGTACACCACCTGCTCGACCTCGACCTGAACGCCAGCCTCGCTCGCAACCTGCGCGGCAGCGGCGCGCAGCGCGCCGTCCATGGCCAGCAGCGCCTCGTCAGTGCTGTTGCGAAAGTCCACCGTGAAGCGCACGCGGCCCGGAATCGTGTTGCGCGAGTTGGGAAACACCTCGACCCAGCCCACGGTGCCGCGCCCATGTGGCTGGTGCGACAGCGCGATCGCATTGACCTGCTGGATCAACCGCGTGGCCGGCAGCAGTGCATCGCGCCGCAGGTTCATCGGCGTGGGGCCGGCATGCGCTTCCATGCCGGTCACCGTCACGTCGTACCAGCGCTGGCCGAGCGCGCCGGTGAGGACACCGATCACGTTGCCGCTGTCTTCCAGCACCGGCCCCTGCTCGATGTGCGCCTCGAAATAGGCGCCGAATACCGGCGCGCCCTCAGCCACCGCGGCAGGAGCGGCGCCGGCATAGCCGATCGCCTGCAGCGCCTCGGCCACCGAGACCCCCTGCCGGTCGCGTGCAGCAAGCGCATGCGCGAGCGTGAAGGCGCCGGCATAGACGCCCGAGCCCATCATCACCGGCACGAAGCGCGAGCCCTCCTCGTTGGTCCAGATGCAGACCTCGATCGGCGCGGCGGTGGCGATGCCCAGATCGTCGAGCGTGCGCAGCACCTCGATGCCGGCCAGCACGCCGTAGTTGCCATCGAACTTGCCACCGGTGGGCTGGGTGTCGATGTGGCTGCCGGTCGCCACCGCGGCGCGCGCCGGGTCGGTGCCCGGGCGGCGCGCGAAAATGTTGCCGATCGCATCGACGCGGATGCTGCATCCGGCCTCGCGCGCCCAGCCCGTGACCAGATCGCGCGCCTGCCGGTCGAGCTCGCTGAGCGCCAGCCGGCACACGCCACCCTTGGGCGTGGCACCCAATTGGGCTAGCGTCATCAGCGATTCCCAGAGCCTGCGGCCGTTGACGGCCACCGTGGCGGGAGCAGAGGCGAGGTCATTCATGGCGTTGTCCGCAGCGTGAGACTCGATACGGCAAGGTTAGCGCGATGCGCGGGCTGCACCATCGGTGCAAACCTCCCAAGACGGCGGGTCACGCCGCGGAGAGCAGGCCGCGGGCGACGATGAAGTCGATCACCGCATCCACTCCGGCGCCGGTCTTCAGGTTGGTCATCACGTACGGTCGGCTGCCGCGCATGCGCTCGGTATCGCTGCGCATCACGTCCAGATTAGCGCCGACGTAGGGTGCCAGGTCGGTCTTGTTGATCACCAGCAGGTCGCTGCGCGTGATGCCAGGGCCGCCCTTGCGCGGGATCTTCTCGCCGCCGGCCACGTCGATCACGTAGATCGTCAAATCGCTCAACTCGGGGCTGAAGGTCGCGGCCAGGTTGTCGCCACCGCTTTCGATGAAGATCAGTTCGAGGTCGGGGAAGCGCTTGCACATGCGCTCGACCGCTTCGAGGTTGATGCTGGCGTCCTCGCGGATTGCGGTGTGCGGGCAGCCGCCAGTCTCCACGCCCATGATGCGCTCCGGTGCCAGCGCCTCAGCCGCGACCAGCAGGCGCTCGTCTTCCTTGGTGTAGATGTCGTTGGTCACGACGGCCAGCCGGAAGCGATCGCGCATCCGCTTGCACAGCACCTCGACCAGCGTGGTCTTGCCGGAGCCCACCGGGCCTCCCACGCCCACCCGCAGCGGAGCAGAACTCATCGTCAAATGTCCTTGTGATTGTTTGGTGATGTTCAGGATCGGTACAGGCGCGAATACTGGGTCTCGTGGCGCGAGCAGGCCAGCGCGAAGCCGATGGCGGCGGACCCCAGGTCGTCGTCACCCAGCGTGGCCGCCATCTGCACCGCCTGCGCCAGTGCAGGATGCAACGCGTTGAGCAAAGTCTGCCCGGCCTGCTGGCCGAGCGGCACCGACTTGACCGCGACCAACACCTGGTTCTCGGCCCACGCCCACAGATACGCGGTCAGGCCCTCCTCGCGCGGCAGCCCCAGCCGCGCACAGGCGCAGGCGAACGCCACCGGAAAGGCCACCGGATCGAGCACAGGCGGCACGATGCCCAGCGCCGGAAACACCCGGAATAGCGAATTGCCCATCTGCACGGTCTCGGCGCGCAGTTCGGCCGTCTCGCGCAGCGCCAGCGTCTCGTCGTTCCAGCGGGAAAGCGCGGCAACGTCATTCGCCGCGCAGGCATCGAACGCACGCAGCCACAGCGGTGCTTCCACTCGTGCCAGCGACAGCGACAGCAGGTCGCCGATCCAGCGGCCGGCGCTGTCGGCATCGGCAACGAGGCCGTCCTCGATGGCCTTCTCCAGACCTTGCGAATAGGCAAAGCCGCCCACCGGCAGCGCCGGGCTGGCCAGTTGCAGCAGCAGCAGCAGCCGTCGCAAGCGCGCGGCAGCGGCCAGATCGGGCTCGACCGGCTGCATCGCGCTGCCTCAGCCCGCGCGCCGCGCGTGCGCGGCAATCGACAGCTGCTCGCCCACGGTGGCGGAGACTTCGTCGATCTCGTCGCAATGACCATGGCCGTGGGCATGACCACCATGCGCATGCCCATGGCCGCCCGCGTAGGCACCGCTCTCGGGCGCGAACGGCGCCTCCACCGCGTCGACCTGCGCACCCAGGCCGCGCAGCATCGACTCCAGCACCGGATCGCGCTCGATCAGTACGTGATCGGCCGCCAGTTGCGCGGCCACGTGCCGGTTGGCCAGGTGATAGACGGCGCGCATCAGCGCCAGCGGCGAGGAGGCCGTCACGCGCGCCAGCGGCTGCGGCGCCGCCTCGACGATCGCCACGACGCCCTCGTCGCTGCACAGCACGCAGCCATCGGCCAGCGCCACGCCGCGCTTCGCGTCGCGCAGCAGGATCGCCACCGCGCGGCCATCGACGCTCATTGCCGCCAGCCGGCTGCGGACGCGCTCGTCATGGCTCAAGCGCAGGCGCAGGGCGCCGGCCGCTTCGGCGTCGGACAGGCGCCGGTCGAGAACATGGGTGAGCGTGATCATCAGAACAGGAAGTAGCGCTGCGCCATCGGCAATTCGGTCGCGGGCTCGCAGTCGAGCAGCACGCCGTCGGCATGCACCTGATAGGTCTCGGGATCCACGGTGACGCGCGGCGCCAGTGCGTTGTGCACCATGTCGCGCTTGCCGAGCTTGCGGATGCCGCGCACCGCGACCACGTTCTTCTGCAGGCCATAGCGCGCCGGCATGCCTTTCTCAAGTGCTGCCTGAGAGACGAAGGTCAGCGATGCCCGGGCCAGCGCGCCGCCAAAGGCGCCGAACTGCGGCCGGTAGTGGACTGGCTGCGGCGTCGGGATCGAGGCATTCGGATCACCCATCGCGGCCGCGGCGATCATGCCGCCCTTGAGGATCAGGAACGGCTTGACGCCGAAGAACGCTGGTTTCCACAGCACCAGATCGGCCCACTTGCCGACCTCGACTGAGCCCACCTCGTGCGCGATGCCGTGCGTGATCGCCGGGTTGATCGTGTACTTGGCGACGTAACGCTTGATGCGCGCGTTGTCGTGCGTGGACGGATCGGCAAAGCCCGCTTCCGACAACGACCCGCGCTGCACCCGCATCTTGTGCGCGGTCTGCCAGGTGCGCGTGATGACCTCGCCGACCCGCCCCATCGCCTGCGAGTCGGAGCTGATCATCGAGAAGGCGCCGATGTCGTGCAGGATGTCCTCGGCGGCGATGGTCTCCTTGCGGATCCGGCTCTCGGCGAACGCGATGTCCTCGGCAATCGCGGCGTCGAGGTGATGGCAGACCATCAGCATGTCCAGATGCTCGTCGAGCGTGTTGACCGTGTAGGGCCGCGTCGGGTTGGTCGAGCTCGGAAGCACGTTGGGCTCGCCGCAGACCTTGATGATGTCGGGCGCATGGCCGCCGCCCGCGCCTTCGGTGTGATAGGTGTGGATCACGCGGCCCTTGAACGCCTTGACCGTGGCCTCGACGAAGCCGGCCTCGTTCAGCGTGTCGGTATGGATCGCGACCTGGGTGTCGGTCTGGTCAGCAGCAGTCAGGCAGGCATCGATCGCGGCCGGCGTGGTGCCCCAGTCCTCGTGCAGTTTCAGACCGATGGCGCCTGCCTCCACCTGCTCGATCAGCGGCGGCAGCAGCGATGCGTTGCCCTTGCCCAGAAAGCCCAGGTTCATCGGAAACGCGTCGGCCGCTTGCAGCATGCGCTCCATGTGCCACGGCCCCGGTGTGACCGTGGTGGCGAAGGTGCCGGTCGCAGGCCCGGTGCCACCGCCGATCATCGTCGTGATCCCGCTCATCAGCGCGTCGTCGATCTGCTGCGGACAGATGAAGTGAATGTGGGTGTCGATGCCGCCGGCGGTCACGATCATCCCCTCGCCAGCGATGACCTCGGTACCGGGGCCGATCACGATCGTCACGCCGGGCTGGATGTCCGGGTTGCCGGCCTTGCCGATGCCGCTGATGCGGCCGCCCTTCAGGCCGATGTCCGCCTTGACGATGCCCCAGTGATCGATGATCAGCGCGTTGGTGATCACCGTGTCGGCGCAGTCGCGGCTCATGCGCTGGCTCTGGCCCATGCCGTCGCGGATCACCTTGCCGCCGCCGAACTTCACTTCTTCCCCGTAGATCGTGAAGTCCTTTTCCACCTGCGCCACCAGCGCGGTGTCGGCCAGCCGGATGCGGTCGCCGGTCGTGGGGCCGAACATCTCGGCATAGGCCTGACGGGCGATCTTCATGCGCGGCTCGCTTTCGTTTCGGCGGATGCGTCGAGCGGACCCATGACCTTGCCGTTGAATCCGTAAACGATGCGGTCGCCAGCGAGCGCTACCAGTTCGACCTCGCGGCTTTGCCCCGGCTCGAAGCGGACCGCGGTGCCGGCCGCGATGTTGAGCCGGAAGCCGCGCGTGGCCGCGCGCTCAAAGCGCAGCGCTTCGTTGGTCTCGAAGAAGTGGAAGTGCGAGCCAACCTGGATCGGGCGGTCGCCGGTGTTGGCGACCGTGACCTTGACCGTGGCGCGGCCGGCGTTCAGTTCGAGGTCGCCGTCGGCGGCCATCAGTTGTCCGGGAATCATCGGTTGGCCTCTAGGCGATGGGCTGATGCACGGTGACGAGCTTCGTGCCGTCGGGAAACGTGGCCTCGACCTGAATGTCGGGGATCATCTCGGGCACGCCGTCCATCACGTCGGCGCGCGTCAGCAGCGTGGTGCCGTAGTGCATCAGGTCGGCCACCGTGCGGCCATCGCGTGCGCCTTCGAGGATGGCGGCGCTGATGAAGGCGACGGATTCCGGATAGTTGAGCTTCAGCCCGCGCGCGCGGCGGCGCTCGGCCAGCAGGCCGGCGGTGAAGATCAGCAATTTGTCTTTCTCTCGGGGGGACAGTTCCATGGAGTCTCCTGCAATGGGTCAGGTCGCCCAGATGCGCGGCAGCATCGGAGGCCGGCCTTCGAAAACGCGTGGACGTAGCAATTGCCAGACCCGCGTCAGCGCAGCGCGGGCCGCAGGCGTGCTGGCCGCCAGCACGCGCGCGAGCAGCAGCCGCGGCGCCACCCGCGTGATGGGTACGGTATCGGCCGGTAACTGGGCGCGCAGTTCGTCGAGATCGTCGTCGCGCCAGATTGGGCCGGCCGCCCACAGGCAGCCGAACACCGTGTTGCCTGCCAGACCGACGGGCGACCGGAGCATCGGATCGCCGCCCCGCAATCGCGTGCGCTCGACCCACTGCAGCTTTCCATCGTCGCTGAGCCGGATCGTCTGCGCGAAGCGGCCCTCGTCGAACGTCTCGCCCGCGGCCCCGCGGCCGAGCGCCACGATGTCCCAGCCGATGGTCGCGGCATCTGGCGCAAGCGATATATCGATGCGCGAGTTCACGTCGGCCTGATTGAAGACAATCGCCTCCTGCGGCAGCCACTCCAGCCCGCCCTGCACATTCATCGCGATCGACTGAGAAGCCTGACGGCCGTGGGCCTTGTACCACTTGGTCGCGCCCGGGGTCGTCAGCAGCGCCTGCGCGCCTGGGCCGATCCCGGCCGCGATGCCCAGCTCATCGCCTCCGGCGATCCCTCCCGGCGGATGCACGATCAGCGTGTGGCACAGGCGCTCGCCTTCGGGATACAGCGCCTTCTGCACCCGCAGCGGCCCCTCGTGCCGGCGCGACAGCACGGTCCGGCCATCGGCGAACCGATAGTCAAGGGCGAGGCGGGCGA
>CAZTUT010000090.1:0-324 GCA_964616395.1 uncultured Burkholderiaceae bacterium
GGACCCAAGGGCATCGGCGCGCTTTACGTGCGGCGCAAGCCGCGCGTGCGGCTCGAAGCGCAGATGCATGGCGGTGGTCACGAGCGCGGCCTGCGCTCGGGCACGCTGCCCACGCACCAGATCGTTGGCATCGGCGAGGCGTTCCGCATCGCGCGCGCCGAGATGGCCACCGAGAACGAGCGCATCCGCATGCTGCGTGACCGCCTGTGGAAGGGCCTGTCGCAGATCGAGGAGGTCTACATCAACGGCGACCTCGAGCGACGCGTTCCGCACAACCTGAACGTGAGCTTCAACTTCGTCGAGGGCGAGTCGCTGATCATGGCG